>NZ_JBHYJD010000072.1:0-43475 GCF_042740555.1 Nonomuraea sp. NPDC059007 | reverse complement strand
CCAGCACGCCTGGACCCACCGACTGGCGGTAACGCTACAAATCCACACGATCACATAACGACATCACGGAAAGAGGCTCACGTAACGCACTCTGAACGGTTGGCCACGGGCAGGAAGATGGCTTCCGCTCGGCGAACGACCTGATTCCAACCCCTGGAAAGGGCAGGTCGCCCGCTCCGCAGACACTTCCGGACAACTGCGGGCACCAGGAGAACGACGCCGCACAACCACGGGGCCATGCGATGGCGACGATAACCTATCTGAGCGTGATCTCCGACGGAGGCCTGCAGAACGGCGAACATAGCGGCCAAGCCGCCCACGACCTGCACGCCGTTGACGGTCACCACCGCCATAACGGCCCAACCAGTCGAGCGCACCATCGCGTACGCCACGGCCAGGCCGTATGCCAGCAGGAGCCGTCGCAGCATCCCCACATCCGGCCCCAGCAGGTCGCCGACAACCTCGCATAAGCAGCGATAATGGCCGCGTCGGCGCCGAGCGAGCGTTGGAGCAGGCTGTGTGTCCGGCCGGGATGGGATCATGATTTCACCGATGCGTCCGCCGCCAGCTTTCTGGCGATGCCCAACAGATCCCTTTCATGCCGACATCTGATCGCCTTCGCTACCCAATGGGAGATGGCCAAGAAACCCGGCGGCACCCGCACACACTTTCCGCTCTTCTCGCCGGCGCGCAGCGTTAGCCGAACACGGGATTTCTGCCGTCGTAGGCGGCGCGCCTTATCGATTTCCTCGAAGTGTTCGCTCGCCCATTCGACCAGCGTCTCAGCGGCTGAGAAGGGTGTATCCCAGGGGTGTGAGCGGGAGGCGGCGTCGCCGTAGGAGAGACGATTCCGCTGATCGTGGAGGTAGAGCCAGTCCTTCAACGCTGAGCGGGCCATGCGTTGCGCGTATCACGGTCATGCGCGTTCGGCCTTTCCCTCGGCGTGAACGGCCGTGCCACTCTGGCCGCGTCGAAAGGAACACCACCATGGGTTACCTGGTCAACTCCACGTACATCACGCTCGACGGCGTCATCGGCGACCCGCAGGACTGGCCCTCAACGGGCGACGACGGCGGCGCCTCCGAGAAGATCCAGACCGATCTGCTCCTCGCGTCCGACGCCCTGCTCATGGGCCGGCGCACCTACGAGGTGTTCGCCGCCACCTGGCCCGAACGCTCCGGCGACACCTACAGCGACCACATCAACGCCATGCCCAAGTACGTCGCCTCCACCACCCTCACTGCCCCCACCTGGACGGGCACCGGCGTCCTGGCCGAGCGGGCGGCCGAACGCGTCGCCGCCCTCAAGGACGGCGGGGCCCGGCTGGTCCAGTACGGCTTCGGCTCGTTCTCCCGCGCCCTCCTGGAACACGGCCTCATCGACGAGGTGCGTCTGTGGCTGCACCCCTTCCTCATCGGAAGCGGCGACCTGCTTCACCACAAGGGCCTCACCGCGAGCTTCGCCCTCGCCGACACCAGCGTCCTGCCTTCAGGCCTCGTGGTGCTGACCTACCGGCCGACCGGCTGACCCGCACGGCGATTGACCACTTGAGCCTCACGTTACGTGAGGTTTTACGCTCACCACCCATGCCATCAAGTGTCCACCGGACACTCCAGCAGAGCAGGTAAGAATGAACAAGATCATCAACTCTACGTTCGTCAGTGTGGACGGCGTCGTCAACCACATGGACGCCTGGCACTTCGCCTACATCGACGACGAGTCCAACGAGATCGCCCTTGAGCAACTCTCGGCTGCCACGGCGCTGCTGATGGGTCGCCACACCTACGACGTCTACGCCGGCGCCTGGCCGGGACGCAGCGGCGACTACCCGGACACGATCAACAACATGCGCAAGTACGTCGCCTCCACCACCCTGGACAAGGCCGACTGGCACAACACCACGATCATCACGGATCTCATTCCGGCGGCCGAGAAACTGAAGCGCCAGGACGACGGCGGCGACATCCTCATGCACGGCTTCGGCCCCGTCGCGCGAACCCTCATGCGGCACGGCCTGCTGGACGAACTGCATCTTTGGGTGCATCCACGCTTCGCCGGCGTCGGCGGCCCCGGTGACATGCTGCTCAGCCAGGGCGACAACACCGCCCTGTCACTGATGGCCACACGCACCCTCGGCTCGGGAGTGGTGATCCTCTCCTACCAGGTGGCGGACGCGTGATGAGCGCGCCCCAGGCCGCCGTCCGGGCGACCCGGCGGGAGTGGATCGGCCTGGCCGTACTGGCGCTGCCGACCCTGCTCGTCTCGCTCGACACGTTCGTGATGCTGCTGGCGATCCCGCACGTCAGCGCCGACCTCGGCGCCAGCGGCACCCAGCAACTGTGGATCATGGACATCTACGGGTTCCTGGTGGCCGGCCTGCTGATCACCGCGGGAGCCCTGGGCGACCGGCTGGGGCGCCGGCGGCTGCTGCTCATCGGTGCGGCGGCCTTCGGCCTCGCCTCGATCGCGGCCGCGTACTCCACGAGCCCGGAGATGCTCATCGCGGCCCGGGCCCTGCTCGGCGTCGCCGGTGCCACGCTGACTCCCTCGACGCTCGCGTTGATCATGAATATGTTCCATGATCCCGGTCAGCGGGCCACGGCGGTCGGCATCTGGGCGGGTTGCTTCACCACGGGCGCCATCGTCGGCCCGCTGGTCGGCGGCGTCATGCTGGAGCGCTTCTGGTGGGGCTCGGTCCTGCTTCTCGGCGTTCCGGCGATGGCGCTTCTCCTCGTGCTCGGCCCGCTCCTGCTGCCGGAATTCCGCGGTACGGCGGAGCGCGGCCGGCTGGACCTGCCCAGCGTCGTACTGTCGCTGGCGGCGATCCTGCCGATCGTCTACGGCCTGAAGGAGACCGCCGCCCACGGCTGGCGGCCGGAGGCGATCATCAGCCTCGTGCTCGGCCTGGCGGTGGCGGTGGCCTTCGTCCGCCGCCAGAACCGGCTGGCCGACCCTCTGCTGGACCTGCGCCTGTTCGCCGGGCGCAGGTTCACCTCGACACTGGCCGCCATGCTGCTGTACACCATGCTCTCCGGCGGCACGATGGTCTTCGTCGCCCAGTACCTGCAGCTCAACCACGGGCTGTCGCCCCTGCACACCGGCCTGGCGATGGTGCCCGGCATGGTGGCGGCGATCCTCGGCTTCCAGGTGGCTCCCCTGCTGGCGCGGCACGTCTCCACCGCCTACCTCTTCGGCGGCGGGCTCCTCGTCGCCTCCGCCGGGCTGGTGGTGCTGACTCAGGCCGGAACGTCTGCAGGACCGGCTCTTGTGATCACCGGCTTCTGCCTGACCTCGATCGGCGGCGGCCCCCTCGTGGGCCTGGGCACCAACGTGGTCGTCGGCTCCGCACCACCCGAACGGGCCGGGTCGGCCGCGGGACTCACCCAGACCGGCAACGAGTGCGGCTATGCCCTGGGCATCGCCATCCTGGGCAGCGTCGGCACCTTCGTCTACCGCACGCACATGGACGCCTCGGCTCAGCAGTTCCCCGGCGGCATCGCGGATGCGGCGTCCGACTCCGCCACCGCGGCGGGCGCGCTGGCCGCGGCGCTTCCCGAAGAGCAGGCCTCCGCGCTGCTGGCGGCGGCGCGTGAGGCGTTCGCCGGGTCTCTTCACACCGTCGCCGCGATCAGCGCCGTCGTCTTGGCCGCCACCGCGATCGCCGTCATGAAGCTGCTCAAGGACCCCATCCGCTGAACGGTCGTGACGCACACGACAGGAGAGACATGCAGGGATACTCACAGTTACGGATCGGCGCCCTCGACGACGTCAACGCCACCGTGTCCCTGCACCCCGGCGCGACGCTCCTGTCGCTGATCGCGGGCACGCTCGGCGGACGGCCGCACGGTGTGCCCCGCCACTGGCAGCGCGCCGTAACGGCGGTCATCGGCGACGACGCCGTCATCCTGCGCCCACTGTTCGACCCCCATTTCTCGGTCATCCCCGACTGCCTGACCGCCACCTCCACGATCGGGGAGGCGGACATGGGCACCTACCTCGCCGCCCTGGCCGAACTCGACGACTTCATCCTCATCCGGGAGCTGGAAGCCGAGTTCGGCCCGGCTCTCCCCCGGCACTGGCAACCGGTGGCGGACCGTCCGGGAACGTGGATACGCGCCTACGCGCGGCTCATGAACCGATTGTGGGAGGAGTTCCGCGTCGTCTGGAAGAACGCCGATGCCCTCCTGCGCCAGGAACAGGAGCGCATCGGCCTGGCCGCCGTGACGCGCAGCCTGCATACCCTGCTGCCCGGCCTGAGCGAACGTCTGGCCTACGACGGCGGCTCCATCCGGCTGCCGGACCAGCAGGGCAGGTCCTTCGACCTCGCCGGCCGGCGGCTCACGTTCGTGCCCGTCATCTCCGGTCAGGGTGCCTGCCTGTTCTCCTTCGACCAGCCCGGCCCGGCGTGGATCGGCTATCCCCTACCTGCCGTCGGCCTTTTGTGGTCCAGCCCTTCCCGCCAGGCCGTACGCAACGACACCGACAAGCTCGGTCTCGCTCTCGGTCACACCCGCGCCGCCATCCTGCGGCTCGCCGGGGCCTCCATCCCCATCGGGCAGCTCGCCGCCCTTCTGAACTGCTCGCCTTCCACAGCCAGCTACCACTGTGACCAGCTCCAGTCCGCTGACCTGCTCAGCCGCCAACGCCACGGCCGCCAGGTCCACATCAAGATCACCCCTCGGGGAGCAGAACTCCTCACCCTCCTGACCTGACCACCTTGCCGAAAGGCCCTCACGTTGCCCCGCACTCATCAGAAAGACCGGTCATGGGCTCCTCTATGGCCCGCGTACGGCGCCGCCGGCTTCGTCGGCCTTTTCTGTGCGATCGTGCTCATCCTGGCAGCCGTCAACGCGGTCGTCGAAAGCGCATGGCCAGAAGAAGACGGCCTGATCGCGCTCGGAGCAGTGGGACTCAGAATCCTCACGGTCATGCTCGCGCTGGCCAGCGTCCGCCCCTGGGGCGGACGCCTGCCCGGCTGGATCGTCCTGTGCGGGCTCTGGGGCTCGGCCGCCGCCCAGTTCGTCTATCCGGCGCTGGAGCTCATCGTCAAGTTGCTCATCCTGGCGGGTGTCCCCATCGCACTCGACAAGGGCATCAGCAACATGTCCGCGACAGGCTGGTTCAACTTCGCCGCCGCCTGGGTCGTCTTCGGCGTCCCGGCCGTCTTGTTCGGGCTCGCGGCGCTGTCCTACCAGCGCCGATCCGCGACGTCCTCCCGCTTCGCCTGGCTGGGCGTTCTGGGAGGCAGCGCGACTCTGATGCTGATAGGACTCCTCATCGGATAACGCCTCACCAAGCCCTCGTCGAGCAGCCCCATGTCGCCGAGGCCGGTCATTCAGCCTGCGGTTGCCGCGTTTTCAGTGAGCGCTAGCATCACGCCGGCCGGGTCCTGAATGACGCAGTAGCGGTTCGACCCGGGCGCGCCCTTGATCAGGGTGAGCTGGGTGCCGCCGCGTTCGGTGCAGGTCTTCAGGCTGGTTTTCCAGGTCGTCGACGGCGATGTAGGCGAGCCATTGGGGTGGCAGGTCGGCGTTCTCGCCGCGGCGGTGGCATACGCCGGCATCCAGTCGCCGCCGGGGGATGCCATGACGAAGTCGTCGTCGTCGGTGGCCGGTGTGCCCTGCAGGGTTTGTGGCTGCCAGCCGATGACCGCGGGATGGTCAGGTCCAGGCCGACGATCGTGCCGGTGGTGTTCATGGGGGCCTCCTGTTGTGCGAGTCTGGCCAGGGCGGCCAGACGGTCGTCCCATTCGGCGGCGATGCCTGCCATCCAGGTCATCGCCTCGTTGATCAGTTCGGGGCGGGCGTCGTACTTAACCTCGCGGCCGGCTCGCCGGGCGGTGATGAGCCCGGCTTCTTCGAGTACCACCAGATGTTTGGCGATGCCCTGTCTGGTGATCGGCAGGTGCCGGGCCAGCGCGCTGGCGCTGGCGCCGCCTTCGCTGGCGATCACGTTCATGATGGTGCGCCTGGTCGGATCGGGCCAGTGCGCCGAACACCGCGTCGACGGACACGGCTACGCCTGGGCGGCCAGGGACCTGCTCAGCCCGGTCACGCGCACGACCTGGTCCAGCACCGCAGCGGGATCGAAAAGCTTGATGTGGGGGTACGCCCACTTCTTATCGTGGAACGACCATTCCACGATGGGAGAGTCATCGGCGGAAGACGCGGCGGGTGCCAATCGCGATGAGCAGGAGCATGGCGAGCGCGAAGGCGATCCAGGCCGGGCCGAGCGCCTCC
Organism: Nonomuraea sp. NPDC059007; assembly: GCF_042740555.1. NCBI lineage: Bacteria > Bacillati > Actinomycetota > Actinomycetes > Streptosporangiales > Streptosporangiaceae > Nonomuraea > Nonomuraea sp. NPDC059007. The sequence goes on along the minus strand of NZ_JBHYJD010000072.1, from coordinate 37,236 downwards.
AGCCAGCCGGTAAGGGCGCCCTGCAGTCTGGTGACCATGCCGATGATCGGGTCGTCGGCGGCCTCCCCGGCGAAGACGCGCAACTCGTACCAGCCGTAGTAGGCGACGTAGAGTCCGGCCAGGATCAGGAGCGTGCCGCTGATGCGGGGGATGTAGGGCAGGATGCGCCGCATCCTGGACACCGCGGCGCCACGGGCCAGCGCGACCGCCAGGGACAACAGGGTGATCACCAGGCCCATGCCGAAGGCGTAAGCGACGAAGACCGCCAGGCCGCCGAGGAAGCCACCACCGGTCAGCGACGCGGAGGTGATCGCGAGGAAAGGGCCGACGGTGCACGACAGGGAGGCCACGGCGTAGGACAGGCCGTAGCCATAAGCAGACAGGTGTCCCGTGCGCAGGGCGGGCACGCGCAGCAACAGCTCGCGGCCGGACAGCAGCCGGCCGCCCAAGACCAGCAGGGCCAGGCCGATGGCGATCGTCACCCAGGGCAGGTAGCGGCCCAGCGACAGCGCCAACGGGGTGACCACCAGGCCGAACAGGCCGAAGACAGTGACGAATCCCGCGGTCATCGCCGCCGAACAACCCAAGGCCCGACGCGCGCCGCCACGCTCGCCGGCCAGGAGCATGCTCAGGTAGGCGGGCAACAGGGCGAAACCACACGGATTGAACGCGGCCACGCTGCCCGCGGTCACGGCCAGCGCCAGCGGCAGATCGTTCATCCCGCGCGCAGCTTCTCGACCTGCGCGTTGACCTCCTCGACACCCAGCGGTCCGGTGGCCTTGCTGGTGGAGCCGTCCGCCTTCATGAACAGGAAGGTGGACTGCGAGGCGATGCCGAACGTGGCCCAGACCGCGCCCTTCTCATCCGACAAGTGCGGGATGCCACCGGTACCGGTCCGCTGGACGAACTCCTTCATGGCCGCTTCGGTGTCCAGGCTCGCGACGCCGACAAAAGCCACGTCCCTGTACGCGGCGGCGGCGGCCTTGACATGCGGCGCTTCGGCCCGGCACTTGGGGCACCAGGGCGCCCAGAACCAGAACACCACCGGCTTGCCAGCCAGCGTCTCACCGCTGAACGCCTGGCCGTCCAGGGTCTTTGCCGTGAATCTCAAGGCTGCGGGGATGGAGCGCGCGGCCGACGAAGCGGTGCCGCTCGGTGTGGACGTCGCCGCGGGCGCCTGGCTGGTGGCCATCTGTCCGGAACCGCATGCGGCGAGCAGCAGGACCACCGCCATGACGGCGACCGTCGTTCGAACTGCGACCATGCGGCCAGCGTAGACGTCAACCTGTCACTCAATTCTTACGCTGTGATGACGGGCCTCGCGCGCTTCCCGCTCCCGCCGGTCGATGCGCTCGGCCCCTCGACAAGCTGAAGACCCGTCGAGGGTGGCTTGATGGCGGGCGTCGTTAGTTTCTAGTGAGTCTTCGTGCACGTCGCAGGCGCGTCGTCCGCCCCGGCGGGCAGGGAACGGCCCAGGTTTGAGGGCTCCATCGTCATCGACTCCACGAAGCACGGCCAGGTAATCCGTGACTTCACGGGGCCGGGCCATATCTCCCTCGGAGGCGCGACCGCCCTGAACAGCGGCGCGCTCCCCCTATCCGACTGGAAGGCAGACATGCGAAACTTCGTCCGAATCCCGGTTGCCGCCGCGGCGCTGGCGAGCGTCCTGGCCCTGCCGGCCGTGGCACAGGCGGCCGACTCCAGCGTTTCCAGCTCCACGGCGTCGCGCTACATGGTCTGTACGTACCAGATCACCGCCCCACACAACTTCGTGACGTCGAGCGGCGATCGGGCCTTCGCGGTGCGCCTGGGTCAGCGCTTCGCGGGATACCGGGATCTGACCGCCACGATCAATGGCGTCCTCCACCGGCAGATGGAGCCACTTGGTCTGGCGTGGGGGCAGGTCGGAAAGATGAGGGTTGTGCCGGGCTCCTGCCGCATCTGATGCGAACCTGCCGACATCGTCGGCAGCTCCAGGTGCACGTGGAACCCGGGATGTGCCCTGCCTGGCCTCCGGTTACGCCTTGCCGTAGCCGGAGGCCAGGCAGGGCAGTTCACACGTGAAGAGGCATCTACCCCCATCGATGGGGGCGGAGATGTCGGGACGAGACTACAGTCCCGCAACCGACAACGAAGGGAGCGCACTGACATGCGCCGGATATTCGTCTGCGTCCTACTGACGACAGGCCTGGCAGTAGCCAGTGCGGCGAGTGGCGTCGCGTCGGCCACCACGTCCGCGTCCACCGACTGCAGTTGGAACAAAGCGCGGCTCAACGTCCACAAAACGCTTTATCGCACCCCGCGAGGCTGGACCCCGAAGGGTTCGATCAAGCGAGGAACGATTGTCTATTTCTATTACACCAGAACGGACCGGGTACGCGTTCCCGCATGGAACGGCTATATCAAGGGGGGCGGAATGACAGTCCTCGACGGTGGGACCTGCACCTCCTGAGCCACCGGCGACGGTGGACAGGGCCCGTGGGGAAGGACCGAACGTGGATGACCGCAATACGCACAACGTATGGCCCACAATGACAGGGTGAGCGACAACCTGCCGTTGCCCCCAGCGCCTGACGCGATCGAGTTGCGCCACCTGCGCGCGTTCGCGGCGGTGGCCGACGAGCTCAATTTCGGCCGGGCCGCCAACCGGCTCTACCTGTCGCAGCCCGCGCTCAGCCGCCAGATCCGCGCGTTGGAGAGGCTGATCGGCTACGAACTGCTGCGCCGTACCACCCACAGGGTCGAGGTGACGCTGGCCGGGCAGGCGCTGCTGGAGCGCACGCGCGCCATCCTGTCCGAGGTGGACAACGCCGTGGCCGCAGCCCGCGCGGCCGGTGACGAGACGGCCGGGCGGATCGCCCGGCTGATGGAGCCGCTCAATACCATCGCCGGCACCGCGCATCTGCAGGAACTGCGCGACGCCAACGAGGCGCTGCTGGGCGAGTTCCCCGTGCCCGCCGACATCGACACGCGTCCGGTGAGCGCGGGCGGGGTGCCGTCGTTCGTGCTCACGCCGGGTGTGGAGGGCGCGCCCACGGTGCTGTACCTGCACGGCGGGGGTTACACCATGGGCTCGGCGTACGGCTACCGCTCCATCGTGGGCGCGTTCTGCGTGGCGGCCGAGACGCCGGTCCTGCTGCCGGAGTACCGGCTGGCCCCCGAGCATCCCTACCCGGCGGCCCTCGACGACGCCGTGCGCACCTACCAGTGGCTGCTGGACCGGACCGACGACCCCGGCGCGCTGACCGTAGCGGGCGACTCCTCCGGCGGCGGGCTGGCCCTGTCGCTGCTCGCCACGCTCAAACAGCGCCGGCTGCCGATGCCGGGACGAGTCCTGTTGCTGAGCCCGTGGGTGGATCTGACCTGCGAACATCTGGCCACGACGGCGCCGGCGGCGCTGCTGAGGCTGGCCCGCGACGCCGTACGCGACTACCTTCAGGGCCATCCGGCGAGTGACCCGTTGCTCCACCCGTTCGCGGCGGACCTGACCGGCTACCCGCCGATGCTCGTGCAGGTCGGCACCGGCGACGCCCTCGTGCACGAAGCCCGCCTGCTCGCCGAGCGAGCCGCAGAGCACGGGGTGGAAGTGGAACTCGACCTCTATCCGGTCGACGCGCACGTCTTCCACATGTACTGGTCGTTCCTTCCGGAAGCGGCCAAGGCTTTGTCCCACGCCGCCGCCTTCCGTCCCGCCCAGGGCTGAGGAACGCCGGCGGCTCATGCGTTCCGCGCATCGCGGTCATGCGTGTTCGGCCTTTCCTTCGGCGTGAGCGGTCGTGCCAGCCTGGCCTCGTTGAGCCGGAACACCGCCTCATTGACGAAGGGCCCGTCCCATGACCGCTTACGCGATCGCCCATCTCAAGACGCCGTCGATGCACCCCGACGTCTTGGAGTACATGGAGCGCGTCCAGGCCACGATGGACCCCTTCCAGGGGCGGTTCCTGGTCCACGGCCCACCGGTCGACGTCCGTGAAGGCCAGTGGCCCGGCACCGTCGTGGTCATCGAGTTCCCCGACATGGACCGTGTCGTGCGCTGGTATGAGTCGGCGGCCTACCAGGCGATTCTGCCGCTGCGCACCGGGCACATCGACGGCGTCGCCGTTCTCGTGGAGGGGGTCTCGCCCGGTCACAGCGCGGCCGGGCTCGCGGCGGAACTGCGCGCTGCGGCTCTGTGAGCGGCGCCGGACGTTTCGAGACCCTTCGAAAGGGTTGCTCCGGGCCGCGGCACGATCCAAGGCTGGTCCCGACGGGACGGCATCGGGGCTTCGAAGGCGGGCGGTTCATGGTGGTTGGAGAGGTCCTTGAGACCTCCGGCTCGGTGCGGGAGCGTGCGTTCTCGCCGCGCTTCTCCGTTCTTGGACCGCTCACCGTCAGCCTCGGCGACGGCGCGTGGCGGCCGGTGCCGGGAGCCAAGACCCGCACGCTGCTGGCCTGCCTTCTGCTGCACGCCAACCAGGTCGTCTCGATCGAGAGCCTGTCACAGCGGCTGTGGGGGAATCAGCCGCCCCAGGACGAGCGGCGCGTCGTGCAGACGTACGTGGCACGGCTGAGGCAGTGGCTGGGGGACGGCACGACCGTCCGGACCTGGCCGGGCGGCTACGAGATCCGGCTCGGCCCCGACCGGCTGGACATGCTGGAGTTCCGCCACCTCCTGAACCGGGCCTGCCACGCTGACTCACCCGGGCAGGAGATCGCGCTGCTGCGCAGGGCGGTCGGCCTGTGGCGCGGCGGCGCCTGCGCGGACGTGGCCTCCGAGATCCTGCAACAGCGCGACGTCGCCGTCCTGGAGGAGGAGCGCAGGCGCGCCGTCGAACGCCGTATCGACCTGGACCTGTCCTCCGGCAGCCCGTCCCGTGACCTCATCCCCGAGTTGCGGACGCTGACTCTGGAGCATCCGTTGCGCGAGCGGCACTGGGCGCAGTTGATGCGCGCCCTGCTCCAGGCCGGACGGCGGGCGGAGTCGCTGGACGCCTACCGCGAGGCCTTCGGCCATCTGCGCGAGGAACTGGGCGTCGAGCCCGGCGCCGAACTGCGTGACCTTCACCAGGCGATCCTCGCCGGGGTGCCGGAGCCGGCGACGGGCGCCGCCGAGGCGCACCCGCCGCGCGAAACGCCCGCCGATGTCAGCGGCTTCGTGGGGCGCACAGGCGAGCTCGAAACCCTGGACCGGGCCGCGAAGCGTCCGGGCGCCACCGTCATCGTGGGCCGGGCGGGCGTCGGCAAGACCGCGCTGGCCATCCACTGGGCCGCTGCCGCCGCCGGGACCTTCCCCGACGGCCAGCTCTACCTCGACCTGCGCGGGTTCGACGCTCTGCCGTCCCTCTCCCCCGGCCAGGCCTTGCGCATCTTGCTGCGCGGTCTCGGCGTGCGCTCGGCTGACGTTCCCGCGGATCGGGACGCGGCGACCTCGATGTTCCGATCTCGTACGGCCGGCCGCAGGATGCTGATCCTCCTGGACAACGCCCGCGACACCCGCCACGTGCGGCCCCTGCTGCCCGGCAACGGCCCGACGGTCATCGTCACCAGCCGCAACCAGCTGCGCGGCCTGGTCACCAGCGGCACCGCGGCGCGGATCGACCTGCGCCCCCTGCCTCCGGAGGAGTCCCTGGAGCTGCTGGCCGGGCAGGCAGGTCACGACCGGCTGCGCCGCGAACCCGAGCAGACGAGGACCCTGGCCGAGCTGTGCGAGCACCTGCCCTTGGCGCTACGGATCGTCGGGGAGCGGCTCGCCCGCGTGCCCGGACTGTCCGCCGGGGCGCTCGCGCGCGAGATCGAGCGCGACGTCCTGGCCGTCTTCCAGGCGGGCGACGGCGACCAGGATGTCCGGCGTGCGCTGTCCTGGTCGTACGAGCGACTCGACCCGGCGGCCCGGCGGACTCTGCGCCTGGCCGCCTCCCTCTACCCCGGCGACGTGCTGGAGCCGGAGCCACTCGCCGCGCTCGTCCAGGTGCCGCCCGACCGGATCCGGCGGCACCTGGACCGGCTGAACGCCGACCACCTGGTCGAACAGACCGCTCCGGAGCGCTACCGCCTGCCGCGGCTGGTCCGCGCGCACGCGACATCTGAGCCGTTATCACCCGAGGAAAGGACAAAGCCGATGGATACCCGGTTGGACGGGCAGGTGCTCCTGCCAGGAGACGAGGGCTACGACACCGCCCGGTCGGTCTGGAACGCCATGGTGGACCGGCGGCCCAGCGTCATCATGCGGTGCGCGAGCGTGGCCGACGTGCGCGCGGCCGTACGAGCTGCTCGTGAGCGTGACCTGACGGTCGGCGTGCGGTGCGGCGGGCACAGCATCGTGGGGCACGCCGTCCCCGAGGGCGGCCTGATGATCGACCTGTCGCCGCTGGCGTCCGTGCGGATCGACCCGGCCGCCCGCCGCGCGGTGGTGCAGGGCGGCGCGCTTCTGGGCGCGCTGGACGACGCCGCCCAGGAGTACGGCCTGGCCACCACGGCCGGGAACGTCTCCCACACCGGCGTGGGCGGGCTCACCCTCGGCGGAGGGATGGGCTGGCTGGCCCGCCGCTACGGCCTGACCTGCGACAACGTCGCCAGATTCGAGCTGGTCACCGCGGACGGCGAGCTGGTCAGGGCGACGCCGGAGGTCAACGCGGAGCTGTTCTGGGGCCTGCGTGGCGGCGGCGGGAACTTCGGCGTGGTCACCGAGTTCGAGTTCGTCCTGCACAAGGTGGGCACGCGTGCCTTCGTCGCCGAGCACGACTTCGCCGCCGACACGGCGTTCGACGCGATGCGCGCCTGGCGCGACCTCAGCGCCGAGGCTCCGCGCGAGGCCACCTTCAACGCCACCGTCGCCGACGGGGTGGCGACGCTCGGATGGGTCTGGGTCGGCGATCCGGAGCAGGCACGTCTCCACCTCGCCGCCCTGGAAACACTCGGCAAGCCCCTGGCCGTCCGCGCGCACGAGATCAGCTATCTCGACCTGCAGCGGCGCGATGACAGCGCGGAAGGGCACACCTTCCGCCGCTACTGGAAGGGCCACTACTTCACCGAGCTGAGCGACGAGGCGATCAAGGGCATCTTGCTGCACGGAGTCGGCCACCACGGCGTCGCCGCCAGCATCCAGCAGTACGGCGGCGCCATCGCCGAGGCGGGCGACTCAGCCTTCGCCCACCGATCGGCCGCGTTCGAGTATGTCGCGGCCGCGAAATGGAGCGACCCCGCCGAGGACGAGACCCGGATGGCCGACGCCAGGCTGCTTGCGGCGAACCTGACACCGCACGCCGCCGGCGCCTACGTGAACGTCCTGTCCGACGACGACAACGGCCTCGGCCGCGTCTACGACCAGCCTCGCCTCGACCGGCTACGGGCACTGAAGCGGGAGTGGGACCCGGACAACATCTTCCGCCACAACCACAACATCACACCCTGATTCGCCGCGACGTAGAACTTTCGGCTTGAGCCTCACGCTACGTGAGACTTTATGGTCATCGTCATGAGCGACAAGAAAATCCAATCCCCCCTGAACGACGCCGACAAGCGCGAGGTGTGGGGCGAATGGGCGGAGAAGGAAGAGCAGCATCTTCGAGAGGTGGAACAACGCTGGGGCGACTCGGACGCCTACAGCCAGACGGCCAAGCGAGTCGCCCGCTACGGCAAGCGCGAGTGGGAACAGATCAACGACGACAACGCGACCATCGAGGCACGCATCCGCGACCTCATGGACGCGGGCGCCGACCCCGAGGGCGAGGCCGCCATGGATGTCGCCGAGGCGCAACGAACGCACGTCAGCCGCTGGTTCTACGACATGAGCCACGAGTTCCACGTGCTCAAGAGCCAGCTTTACGTGGACGATCCGCGCTACCGTGCAGGCATCGAGGACAACACCCGCCCCGGCGCGGCCGAGTGGCTGCGGGCGGCGATCACCGCCAACGCCGCCCGCGCGGCCGCCGCGTCGCCGGAATCACGGAGATAGGAGCGGCAGGACCGGGCTCGCCTCGACGCAGAGCTTGGACGTGCTCACCGGCCGGGCCCCGTACGCTGCGTCGGTATAACGAGAATCGCCAAGCTTTTCGGATTACTGGGAGGTCTGCCGGGTGTCCAAGGCCGATAACCGGACATTTCTGCAGGGAGTTTTCGCCGAAACCGCGAAGGGCAATGGGCGACCCTTCATCGACGCTCTGGCCGATGACGTCCGCTGGACGATCATCGGCCAGACCGCGTGGTCAGGCACCTATGACGGAAAGCGTGCCGTACTGGAGGACCTGCTCCGCCCGCTCGCGGAGCAGCTCGGCGGGCGCAATGTGGTCAGCGCCGAGCGCTTCGTGGCCGACGATGACGTGGTCGTCGTCGAAGGCCGCAATCACAGCATCACCACATCAGGGCGCCCCTACCCGAACCGCTATTGCTGGATTTTCGTCATACGCGACGGCAAGGTCGCCGAGATCACCGAGTACACCGACACCCACTTGATCGCCCAGGTCCTCACTCCACCTCGAGCAGCACCAACGTGAGCTGAAGACCCCCTACTTCTTGGTGTAGTCGAGGAACAGCGTGCCGCTCCGCCCCTGCTCGAGTCCGGTCAGTGCCCATGATCGCACGACCTCTTCAGCGCCGAAGACTCTCCTCCCCCGTCCCACGATGGCGGGCGCGACGACCAGCCGTAGCCGGTCGATGAGCCCGGCGTGCATGAGCGAGCGCGCCAACTCGAGGCTGCCGTGCACGCCGATGTCTCCGCCCGGTCGCTGTCTCAGGTCGGTGACGTAGTCGATCGCGGGGGTGCCGGCCACGACGGTGTTCGTCCACTCCGAGGTGAGCGCGCTCGAGGTGACGACGTGCTTGCGCACGCTGTTGATGAACGTGGCGAAGGGCTCGAAGTCCGATGTCGGCCAGTGTTTGACCCAGTAGTCGTAGTTGCCTCGTCCCATCAGGACATCGTCCTGTGTGGCGATGACCTGGCGGAGATAGTCGATCAGGTGATCCCCCTCGTCGGCGAGCCAGTCACCGGGCTCCTCATAGGCGACGCCGTCCAGCGACATCAGGTGGTACAGCACAACTTCGCGCATGTTCGCTCCTTGGTTCTTGGTTGGGTTGTCAGGGGAGGATCCGGGCACCGTCACAAGTCCGACGCCGATCGGGAATTCGAGTCCGCTTCACGGAGACTTGATGGTGTTCCTTGCGACACGGCCAGACTGACACGGCCGTTCACATCAAAGGAAAGGCCGAACACGCATGACCGCAATACGCCCAACGCATGGCCCACAATGACAAGGTGAGCGACACCCTGCCGTTGCCCCCAGCGCCTGACGCGATCGAGTTGCGCCACCTGCGCGCGTTCACCGCGGTGGCCGACGAGCTCAACTTCGGCCGGGCCGCCAGCCGGCTGTATCTGTCACAGCCGGCGCTGAGCCGCCAGATCCGGGCGCTGGAACGGCTGATCGGCTACGAACTGCTCCGCCGTACCACCCACCGGGTCGAATTGACGCCCGCCGGACGAGCGCTGCAGGAGCGCGCCCGCGTCATCCTCGCCGACGTGGACAGCGCCGTGGCCGCCACTCGCGCGGCCGGCGATGATACGGCCGGCCGGATCGCCCGCCTGATGGACCCCCGGCACGCGATCGTCGGGAGCGCGCACCGGCAGGAGTTGCGGGAGGCCTTCGAGTCGCTGCTGGCCGAGTTCCCCGTCCCCACGGAGATCGACACTCGCCCGGTGAGCGCGGGCGGGGTGCCGTCGTTCGTGCTGACGCCGGGCGCGGAGCGCCCACCCACCGTGCTCTACCTGCACGGTGGCAGCTACACCATGGGCTCTGCGTACGGCTACCGCTCCGTCGTCGGCGCGTTCTGCGTGGCGGCAGGGACGTCGGTGTTGTTGCCGGAGTACCGGCTGGCCCCCGAGCATCCCTACCCGGCGGCGCTCGACGACATACTGCGCGCCTACCAGTGGCTGCTGGACCGGACCGACGACCCCGGCGCCCTGGCCGTCGCGGGCGACTCTTCCGGCGGCGGGCTGGCGCTGTCGCTGCTGGGCGTGCTCAAGCAGCGTCGGCTGCCCATGCCGGGCCGGGCGATCCTGCTCTGCCCGTGGGTCGATCTGACCTGCGAGCTGATGGTCAAGACCGCCTCGGCACCACTGCTGACGCTCAGTCGCGACGCCGTGCGCGACTACCTTCAGGGCCGTCCGGCGAGCGACCCTCTCCTCGACCCGCTCGCGGCGGACCTGACCGGCTACCCGCCGATGCTCGTACAGGTCGGCACCGGCGACGCCCTCGTACACGAAGCCCGGCTGCTCGCCGCCCGAGCCGCCGAGTACGGGGTGGAGGTCGAGCTCGACCTCTATCCGGTCGACGCGCATGTCTTCCACATGTTCTGGTCCTTCCTTCCGGAAGCGGGACAGGCGCTGAGCCGCGCTGCCGCCTTCCATCGAGGAGCAGCGGTACAACTCTGAGAACCTGGCCGACGCCGCGGATACGCTCGCGACCGATGGATTCCGCCCTGACACCAGAGGGTGGGCCCGGGTGGCCCGGGCCCACCCTCCACGTCAGGACCAGAAATAGAGCGCCCAGCCCAACGCTCCAGGGGAGCACTTGAACTGGTTGCCGAACAACCGGCGCCCCTCTGCGAAACACAGCTTGCGCGAGGCCTCCGAAGAGTCGCCGTAGGCCTTGTAGAGTTCCCAGCCCATCGGCACGACATCGGCTCGCGCGGCCGAGGCCACGCCGAACAGGACGCCACCGGCGAGCGCCAGACCCGCCGTCGCGGCTGCCGCTTTCCTGAACATAGTGCGCATCGTTCCTCCTTCGATGAAGATCCGTCAGCTGACCCTGCGCAACCCTGCGAGCTGCAGGACCGCGAACGCCGCGACGACCGCGGCCTGTGCCAGCACCCATGCGACCCCGAGGGCCGTGAGGTTCAGCAGCCCCGTCAGGACGACGACGACGCTGCCCACAGCCCACACCCCGTTGACAGCCACCACCGTGACCACGCCCGCGGCCCTGGGACGCGCCGCCAGGTAGGCCACCGCCGCGCCGTAGACCACCAGGAAGACACCGGGCCAGCGCAGCGTCGCCGCGTGAGGACCCAGGACCTTGCCGATCAACTCGCCCATCGCCACGTAGGCGAGCCCGTTGACGGCGGTGACGGCCGCGTCGACCGCGAGGACGCGTCTAAGGAAGGTGAGTCCGGCTGAGAGAGATTGAGTGATCATGTGGGTCTCCTGTCTGGGTGCGCCACCAGTGTTGCGACCCCCAGCCACAGATCCCCTCCATCCCAGCGCCGGATCGCCCTCACCAGTTCCCAGGGCGAGCGAACAAGGACTGAAAACCACGTGCGAGAAACCCTGACCCCTACCTCAACCGCGGCCGGAGACGCTCACCTGCCCCAGACGGGCAGTCGCGAGTGGCTCGCCGTTGACCAGTAGACAAAGCCAGGAACCTTCACCGAGAAAGAACCATCAAGGATGGAAGAGGCCAGGCGTGTGCAACGGAACCTCGACGACCTCATGACCGCGCTGGCACCGATGTTTACCCGGATCGAACCACGGCTGGAGGCCGCCAAGTACGTCCGAGCCGTCATGTCCGAGCTGCCCAGACGCAACGGCTGGACGATCGCCGAATGGATTGGCGACCGCCGCCCGGATGCCACCCAGCGCCTGCTGAACCGGGCTCGGTGGGACACCGCGGGCGCAATGAGCACCATCCGCCGCTTCGCCGTCACCCGGCTCGATGCCGCCGCCCGGCCGGGCAGCCTGACCATCGGCGTGCTGGACGAGTCCGGCCAGGAGAAGAAGGGCCTGGCCACGGCGGGCGTCAAGCGCCAGCACATGGGCTGCGCCGGCGGCATCGACAACGGCATCAACACCGTCTACCTCGCCTACGCGCGCGCCGCCACCGGGCACGCGCTGATCGGCGCACGGCAATGGATCCCCGCCGAGCAGATCAGCGACCCCGTCACCGCGATCACCACCGGCCTGCCGCTGCATCTGACCTTCGCCACCAAGGGCGAACTGGCCATCGACCTGCTGCGCGAGGCCTACGCCGACGACGTGCGCCTGGACTTCGTGGCCGGTGACGAGGTCTACGGCGCCTGCACCAAGCTGCGGACTTTTCTGGAAGAACACGGCCAGGCCTACGTCTTGCGTATCCGTGCCACCTTCACCCTCACCCTCGGCGGCGGCACCTGCCTGAGCTGCGAACAAGCCGTGGCCAAATATCTGAGGCAGAAACGCCGGTGGGTCATCCGCTCGGCCGGGAACGGCTCCAAGGGCGAGCGCACCTACGCCTGGGCTTGGATCGCCACTGCCAGCCCCGCCCACTATCTGCTGGTGCGCAAGCACCGCAAGAGTGGTGAACTGGCCTTTCACTACTGCTTCGTGCCCGCCGGTCAGCCAGCCACCCTGGCTCGCCTGATCACCGCGGCCGGGCTGCGATGGCCGGTGGAGGAGAGCTTCCAGGCCGGCAAGAACCTGTTCGACCTGGACGAGCCCCAGATCCGCCTCCACCAGGCGCTGTTGCGGCACCTTGTGCTGGTCATGGCCGCCTTGGCCGTCTGCGCGGCCAGCACCGCCGCGACCCGGCAACGCACCGACACCCAGGCCACGCGCCCCACCCGTCCCGACGAGGCACCGCCCGCCGACCCTGGTCTGATCCCGCTGACGATCGCAGAGGTCAAGCGCCTGTTCAACGCCGTCACTGGCCACACACCAACCCTGGAACACGTTGCTCACTGGTCAGCCTGGCGACGCCGTCATCAAGCACGCGCCCGCTCGTTCCATCGCCGCGCCCGCCTGGCCACCGCATATATATACAGCTCAGCTAACGAATGCCAGCTGTCGCTGGGAGGCGCCCATCAGGGTGTCCTGACCTCCAGGTCCCCGGAATCGCTGGACAGCGCGATCGTGTGCTGGGCCGAGGGGATGCTCGCGGGCTTGATGTTCTTGTGGCCGGAGTCCGTCTTGGCCACGATGTTGTACGACCCCTGAGGCACCTGGATCACGGTCTTGCCCGAATCCGTGGTGGTTGTGACCTGGTCAGGCGGCCCGGCGAAGGCCAGGTTCACATCGCCCGAGCCGGGGCCCGCGATCATCATGGTTCTCTGCATCTTCGTCATGTTCATATCTGAGAGATTCGGCCGTACCGGCGTTCTCGATGCCGGACGGATCAGGCCCGGTTGCCCGTGAAGCCGGCGACCACCAGCGGCAGCGCCTTACGGACGGTCTGGTTATGATCCACGTTGCCCGCGTCGGTGAGAGTCTGCGTGGCGCCGCGGGAACGTAGTTGACGCTGGCAGTACAGCGCGTTGTCGTAGGCGACGTCCGTGTCGCCCTGGGCATGATGCAGGCGGACCGGAACGTCCGGCTTCCAGTTGCAGGTGGAGTCGAGCGCGGTCAGCAGCTCCTTCAGTTTGCCGGTCGGCTTGCGCACCCTGTCCAGGAACTGCGCGGTGAACAACTTCTCGGACGTCGGCGGCAACGCCTGGGCAATCTCCGCAGCCTGATGGTTTCCGTCGAAGAGCTTCTCCACCTGCTCGTCGTACGGGGCGCGGAAGGCCTCACTCGGTGTGCGGTAGACGTCGGTATAACGGTCAGCCGAGATCACGAAGTAGGCCAGGTAGAGCGAGGCCATCCGGATCTTGTCGTTCGCAGCGGCGGCCTCGAAAGAACTCAGGTCGAACGGGCCGGCGATAGGGGCGAGGCCGCCCAGCCGGAAGTACGGGTCGCGGCCCTGTTGCAGGAAGCGCCCCACCATCATGGTCGCGGGACCGCCTTGTGAGAAGCCGCTGACCAGCACGCGCGAGTCGAGCCGCCGCTCGTGGCCCCTGGCGAAGGCGCGGGTCGCGCGCAAGGCGTCCACCGGGGCGGAGACCGTGGTCCGCGGGTCTCCGTAGGTGTGGTGGCCGGGCCCCGTGCCCAGGCCGAGATAGTCAGGGGCGGATACCGCATGCCCGGCCCCCGCGAACAGCAGCGCCGTGGCGCGGTCGGTGGATTTCTCGTTCACCGAGGCCACATCACCCCGGTACACGGTAGTGCCGTGCAACCAGGAGACGACCCGCAGGTTGCGCCGGCTGTTGTCAGGCAGGGCAACCAACTGGCTGGCGGTGGTGGACCGGCCCTTGGCGTCCACAGTGCGATAGACCACGCGATAGGCGCTGACCCCGTACTTCACCTGCGCCGCATCGATGCCGGTCGCCTTGAGCCGCTCGGCGACCTGGCCCTTGTCCAGCTTCTCCACGAGGGTCGAGGAGACCAAGGCGCCGCGTGCCACGGTTTGTGCTACTGAGGCTTCGGCGGGGAACGCGGTGGCAAGGCAGCCCAGGGCGAGCCCGGCGGTCACTATGGCACGAGAAAAGGTCATGCCGAAACCCTAAATACAGCCGCAAAGAGCGGCATTGCTGGCGGCATCCTGGTTCTTGGTAGTGCCAGCCCTACCCATGGAGCGTGAACGGCGTCCTCGTCCCGCCCGGACCGCACCTGCCGGCATCAAGCACGCGCCCGCTGGTTCCACCAACACACCCGCCTGGCAACCGCATATACCCAGCTCAGCTAACGAATGGCGGCTGCCGTACTAGAGACGCGACACGTGCGGCGGGGAAACCTACCATGGCAGGAGTCCTTTACACGAAGGCCAGGGCTTGACGCGACTTTCGCGCTTAGCTGCCCATGAGAACAGAGCCCGCCTTCAATGTGGCCTCCTATCAACTTCGCCGAGCATATTGAGCCTTTTATCCTGAGACGGACTGCCGAGCACAGCATGATCGCGAGATTGGCGGGGCGCGTCCACCGATGCCACGATGCGAATGATCTTTAGGCTCGAGATGTTTACCCAGGTGCGACTGAATCGCACCGGGATCGATGGAGACTCTATTGGCTGGTTCCAGCCGTCAGTTGTGGCTGGTGTCGAACGTAGTAGATGGCTTCGTGTTCGGCGGCATCCCCGGCTGGGAGAACTTGCGGGTGCACCATGGGCGGGGTGCGGCTGGTGGTTACAGGGCCAGGTCGCGGCGGCGGAGTCCGTACAGGCCCGCTGCTACGAGGCCGGTGGTCACGAGGGTGAGCCCGAGGAGGGGGCCCGGTCCGGAGCCGGCCAGGGTGGAGTAGTGGATGTGGGCGAAGGGGGAGATCTTGAAGAGCGGGTCGCTCACCAGTCCGACCTCCCAGCCGATTTCGAGGGCGATGGCCGCTGCCAGGGCGGTCCACGCCACGACGACTCCGGCTCGCCGGAACAGTCCGAATGCCGCCATGGCGAGCCCGGCCATCGCCCAGATGCCGGGCAGGATGAACGTGGTGAGGGCCAGGGTGGCCGCGAAGTCGCCGTCGCCGAGGCCCAGCCCGAGGCCGGCGGTCACGAGGACGGCGGCGGGCACCGCCAGCGCGAACACGAGGTGGCTGAGCGCCCAGCGTGCCCGGCTGACCGGGTGGGACAGGAAGAGTTCCGTCGCCTGCTCGCCGCGCAGGCGGAGCACCGTCATGATCGCGTACAGGGAGACGGAGTACACCGCCAGTTTGTAGACGACGAGCTCGAAGAAGATCTGCGCGGGGTCGTCTGTTCCGGTGCGTTCTGCCCAGAAGTCCAGGGCGCCGCTCTGGCCGAAGGTTTTGATGGCGTTCTGCCCGCCCAGCCCGATCCCGGCGCCGATGAAGGCGGCGCCCGCGATCCAGGCCAGGGCCATGCCCCGGTGTGTGCGCCAGGCCAGTCCGAGCGGTCCGCGCAGGCTGGCGGGTGCGTGGGCGGGGCCGGGCCGTGGCGGCCTGAGGCCGGAGCCGATGTCGCGGCGGGCCGACAATGCGTAGGCTGCGCCGACCAGGGTCGCGACGAATACCGTGACCAGCCCGAATACCCACCACTGCTCGCCGCCGAAGGGGCGGGCCCGCAGGATCCAGCCGTTCGGCACGAGCCAGCCCAGCCAGTGCATGCCCGGGCCGCCCACGTCGCTGACACCGCGCAGCAGGTAGGCCGCGAAGAACACGGTGAAGGTCACGGCGCCGGCCACGCGGGCGCTCTGGGTGATCTGTACGGCGACCGCGGCCATCGCGGCCGCCATCCAGCCGCCGGACGCGGCCACCAGCCCCCAGGCGAGGGACCCGGCCAAGGGGAGCCCGGCGCTCACGCAGACCACGGTGATCAGCACGGCCAGGACGGCGTTCGCGGCCAGCACCACGACCAGGGCGGCGGTCAGCGGGGTGTGCCGCGCCACGGCGGCTGAGCCGACGAGTTCGCGCCGCCCCTGCTCTTCGTCGGAGCGGGTGTGCTTGACCAGCAGGATGATGCTGGCCAGGGCGGCGAAGACCATGGTGGCGGCGCCGCGCTGCTGGGCGGCGATGGCACCCAGGCTGTCGCCGAAGGACGGACCCTGCATCAGCAGGATCACGGGGTTGTTGACGATCTCGCCGGCGTACTGCTGGCGTGCTTGCGCGGTGGGCAGCAGTTCCCGGATGGTGGTCACCGTGGTCGCGACGAAGAGGGTGATCAGGCCGATCCACAGGGGCTGCCAGATGCGGTCGCGGCGCAGGATCAGCCGGATCAGTGTGGTCGTGTTCATCGGTAGTGCCTCATGAACAGCTCTTCGAGGGTGGGGGGCTGGGCGGTGAGGTCGCGCACGCCGTACTGGGTCAGGTGTGTGAGCACTTCGCCGATGTGGTCGGTGTCGGCCTGGAAGCGCACGCGGTGACCGTCGATGTTGAGGTCGTGGACACCGGGCAGGCCGCCGGCCGGGATCGTGGCGAGTTCGGCGGTGACCGAGGTGCGCGTGAGATGGCGCAGTTGCGCGAGGGTTCCGGCCTCGACGATCCGGCCGTCGCGGATGATGCTCACGCGGTCGCAGAGCATCTCGACCTCGGCGAGGATGTGGCTGGAGAGCAGGACTGTACGGCCGGCCCGCCGTTCCTCGGCGATGACCTCGCGAAAGACCGCCTCCATCAGCGGGTCGAGACCGGAGGTCGGCTCGTCCAGCAGCAGCAGCTCCACCTGGGAGGCGAGTGCGGCGATCAGCGCGATCTTCTGCCGGTTGCCCTTGGAGTAGGTCTGCGCCTTCTTGCGTGGATCCAGGGCGAAACGCTCGATGAGTTCGTCGCGCCGCTTGGTGTCGGCGCTGCCGCGCAGCCGGCCGAGCAGGTCGATCACCTCGCCGCCGGACAGGCTCGGCCAGAGGGTGACGTCGCCGGGGACGTAGGCGAGCCGCTGGTGCAGTTCGACGGCTTCGGTCCAGGGGTCGCCGCCCAGCAGCCGTACCTCGCCGTCGTCCTTGCGCAGCATGCCGAGCAGGATGCGCAGGGTCGTGGTCTTTCCGGCGCCGTTGGGGCCGAGAAAGCCGTGCACTTCGCCTTCGCGCACGCTCATGTCCAGGCCGTCCAGCGCGCGGGTGCGGCCGTAGTTCTTGATCAGCGACCGGATCTGGATCGCATCAGTCATCAGGGTGCTCCTTGGCGTGGTGGTCGGCGATGGCCTGGCGGACCTGGCCGCCCTGTCCGGAGGTGATCCACTGGCCCAGGTGCGCGTAGACGTCGATCATGGCCATGCCGAGCCTGGCGAGGTTGGCCCGGTGTAGCGCGTCGATGCCGAATCGCCTGGTCAGGTGCTGGTGGAGCACGATCGTGCTGAGGTGCATCGCCGCCATCACGGCGGCGCGTTCGCGCGTCGTGGCCTCGTCTGAGGGGAAGTCGTCGGGCCAGTTGTCCGTCAGGAACCGCTCGGCGGCACCGGCGCCTTCGTCGAAGATCGCCTCGGCGACGGGTGAGCCCTCGACCAGGGCCCGCGCGAGGTAGCGGACGCTGAGTTCGCTCGCCTCGAACATGCCCCGGATGAGCTCGGGGGTGACGTCGGAGCTGTCCTGGACCTGGCCCGCGGCGCCCAGCATGGTGTCTTGGACATGGGCGTCGCAGGCGGCCCGCAGTCCCTCTTTCGACCCGAAATGGTGCTGTACCAGGCCGATGGAGACGCCGGCGGCGTCGGCGACGGCCTTGATGGTCGTCCCCTTGAAGCCGCGCTCGGCGAACTCGGCCAGGGCGGCGTCCCGGATCCGGGCGCGGGCGGTCAGGTCCTCGGGCGGCCGATCATCGGTTGAACGCATAGTCCGGATACTATATGAACATATTGGTTACGGTAAACTCATATTGTCGAGGTGACTTCCGCGCGGTCAGGGCGTCTGGCGGGCCGAGTACCTCCGCAGTCCAGTGACGGCCGGGGACTCGCGAGTAAGAACGCTGTCATAGGCCCCAAACGGCGTTGATCTGGGCTGGTGAGAGGCCTGATGCAGAGTCCTGATCAGCCGATCAGCCAGATCTCAACAAAGGTTGATCATGCTCGGGGAGTCTCGGCGGCTGTGATGCGAGCGGCGTACACCCGGTGCGCCTTGCGCTCGGCCGGGCCAGCACTGTCGGCAAGAGCAGCGCTTTGCTCCAGCACGGCGCGGTGAAGCGCGAGCGGGGCCACCAGACGGACCGAATAGCCGGGGCCGCGGCTCTCGTTATCTAGGGTTGGAGGACCCTTCCAGCAGGTCAGAGGAGGATGATCTCTTCTTTCAAGTGCGCCAAGTTGGCCGAACTTAGCCCCGGACCCAAGAAGGAACTGAGGGTGTGGACAGCGCCTTGAGGTCATCAGGGCGCGTCGCGGCACTCCGACATTTGGCCCTTAAGTGATCTTGCTGGTGGGGGCAAAGGTGGACCGTGACCCCCGCCGCTGGCGGGGGTCACGGTGGCGTGATTGTGGTTAAGCCGTGATTTGCGCGGCCGTCCTGGCGGCCTGCTCGATCTTCGCGCGGTAGGCTGCGCGGGCTTCCTCGTCGATCTGCTCCCCGTGTTCGGCGCGCGCCCCGGTCCGGCCGTCGAGTCCTTCGCGCAGGATGTCGGCGTGTCCGGCATGTCGGACGGTCTCGCTCAGGACGTGGAGCATGATCGCGAACAGGTTCGTGTGCCGGGCTGGTGTCGATTCCGGCCACCATGGGACGTGGCCGGGGGCGTCGAAGGGGAGCTCGTTGATCGTCGCATCGGAGCGTTCCCACGTGCGCTGGTAGAACCCGATGATCTGTTCGCGGGTCTCGTCCTCGGCCGCCCAATGTTCGCTGCCGTCGGCGTCCTGCCACCGGGGCAGCGGTTCCGGGGAAGGGCGGTCGAAGACCTCGCCGAAGTATCTGGCCTCGACGTTGGCCACGTGTTTGACCAGGCCAAGGAGGTTGGTCCCGGTCTGTGTCAGAGGTCGGCGGGCGTCGCATTCGGACAAGCCGTCGAGTTTCCAGAGCAACGCCTGGCGGTCCCGCCGCAGTCTCTCGTGCACGATATTTTTCGCGAAGTCGTCAATCATGGGCCACGATCCTGTCAGGCTGCGCCGGTGGGCTCAGCTGGCGGGGCTGCCTGGGCGTGCGGAGAGGGCGGGACTGAAGCGTGTCCCGAGAGAGTGGTCTTTCCTGGTCAGCCTATGGTTTCGGTCAGGCGGGCTTCCATCTCGGCGATCATTTGGGCGAGCAGACCGGTGTTCTCGTGCTTGACCACCTGGGGGCCGACCTTGTCGATGCCGGAGACCTTGGCGATGGCTTCGTCGACGGCCGTGGCCATCGTGGCGAACTCCGTGCGGGCGATCGACCTGTCGTTGCCGGCCTCGAAGGTCGTGGCGCGGTGCATGTCCTTCATCGCGGTCATCGCGGTGCGGGCAGCGGACATCGCGTCGCGGGCGCCGAACTCATCGCCCAGGCCGCGTCGCATGTAGCGGGTGACGAAGACCCGGCGCCGCCCACTGCGCTGGGCGGGGCTTTGTGAGGGCAGGAACTTCTCCAGGCGATCGCCCCGGTTGGCCGCGACCACGCGGGCGACCTTGACGGCCCGCCGCAGGCGGGCGCCATCCTTGATGCCAACGCCGACGGCGATGTCTGCGTAGCTGACCTCGCGGCCGTGGTTGCTGCGCAGCCAGATCATCACCTCGGCGACGTCGCGCTCGGCGCGGGTCCAGCCCGTCTCATCACGGCGGCGGCTCACAGGAGCTTGCCGTTCTCGTCCATGAACGCCGCCAGCTTGGCGTCGTCCAGGGCGGCGCCAGTGGCCATGTCCCGGACGGCGGCGATGGCCGCCTCGGCGCTCGGCGATGGCCTCGGCGCGGTCGGTGGTGAAGCTGATCTGCTGCTTCGGGGTTGAGGAACCTGCGGACAGCCGTGGCGGTACCGGCGAGTAACTTAGCTCGACGCTCCGGCAGGGCCCTTGGTCGGGATAGGCGAGGGAGGACCCGGCTGGCCCGGCAGTAGCCCGGTCAGCGCAGTTCGGATGGCGGCCCGGCTCACTCCATGCGCACGGGCGAGAGCCGCGATCGAAGTGCCATCGTCGGTGAACGCCGAACGCACCTGTTCAAGCTGGCCCTCCGCTCCCGAACGTGGCCCCAGCCCCAAAGCAGCTGTGGGTGATGGTGGTGACTGTGTGTTGGTCAGGAGGGTCGGGAAGCGGGGACGCTGGGGTCGGGTAGTAGATCGGCCAGGGCGGTTCGGATGGCGGCGCGGCTGACGCCGTGGGCGCGGGCGAGGGCGGCGATCGAGGCGCCTTGGTCGGTGTAGGTCGAGCGGACGTCTTGGAGGTCGGCTCCGGCGAGGGCGGGTGGCCGGCCGCGGTAGCGGCCTTCGGTCTCGGCGGCCGCGACGCCTTCGACGGTGAGCTCGTTCTGGATGTCGCGCTGGAACTGGCCCACGGCCGTGATGACGTTGATCAGCAGGTCCGTGGTCGCGTCGTTGGCGGCCAGGTCGTGGAAGTTCGAAAGGGACCCGGACAGGACGCGCAGGATGACGCCTCGGGCCTGGCACCAGGCGCGGACGTTGTAGATGTCGATCAGGTCGCGGCAGAGCCGGAAGAGTTCGGAGACGGTGAGGGTGTCGCCGGGGTGCGCGGCGGCGGCGACCTTCGCGAACGCGGGCCGCTCCAGCGCCGGGACCTTCGAGGTGGTAGCGGGGTCCTCGAAGAGCAGGACGCCGTCGGCGGGACGGAACCCTTCGGCGACGCCCTCGGTGCGGACGAGGAGGCCGGCCTCAGTGAGAATGTGCCGCTGGCGGAGGAGAGACTGGGTCGCGGTGGAGACGCGCGTGTAGACGATCTGCACCGGGTTCTCCTCGGGAGGTGGCTGGAGCCCTAGTTTTCCTGTCGCAAAATCCTGTCGTCAATTCGCAGGGGAAACCGCCCGCCAGTCGTCATATTTCGTCACCCAGTGTCCGTTTTTTCGGGTGTCCTGCTGGGCCTTCCGGGCGCCTGTCGGGAAACCTTCTAATCCCGACACCCTGGGGCATGGTCCGGAGCAATCCTGATCTACCGGGCGGGCGGGGACGTGCTCGGATGCGTAGGCAGGCGTCCTCATCCTTGACATGTTTGTCGCGCGTGCGATGGTCAAGAAGTTGGTCTCTCACCATGGCTGGTCGCAGCGGATCGGAGTCCCGCGTTGCCTCTCCTCACTGTCACCGATGCCTCCTTCGACGCCGACGTGGTCAACGCCGGCAAGCCTGTACTGGCCTACTTCCGGGCCGAATGGGCCGGGCCGTGCAAGCTGATGACGCCGATCTTGGAGAACTTGTCTGCCGACTACGCTGGCAGGGTCACCATGGCGGCCCTCAACATCGACGAGAATCCGGCCACCCCTCCCCGCTACCAGGTGCCCTCCATCCCCACGATGCTGCTGTTCAAGAACGGTGCCATCGCCGGGCAGAAGAGCGGCGCCCAGAGCGAGGGTCAGATGAGGGAGTTCCTGGACGCTCTGGTGTGAGCGTCGGCTCCGGCGGGGGCTCACACCGGCGGGTTGCCCCATCGTCCATCACGCGTCCCCCGGTTGGCCGATGCGCGCCCCGACAGTCATGCACCAGGTCCGCCCGATGAGAAGGAATCTGCTGTGATCCGCACCGTGCTCACCGCCCTGACCGTCCTCAGCACTGCCGCTGCACTCTTGGTCGCTGCGGCACCGGCCCAGGCTGTGCCGGGTGACCTGGTGTGCCTGCCGCCCACCAGTTCGACGGTCACCTACACGCCGCCGCTGAGCACCAGCCCGCAGACCGTCACCATCAAGACGACCAACCTGTTCGGTCCGTGCACCTCCGTCAGTGTCCCGGCGATCACGTCGGGCACTTTCACCGGCTCCTTCGTCGTGCCGAACCGCAGCTGCCTCACCCTGGCCGGCTCGGGCGCCTCCACCTCCACCATCACCTGGAACACCGGCCAGACCAGCACGTTGAGCCTGAACTACACCACCACGATCGCCGGCGCTGTCTACACCTCCGTCATCACCGGCGTGGTCAGCGGCGGCCTGTTCGCCGGTGACAGCGTGATCAGCAACCAGAGCGGCCCCGCCACCGACATCCTCACCTGCACGCTCGGGCTCGGCACCGTCTCAAGCATCTACACCGTCGGCACCATCACCTTCGCCTGACCGCTCCGGCACACCCCCGCAGGGAGTTCGAACATGGCCTGGAAACTGATCCCGGGAGCCTCCACGACCCTGCCCGTCGCGATGGCCTACGCCCGTGACGGCGAGCTGTTGGTGTTCCATGTGGGCACCGACCAGATCGTCTACCTCAACCGCCGACCTGCTGACACCTGGCTGGGCTGGCAGAAGTTCCCCCAGCCCGCCCAGACCAAGTACGCCGTGGCCGCAGCGAACGGGCCCGGGGGCAACGTGATCGTCTTCCACACAGGGCTGGACGGAAAGCTCTACCAGTCCGGGCAGGACGGCGCAGATGGGTGGACGCCATGGGAGTTGCTGGACGGCGGCACCGGCAACACCCCCAGGCCATCGCGGTGGCTTCCGACGGGCGCCGCATGGCTTGGTGCCACATCGGCGGCAGCAAGAACGTCCACACCGACGAGATCACCTTCATGACCGCCGAGTAGCGGTGATGCGACGGCGAGCGGCCTGGGTTCCGGTGGCCAACAAGGTCATCGGCACCTGGGCACCCCGGCGGAGGGACGCGGAGCCCCTCGCCGCGCTGGCCGAGCACGCCAGAAGTCTGGAGAAGTCCGATCACCACCTCGACCAGGGCTTCACCGACGACATGACGGTGCTGTGGCAAGCCTTCACCACCGCTGAGGACCTCTCACCGATCGGCCGCCTGGCGTTGCGCCAGGACGTGGTGCGCCGCTTGGCGATCCGGCTGCGGGTTGCGGCCCAGCCTGGCCATCTTGCCCAGCGCCCGCTGCGGCCGGTCTTCGTCATCGGGTTGCCCGCTCCGGCACCACCCTGCTGCACAGGCTACTGGCCGACGCTCCAGGCCTCCGGGCACCAATGCTGTTTGAGCTGCTCGACCCCCGGCCCGCTGGAACAGGCCAGAGCCTGCGGGCGATGCGCGCGGGCCTGACGGTGGCCTCCTCGCGCGCTCTGGCTCCGGCCACCCGCGCGATGCACCCGCTGCACGCGCGCCAGCCTGAAGAGTGCAGTTTCCTGCTTCCCCATGGCCTCTTCCACCACGCCCGCATCAGAGTTCCCGGCTATCTGGCCTGGCTGGCCGAACGCGCCGACAACGCGGCTGCCGAGGACTACCGCTACCTCGGACGGCAGTTGCGGTTCATCGACAACCAGGACGCGCCGTCGCGCTGGGTACTCAAATGCCCGGCCCATCTGTGGTCGCTGCGGGCGCTCCTGGCTGCTTTCCCGGACGCGACGTTGGTGTGGGTACACCGCGATCCGCTGGTCGCCCTACCCTCCTGGTGCAGCCTGACCGAGGCCACCATGGGCATGCACACCGACCGCGTCGACCTGACAGTCCTCGGGCGCGACTGGCTGCAGATCTGGGCCCAGGCCCTGACCCGGGCCATGCGCGTACGCGAGCACACAGACCCCGCCCGCTTCATCGACGTCCCCTACGCGGAACTGACACACGCCCCGGCATCGGCCATCGCCAGGGTGCTCGCCCAGCTGGGCGAGCACCCTCCCCCTGCCGGTGCCGTGCCCAGGTCAGGGACTTCACCACACCACTACGATCTGCCGCGCTACGGCCTGGAACCAGCCTCGATCCTGGACGCATTCGCCGGCTACGTGAGACGGTTCGCGGCCGAGGTGTCCTGACACCGGCTTCATCGCCGTCGCGGCGTGAACACCGTGGAGGGTTCAGCAGGTGATGATGAGGCCGGTCAGGGCAGAGCAGTTCGCCGAAGTGGTGTCGTTGGAGGCGTTGGTGTCGGAGGGGCTGCTGCTGGTTCTGGCCGCCGACGCGGGAAGCGAGCCGAGGGCCAACGTGCTGATCTGGGCGGTGAAGTTGTTGGTCTGGGCGGCAGAGGCCGCCAGGCCGGACAGGGTGCAGGTGACCGTTTTGGCCGTCGCGTTGTAGGAGCAGTTTCCCGGCAACGCGCTCACGCCGGTCGTCTGGGGCGGCAGCGTGGTGGTGACGGTGGCTCAGGTCGCGGTGGCGGGGCCGTTGTTGGTGGTGGTCTGGGAGTAGCCGACCGTCATCGACAGAGCTGGGCCGCCGGTCGCGGTGAGCCCGAGAGCCAGGTCTGCCTCGTTGAGGACGGTGAACACGATCGGGTCGGGGCTCAGGGCTCGTTGGTGCCGTTGAAGGCCAGGTTGAAGAAGGCCAGTTGGCAGGCGGCTGGGGGCACGGCGGCGACAGTGGTGTTGATGACGACGGACGCGGTGCTGTTGGCGGGGATCTTGTTCGTCTGCGGGTAGTCGACGATGAAGGTGTTGTTGGTCATTTTGCAGGTGGTGGGGGTGGGGCCGGAGACGACGGCGCACGAGGTGTCGTCCTCGAAGAACCTCACCGGCGATCTGCGGCTGAATTCGCCGTCGGCGTACACCGGGCTGGCGGTGTTCTTGGTGATGGTGTAGTGATGGTCACCGGGTCACCGGGTCGCCGGGAGAACCGGAAGTGGTGGACAACTGCAAGGTCCCGTGGGCGCTGGTGGCTGTCGCGGGCGCGGTGTAGGCAGCGGCCGGACTGGCGAGCAGAGGTACGGCCGCGCGGGGCAGCGCCGCCAGGAGCCGGCAGGCGGTGCCACTTCCGATCATGCGAGTCTTCCTCTCAGAGGGTGTTCCATCATCAAGATCTCCCAGCCTGGGCAGGAGGGCAAACGGTCAGCGCGCCGTGAACCCGCGGCGCCGGCTTTCACGGCCGTTCAACCGGCTGAACCATGCTCTGGCACGGCGGAGCAGATCGACGCGGTGGCTCCGCTCGGTGATGATGTGGGCAGCAAGATCGACGAAGCGGCCGTCGCGGAGCTGGAAGGCCGCTGTCCCCGTGGCGGTTGAACCGCGGTCCGGCACCGGGGCGACGATAGGACCATGTGCAAGTCCCTTCGGTAGGTCCGCGAGAACAATCTGGCCGCCGGGCTGCCCATTTATCCCCAATGGGTGACACATGGTGACCAGATGAGGTCACCTCGCGTGTCTTGAATGCGTGTCGATAAGCCGTAAAGGTCGTAGTAAGGGCGTCAGTGGATCGTCGTGTCGAGACGTGCCCTGCCGGGTGAAGTCGTCCCATGCGGTCCGACGTTGTCCGTGACGGCGAGGAGAGAGGGCTCCGATGTCGAAAGCGACCATCACCGGTACGTGGAACAACCAGAAGTTGACCAAGCCGCTGCCCCCGAACGCCAAGGGCTACAACACCGACCGGCTCACCTGGGGGACGCCACCGCAGGGAGGAGAGCCCAACGCCTACCGCTTCCAGGGCGGTCCGGTAGAGGTGCCGGTGGACGGGACCGAGTTCGCGGTCGGCACTCTCACTCATTCCAACCGCCCCACCACCGCCAACGCGGACTTCCAGGTGTTGCTGCTGTCCAAGCTGGTGCGAGACGGGGGTGGCGAGCTCAGCTTCGTGCTGGGCTTCGAGCACCAGGAGACCCCCGACCTGAACGGCCCGATGGACGACATCCTCAGCTGCCTGGGTGGCGGCGACGTCGGCCAGCCCATCACCATCGACGGCGTCCCCTACCGGCTGCGGCCCACCCGGCTGCTGAAGGAGGGCCAGGACCCCACACCCACGCTCGTGATGGCTGTGGGCGGCCCCGGCCTGGCCGCGAGCTGTCCCGAAGGCACGGACACCTCGGTCCGGGTGATGGCCGTGATGTGCCGCTCCGACAAGGTCGACCTACGGATCACCACGGTGAACTTCCGAGGCCAGGCCACCGGGCAGGGCGATGAGTATATCGAGATCCAGAACCTCGGCGCCGCCTACGTCAACCTCAAGGGGTGGACGGTCAACGCCGGCGAGGCCGGCCAGGACTTCACCTTCCCCGACTTCACGATGATGTGCGGCTACCGGCTGCGTGTTTACACCAACGAGATCCACCCCGAGTGGGGCGGCTTCTCCTTCGGCATGAAGAGCTCCATCTGGAACGACAAGGGCGACACCGGCAGCCTGCGTAAGCCGGACGGGACCGTGGTCGTCACCTACGGCTATGGCGACCAGGCCACGTCCTGACCATCGTCTGCCACTACCCGCCCACCGGTCCGGTGGGCGGGCTTGCGGCGTGGCGATCTGGGGCCGGCGTTCCTCCTCGCCATCCAGCGAAAAGATCCCCACCGGCGGTAGTCCCCGGGATGTCTGGGCGGTTGTTGCTGCGGCCGAAGCCTGCGCGGTGCTGACGGATGCCGAAGCTGACAACCTCTCGGTCGAGACGTGGATCAGCTGGCCTGACCATCCCTGGCGGTGAGCGGCCCCGGTCAGCCCCGCGCACACCGGGCCGGCTCCAGCCGCCATGGTGCGGTGTACCGAATTTCGAGACGATCCGTAGTTATCCTGCTACGGTCCGTTTGGGTGCGTTGCTCCCAGCGTCGCGGGGTGGGAGCAGAGGGGACACGCCCAACACCTGACCCCCTGCGAGGCGCCGTAGCCGGGAGGGCCGCTATGGCCGTCGATCGTGAACGCCGCTCCGCCACGGTCACGCGGCTGACCGCGTTGCACACGGACGGCACCTTGACCACCGAGCACGTCCGCCTGGCGGCCCGGGGCCTGAAGGTCACCGAGCGCACGATCTGGCGCTGACTCGATCAGCCGCAGGACTCCGCCGTCGGCAGCCGGGACAAAGGCCGGGACAGAGGCCGGGAGCGGGCAGTCGGGCAGCCGCGCGTACGGACTCACCCCGACCGACCGGGAGGCCTTCGCCTACTTCCGCGGCAACGTCGCGACTGTGCATCGCGCCCGCGCCGCGGTGGTCGAAGGCACGCACGCCGGAGACTTAAGCGCCGTTACCGGGGTGGCGGTGCCCGATTTCCTGCGCCAGGGCTGGACGGGCGCCGCGCCGTTGGCGTTGCGGACGTTGCAGGAGGCCTTCGCCCGCCAGCTCACCCCGGCCGAGCGAGCCGCGGCAGTGGCACATGATCGTGCTACTCTATGCAATTGATCGACTACTCAATGTCTCATGGCTGGTGCTCCTCAGCTCCCAGAGAGGCGAGGGAACAGATGGAGATCCTTTCCCGCACCACCCAGGTGGGACACGACCTTCTGCAGGCCTCTCCGGAAGGTGCTCGATCATGAGACTTCGGGCGCGTACTCTTACCAGTCTGGGCAGACGTATTCTCCTACGGGCGGCGGGAAAACACGGCTTCAATCTTTCCCGGCTCCCTGATCGCGCACTGATGCCGCTCCGACGCGATGGGCTGGATCCGGTCCCGGAGCTGAAGAGCCTGCGTGAACGTGAGCCGATCTGCCGGCTACGGCTGCCACTCGGGTTCAACGCCTGGCTGGTGACGGGCTATGCCGAGGCTAAGGCCGTACTCGGCAAGACCGAGGGAATCAGCACCGAGTTCACCACACTGGTAGACGGCATCGGACTGGCACAACCAAACCCCGGCGGCCTCGGCCTCACCGATCCACCCGTGCATACTCGCCGACGCAGCCTGTTGACCCCTGAGTTCACCAGGCGGCGGTTGGCCAGGCTCGCTCCCCGGATCACGTCCATCGTGGCCGAACACCTTGATCTCATGGAACGCGCTGACGAGCCGGTCGACCTGTGGAGGTCGTTCGCCCTGCCGATTCCCACGCTGACGATCTGCGAACTGCTGGGCGTGCCGTATGAGGACCGCGCTGACATCCAGCGGCTGAGCCAGGCACGGTTCGACCTCTTCGAGGGTCCGCACGCATCTTTGGGCGCGATATCGCAATCAATGTCCGCCATGCTGGACGTCGTCAACAAGCAGCGGACATGCCCGGATGACGGGCTGATCGGCATGCTGATCAAAGAACACGGCGACCAGATCGACGACCAAGAACTGGCTGGGCTCGCTGACGGTGTGCTGACGGGTGGGATAGATCCTCCCGCGAGCACGCTGGCTCTCGGCGCGATGATCCTTGCGCAGAATCCGCAGCACGTCCGACTGATCCGCGATGATCACGCCGCCATCGGCCCGTTCGTCGAGGAACTCCTGCGCTACCTGTCGGTGGCACAGGTGGCCTTTCCCCGATTCGCCACACAAGATATGCGGATCGGCGGGGTACAGGTCGCTGCCGGCGATGTCATGCTGTGCTCGCTGAGCGGCGCCAACCGGGATCCGGCACTGGGCGAGAGCGTGGAGCGCTTCGACCCCACCCGCAAACCCACCTCACATCTGGCCTTCGGCCACGGCATCCACCGCTGCATCGGCGCCGAACTGGCCCGCATGCAACTCCGCACCGCCCTGCCCGCACTGATCTCCCGATTCCCGCATCTGCGGCTCGCGGTCGAACCCGGACAGATTCCCTTCCTGAAAGCCTCAGCCGTATACGGCGTCGACTCTCTACCAGTACTGCTGAACCAGAGGCAAGAGCATTCAACCCCCGACGCGGCCGCGGCGGGTGAAGCGGCGGGCGGCGAGCAGGAGCAGGAGCATGCCGAGGGCGGCGAGGAGGGTGGTCTCCAGCAGGGCTGGAGGCCGCCAGTCCGCCCAGGTGGGCCCGGCGAAGATAGCTGGCGGCCGGGTAGTGCTGTGGCGAGGGTGTGGCGGATCGCGTCGACGGCGTAGCTGACAGGGCTGAGCGTGGTGGCGGCGGCCAGCCAGGCGGGCAGGCCGGTGAGCGGGAACATGGCGCCGGACAGGAACAGCAGGGGCAGGGAGATGAGGCCGGTGACGGCGTGGAAGGTCTGGGTGGTGCGGATGCTGACGGCGAGCAGGGCGCCGAGGCCGGCCATGGCGAGCGCGGTGATGGCCAGTTGGAGTACCACCAGGGCGAAGGTGATCGGCTGGTAGGGGATGCCGAACAGTCCGGCGAGGATGAGCAGCAACGTGGCTTGGCAGGTGGCCACGGCTGTGGCGCCGAGGCATTTGCCGATCAGCAGGCTTTCCCGGCGGATGGGGGCCAGCAGCATCTCGTGCAGGATGCCGCGCTGGCGGTCGGCGACGAGCGAGGAGCCGACCGTGAAGGCGGGGTGACGACGGTCATCACCAGGACTCCGGGGAACAGGAAGAGCAGGTACTGCCCGCCGATGCGGTCGCTGGGGATGACGTTGGTGAGGCCGACGCCCATCACTGTCAGGAGCAGGACCGGCTGCACCAGGAGCAGGGCCAGGCGTAGCCGTTCGCGGGTGAACAGCAGCATCTCGCGCTGGAAGATGGCGGCGGCGGCGCCGATCTCTGCCGCGGCTTGGGCGCCGAGGGCTCGGGTGGCGAGGGTGGGGAGGCTGGTCATGGGCATGCCGTTGCCTGCCCTGCCGTGGCGGGTGGCGGGTGGTCGACGGTGTGGCCGGTCAGGGTCAGGAACACCTCGTCAAGGGTGGGGCGGGTGAAGCTGACCGATTCGATTCGACGGTCAGGGCGGCGCACAGGCGGGGGCCGAACGCGGCGCCGTCGGTGACGGTGAAGGTCAGCCCGTCCGGCCGGGGAGTGACGGGGAGGGCGAAGGTGTCGCGCAGGCAGGGGGCGGCGCTGTGGTCGTCGCTGGTACGCAGGTGGATGCGGTCGTGGCCGATGCAGGCTTTGAGCGCGGCGGGGGTGTCGCAGGCGATGAGGCGGCCGCGGTCGATGAGGGCGATGCGGTCGCAGTGCTCGGCCTCGTGCAGGTAGTGCGTGGTCAGGAACACGGTCAGGCCTTGTTGCTGGTGCAGGTGGGTCCAGATCTGGTCGCGGGAGCGGGGCTCCAGCCCGGCGGTGGGTTCGTCCAGGAACAGCAGCTTCGGGTGGTGCAGGAGGCTGCGGACGATCTGCAGGTGGCGTTTCATGCCGCCGGAGAAGGTGCGCACCAGGTGGTTCCACCGGTCGAGCAGGTCGCGGGCGCGGGTTCGGGCGTCTTAGGTGGTAAGGCCGTGCAGGCGGGCGTGCAGGCGCAGGTTCTCCCAGGTGGTCAGGTCGCCATCGAGGGTGCAGTTCTGGGACAGGGCGGCGATGTCGCGTCGGACGCGGGCGGCTGCGGTGACTCACGCGGTGGGATCATGAGCGGCTTCCGTCGGGGAGCGGTCGTCGGGGTTGAGAGCCAGGAACGCGGCACCGGCCAGCGCGCCGCCCACGAGGTCGGCGGCGAGCCAGAGCCAGATCTTGGACCAGTCCAGCAGTCCCATGCTGGCCGCCCCCACGGCGACGGCCGGGTTGAACACCGCGCCGGACACGCCACCCACCGCGAACGCCCCGGCCGCGACGGTGAACCCGATGGCCAGGCCGTAGAAACTGTTGCCGGGGTGGTCCTTGCTGGTGGCGGCGTTGAGCACCACGTAGGCCAGCGCGAAGGTGAACAGCGCCGCGCCGATCGCCCGCCCCGAGGGCGAGAGCGCCTGGACCTGGGCGGGCCCGGCCACGAACGTTGCCGCGAATGCCGCCGCCACCGCGGCCGCGAGCTGGGCGATCCAGTAGGGCACGGCGTCGGCCAGGGTGATCCGGCCGCGCAACAGTACGGCCAGCGTCACGGCCGGGTTGTAGTGCGCGCCCGAGACGTGGCCGCCCGCGTACACCATCACCATCAGGACCGCCCCGATGGCCAGCGGCGCGAGGGGAACGGCGGCGCGGTGTTCGGGTGAGCACGCACGCTGGGGCTGCCTGATCACCAACACGCACGCGGCGGCGAGCGGCGCCTCACCCGAGGTCCGGCAGGTCCTCCACGAGCATCACGACGCGCTGCGGACGGCCATGCGCGCCCAGTTGCAGGCCGCACACGACGGCGGCAGGGTGCGGCCCGGGCTGAACCTGGACGCCGCGGCGGAGGCGCTGACCCTGCTGGCCTACGCGGTCAACCTGCGCTCGCGCGCCGGAGCCTCGGCGGACGAACTGCTGGCCGGCGCGCGAGCCCTACTCGACGGTTTCACTGTGGACGAGTAGGACCCCTCCGCGTGTGAAGGGAGACGATCAGCCGGTGGGGCTGTTCAGGGTGACGGGTGTGGAGCCGAAGCGGAGTTCGTGCTGGCGGTTCAGCCAGGCGCGCTGGGCCCAGGGGTAGCCGCCCAGGAAAGCGGCGCCACGCTTGGCCAGGCGATAGCGCCAACTGGCCGATCGGGCGTCGCCCTGTCCGCGTGCCTCGCGGCGTTGAAGCTGCTGCGCGCGGGTGATCTCGGGCTCGCGCTCGGCTTGTACGGCGTGGCATGCCGTATCGATCGCGGCCGGGTCGGGCGAGGCGCCGGAGGCGAGCGGAACCAGGTGGTTGGCCGTCACGATCGCGTCGCGTAGTGCCAGGTTGATGCCCTGGGCGCGGACCGGGGACATGGGGTGGGCGGCGTCCCCGAGCAGCAGCACGCCGGGTGTGCTCCAGGAGGCGGCGCGGCCGACGAGGACGTTCAGCCGGACCGGTCCTTCCAGCTGTTGCCGGTGGGCCAGCAGGTGACGGGCGAGCTCATCGGGCGCGGAGGCGATGGCGATGTCCGGCCAGTCATCGCCTCTGAGGGCGGCGAGGCCGTCCTTGGGCATGATCAGGCCACACTGCAGCAGATCGTCCCAGGAGGTGTAGGCGACGAGCGGATGGTGGCCGGAACGGACCATGATGTGGAAGTCGCAGCCATCCCGCGCGGGGACCGGCGGGGGCGCTTTGAACCACAGCACGTCGTAGGACTCGGGGGCGCGTTCCAGGTCCAGGCCGCTCTTGGTGCGCACCGACGACCCCCGGCCGTCGCAGCCGATGACCAGGTCGGCGTCCCAGTCCTGAGCGCCGTCGGTGGTGACCATGCGCGCGCCGGTGACGCGGCCGCGGCCGTCGCCCAGCACGTCGGCGAACCGGGTGGCGGGGTGGAAGGCGAAGCCCGGGTAGGCGCGCGCCTGATCGATGATCCCGTCGAGGAGGGCGGCCGGCGAGGCGACGCGGAAGGCCAGGTCGCCGAGCTGGGTGACCGGCTCGGGGATGGTCAGGACTTCGTGGCCGTCGATCCAGATCCGCCACCGTTCGACGGTGCGCTGCGGGATGCGGGTGACCAGGTCGCCGAGCCCCGCCTGCCGCAGGGCGTCCAGGCCCAGCGGCATCAGGCCCTCGCCGCGGAAGACGCCGCCTGCCGAGGGTTCGCGTTCGGCCAGCCGTACCCGCGCTCCGTGGCGAGCCAGCAGCAGGGCCAGTGTTGCCCCGGCCGGCCCCGCGCCCACGATGATGACGTCCATCATGCCTCCACAGGTAAGAGCTTCCAGGTTAATGCGACGGTTCGTTGCATGCAACGAACCGTCGCATTAAGGTGTGGCCGCATGGAAGCCTCACCTCCACAGCGCCGGGTCGGCGGGCGCAGCGCGCGCGTCACGCAGGCGGTGCACCTGGCCACCGTCGCGGCCCTGACCGATCGCGGGCTGGCCGCTTTGACGATCGAGGACATCGCGGCCCGGGCCGGGGTGCACAAGTCGACCATCTACCGGCGGTGGGGCACGCGTGAGGCGCTCCTGGCCGACGCGCTGGCGAGCCTGACCGGCGGCCGGATCACGGTGCCCGACACCGGACAGCTGCGAGGTGACCTGGTGGCGCTGGCCCGGCAGGTGCGCGACGTCATCGTGCACCCGGCCAGCCGTACGCTGATGGCGGCTCTTGCCGCCGGCCGTCATCACGACGCCATGGCCGAGGTCGGCCACCACTACTGGCGGCACCGATACGCCGCCGTGCGGCCCATCCTGGAGCGGGCGGTCAGCCGCGGCGAACTGCCTGCGACGGTGGACGCCGACACGCTCATCACCCGGATCGTCGGCCCGATCTGGTTCAGCGTGTTCGGCCCCGGCTTCGAGGTCGACGACACCTTCGTCGACGGCTGCGTCGATGTCGCCCTCAACGGCACCTGAGAGCGCCTGCCTTCACGGGATCAGCCGAGCCGAGGTGGGCGCCAGCGCCAGGTGGGATTGGCATCTGGGGCGATGCCGCGACGCCACAGGGCTGCGGGAGTGAGGCGGATCATGGTGGTCAGGGCCCGGTGGGCGGCGCGGGAGGTGGCGCGGCGGCCGTCCGCCCGGGCAGCGCGTGCGGTGGCTTGGGTGCGGGGGCGGCGATCAGCGTCGTAGCGGCGCAACGCCGTCTGAACGGTGGGCTCGGTGGCGAGGGCGGCGGCCAGGACGACGGCGTCCTCGATCGACTGGCCGGCGCCTTGGCCGCGGTCGGGGCTCATCGCGTGCGCGGCGTCGCCCAGGAGCGCGACGCGGCCATTGACGTAGGTGGGCAGGGGGCCGAGGTCGCGGATGTCGATGTGGATCACCGCTTCGGCTGGGGTGGCGTCGATCAGGCCGGGGATCGGGTCATGCCAGTCCTGGGTACGGCGGGCCGCCTCAGCCTTCTCCTCGGCGTAGCGGATGCCGGGCCGATCAGCTGTGGTCACCAGGGCCCAGTACGCGCGGCCGCGGGACAGGGGATGGATGAGGAAGTAGGCGCCGGGTCCCAGCGTCATGCTGCCCGGCAGCCCGGCGAACGGGGCGACGCCCAGCCAGGCGGTCCGGCCGAGAAAGCGAGGTGCGGGATGATCGGGCCAGAGCAGGCGCCGTGCCGTACTGCCGGTGCCGTCGGCGGCGATGACCAGATCGGCGCTCAGCTCCCCGACGGCGACGCCGTCACGGTCCTGGCTGATGACGGTGGCCTCGGTGCCCGTGCGGATCCAGTCGGCGGGTAGCGCCTCCATCATGAGGCGGTGCAGGTCGGCGCGGTGGAAGGCGAGCAGCGCCGACACGTCGCCGGGGTGGGCACGCTGCAGGTGGCGGCCGTTGGGGGTGCGCAGGTTGGCGGTGGCGAACGTGGACACGCCCACCTGGCGGGCCTGCTCGCCGACGCCGAGCTCGTCGAGGGCGCGCAGGGCGTTGGGAGCCTGAGACATGCCCGCGCCGATCTCGCCCAGCTCGGGTGCGCGTTCGAGCACGGTGGCCTGCCAGCCGATGCGGCGCAGGGCCAGGGCGGCGGCCAGGCCGCCGATGCCGGCACCGATCACGATGGCGCGGCCGGTCACGACTCGTCCAGGGGCGGGGCGTTGTCGAACACCTCGGCCATCCAGGTGAAGGTGGCCTGTGCCTGACGGATACGGGCGGCTCGCTCGCCGTCCGGGCCGACCAGGTCGAGGCCGCGATGGGTGATGTCGAGGAAGGCGGTGATCCCGGCGATCTGCTTGCGGACCACGGCGTGCCAGGCGTCGTCGGCCATCCGGTAGTACATGGTTCGATCACCCGGCCGGGTGCGCCAGGACAGGAAGCTCATGCCGGTCAGCAGCCGCAGGTTGAGGGTGAGGGAGGCGCGGCTGGCGCCGATGGCGGCGCTGATCTGCGCGGCGGACTGCTCGGCCGGGTCGCACACCATGAGCCAGCCGAGGATGCGCCCGGCGATGGGCGGCACGCCGTCGCGGGCCAGGTACATGGCCACCTGCTCGGCCCACTCCAGCAGCTTCTCGTCTTCCTCTCTTTTCATGAGTTTTAGTATGGGTTAAATTCTGTGTATCCAGCAAGAGGTGAGCCGGGAAGTCTGGTCGGCCCGCGACGCGGATGTGCGTGCGGAGAAACGGGAGGTCTTCCCCATGTCGTTGCTGCGTTGCGGTCTCGTCGCCGGACCGGTGTTCCTGGCCGTGTTGTGGATCGACGGCGCCACCCGGCCCGGATACAGCCTGTGGCATCACGGGGCCAGCCAGCTCGGCACCGGTGAACGGGCCTGGCTGCAGACCGGCAACTTCCTGCTCGCCGCCGTGCTGCTCGGCCTGTTCGCGCTCGGGCTGCGCCGTACCCTGCCGCCCGGCGGGCGCGGAGCCGCCTGGGGACCGGCGTTCCTGGCGATCGCGGCCGTGGGGCTCGCGGTCGGCGGGCTGGTGCCCACCGACCCCGCGCTCGGCTACCCGCCCGGTCTGCCGGAAGGTCTCACCACGGCCGGGCGCGTTCACCAGGTCGCCGGGCTCGCCCTGTTCGCGGGGCTCGCCGGCGGCGCGTTCGCACTGGCCCGACAGTTGCCCGGAACCGGCCGCTTCATGCGGATTTCCGGCGCCTTGGTCATCGCGTTCGCCTTCGCCGCCGGCATCGCCTACCGGCTCGACACGCTCGGCCTGTGGCGACCGGCGCCCGCCGGCCTGCTTGAGCACCTGTCGCTGGTGGTGGGGTTCTGCTGGATCACCGTTCTGGCCGTACGGCTCGCTCAGCTGCCCTCGTTCTCCCGCCGGCCGTACAGCAGGCCGTAGCGGTCGATCCGCCACAACTGGGCGAGTACGAGCAGGACGGTGCCCAGCACGAGCGGCCAGATCTGCAAGGCGATGAGCCCCCAGGCGATCAGGACGAACCCGACGAGCCCGGCGACGATCAGCAGTCTCAGCACGACCTGGTGTTCGCCGGGCAGCTTGCCTTCGACGTGGAGCTGCTCGCCGTAGATGCCGCGGGCCGCCCAGCTGTCCGGGCCCACGGGGCCGAAGATCCGCACGTTGAACCAGAACAGCCAGGCCAAAACCACAGCCAGCCCGGCCAGCGACCACCAGCCGATCCATTCGCGGCTCCAGATGGCCAGCTCGAAGAAGGGGATCGCGGCGAAGCGGGTCCACACGCTCCACGGGTTCGCGTGCCGCTTCCAGGTTTCGCCGCTCATGCCGTGAGCGCCGGCGACAACGTCTTTCATCATTCTTCTTTTGTATAGAACTTTCAGAGATCTGTAAACATTCGAAGAGCTGGTAATCGTCGCTAGGTGAGCAGGGACGAGCAACTGCGCGAGGCGGCCGAGAAGCTGGCGCTGACGTTGGCCCAGGGCGGCATGCAGAAGACGACGGCGCGCGTCATGACCGCCCTGCTGTACACCGAGCAGGACTCCATGACCGCCGCCGACCTGTGCGAACGGCTGTCGATCAGCTCCGGCGCCTTCTCCACCGCCGTCAAACGGCTCATCCCGATCGGCCTCGTCGAGCGCGTCCCCGCCCCCGGCAGCCGCCGCGACCACTACCGCTTCCGCCAGGGCGCCTGGGCGAGCCTGATGTCACAGCAGAACGCGATGCTGAAGGTCATGGCGATGTCGCGAGCGAAGGCATCGCCATCGCGGGCCAGGACGGCACCACCGGCCGCCGCCTCCACGAAATGCAGGATATCTACTCCTACATGACCAACCACGTGATTCCCCTCATCGACAGGTGGCGCGAGCGCTACACCACAGAGCACAGCTGAACCGGTCCCCCTCGAACAGACCGAGGCTGTGCCCTTCACGACCCGGACCGAGCCAGCACAAAGCGCGGAGGACGAAACGCCGCTGTCTGATTCGCGTCAAGGTCCGTCTGGTGCGGCGGATCGGACGCTGTTAACGTCGTGAGTGGAGCGCCGGGAAGCCTGGTCGGCAACGTCACATCGGATCCGACCGCCGGAGGCGCCTGTGCCTGCCGTACTCATCGATGGCCTGATCAAGTCGTTCGGCTCCGTCCGTGCGCTGGACGGCCTCGGCCTGACCGTACGGACCGGAGAGGTCCACGGCTTCCTCGGCCCCATCGGCGCTGGAAGACCACCGCGCTACGCATCCTGCTCGGCCTGCAACTCGCCGCCGTCCTCGACCGGCTCGGCGGCGAAGGCGTGCTGACCGATACCTTCCTGGCCACCGTGTTCGCAATCATGGGCCTGGTCGCGGGCGGCTTCGCCGTGTGGGTGACGGCCGGACTGGCCATGCTCCTGTACGGCCTGCTCCCCCGGCTGACCGCACTCACCTGGGCCGCGCTCGTCGCCTTCGCCCTCCTGGGCCAACTCGGCGAGGTGCTCCAGCTACCCACGTGGACGCAAAGCCTGTCCCCCAACGCCCACCTGCCGAAGGCACCCGGCGCAGAGGCCGACGCCGTTCCCCCGATCTGGCTCACCGCGCTCGCCGTGGCTCTCTGCGCAGCCGCAGTCACCGCCTTCCGCCGTCGCGACCTGATCGGAGACTGACCTTGCTCCTCCTCGCCTTACTGAGCGTCCTCGGCCTCGTCGTGCTCGCGTTCGCCGCCGACCATCTGGTGCTCGGCTCCGGCAGACTGGCCGAACGGCTCGGCATCCAGCCGGTCGTGGTGGGCGTGGTCGTCATCGGCTTCGG
>NZ_JBHYJD010000071.1:0-43924 GCF_042740555.1 Nonomuraea sp. NPDC059007 | reverse complement strand
GTCGTCGGCGCCCACGTCCATGACGTGGGCGCCGGTCAGGCCGGTCGCGGCCATGCCGGACAGGAGTTCCAGCAGGCGTTCCGCCCGTACGGCCGGCGGCGTGACGGGCAGCAGCGGCTTCATCAGATCCATCGCGGCGTGTTCCACGAGATGGCCGGTCGGGCGGCCGCCGGCGTCGCAGACCACGGCGGCGCGCTGGGCGAACACACGCGGCCCGTCGATGCCCGCCCGCTCCAGCGCGGCCCCGCTGACCAGGACGGAGTGCGCGTCGTAGAGCCGCAGGTGCGCGGGGGCGCCGGACACCGCCTCCTCGATCAGGTCGTGGTGGAGCGCCCGGCCGCCGAACACGTTGTGGTCGAGCCCGTAGCCGAGCACCCACCCGTCCACCCGCGGCGCCGCGCGGAGGGCGGCGCGCAGCCCGCCGAGGTCGGTGACTCCGGACAGATCGGTGCCGGTGGCCAGGTCCAGGCCCCACAGCGGATGGGCGTGCGCGTCGGTCAGGCCGGGCACCAGGGTCGCTCCCGCCAGGTCCACGACGCGGGTGCCGTTCCCCCGCCAGTCCCGCGCGTCGCTGTCGTCGCCGACGGCGGCGATCAGGCCGCCCTTGACGGCGAGCGCGGTGGCGCGCGGCCGGGCCGGGTCGAGGGTACGGACGCGGGCGCCGATCAGGACGAGGTCGGCTGTGGGCACGGTTCACTCCCGAAGTTCTGGTAGACCTCCGCGCGGTGCCTTCTGAGCCAGAGCGCCAGCCCTGTTCCGATGGCGAAGACCGCGGGGATGAGGGTGAGGATGACCGTGTTCACCGCGACGGCGCCGCCGGTGAACAGGGAGATCTTGGTGACGATCAGGCCGAGCGCCCCGGCGAGCAGGACCGCGGCGGCGACGGGCGCGACGAGCGTGCGCACGAGGCCCTCCCCCCGCCGGTCCCTGCCGAAGTAGAACGGTACGGCGATGGCCGCCAGCAGCATCAGCGTCACCAGGCTCATCATGCCCAGCGTGTTCACCCAGAGCAGCAGGTGGGTGTACGGGTCGGCGCCGGCCAGCCAGAAGGCGAGCACGACGACCAGGCCGAGCGCGGTCTGGGCGATGCCCGCGACGTACGGGGACTGGTGGCGGGGATGGATCCGGCCGAGCACGGACGGGAGCACCCGCTCCTCGGCCAGCGACAGGGTGTAGCGGTTGATCGCGTTGTGGAAGGCGAGCAGCGAGGCGAAGATGCTGGTCACGATCAGGATGTGCATGAGGTCGGCGGCCCAGCCGCCCACGTAGGCGGTGATCGCGCCGAAGAAGAGCCCGGCCGGGTCGTCCGCGGCGGCCTTCACGATGGCGGCGCCGCCGAAGGCCTGGATCACGATCCAGACGATGAACGCGTAGAAGAAGCCGAGGAAGGCCAGCGCGACGTAGGTGGCGCGCGGGATCGTGCGGCCGGGGTCGCGGGCCTCGCGCCGGTAGATCACGGTCGACTCGAACCCGGTGAACGCGCCGAACGCGAACGCCAGGACGGCGATCATGCCCGGCGCCGTCACGTTGACCGGGGCGAAGGAGTCCAGGCTCAGCGTGCCCTTCAGCAGCACCCCGCCGGCCAGGAGCAGCAGGATCGCGGTCTCGGCGACGAGCAGGACGCCCAGGACCTTGGCGCCGAAGGTGATCGAGCGGTAGCCGCCGTAGTAGGTGATCAGCAGCCCGGCCACGGCGATGACGACCCAGGGCACGTCGATGCCCAGCAGGCTCTTCAGCGTGCCGGCGGTGGCGCTGCCGAGCAGGCCGTACACGCCGATCTCCATGGCGTTGTAGCCGACCATGGCCACCAGCGCGCCGCCGGCTCCGGCCGGGCGGCCCAGCCCGTGGGTGATGAACGCGTAGAAGGCGCCGCCGCCGCGTACGTGCCTGCTCATCGTGGTGAAGCCGATCGCGAAGATCGCCAGGACGAGACCCGCGACCAGGTAGCCGGCGGGAGCCCCGATGCCGCCGAGCATGATCGCGATGGGCGAGACCCCCGCCATGACGGTGAGCGGCGCGGCGGCGGAGATGACGAAGAAGGAGATGTCGACGCTGCCGAGCGAGTCGGATCTGAGAGGCATGGCGGTTACGCCCTTCTAGGCACCAGCACCAAAAACCTAAAGCGTTTTGATTTTGGCAATGTAGCCTCTGAGGGCACGCTTGAGAAGACGTAACGGGGAGAACGACACATGGGCCGGCCTCGGACACCACTCCTTGACCGCGAACGCATCACCACCGCCGCGCTGGCCCTGGTCGACGAGCAGGGCGAGGTCAGCCTGCCGCAGATCGCGCGGCGGCTCGGCGTGCAGACCGGCTCGCTCTACCACCACGTCGACGGGCGCGAGGGCGTCATCGAGCTGATCCGCGAGCACGTCTCCTACCGGATCGACTCCTCCATGCTCGACGTCCCGCCCTGGGACAAGGCGCTGGCCGGCTGGGCGCGTTCCTACCGCGCCGCCTTCGCCGCGCACCCGCGCGCCATCCCGCTGCTTCTGGCGACGCCGGTGCGGACGCCGCGGGTGCTGGGGCAGTACGAGCAGGCCGTACGGATGCTGAACGAGGCCGGGTTCGCCCTCCGGGACGTCCTGACCATGATCACCGCGGTGGAGAACCTGATCTTCGGCTCGGCTCTCGACCTGGCCGCGCCGGACCCGATCTGGGACCTGTCCGGCCAGAACGACGCCCCCGCCCTGTCCCAGGCGATGGCCGCCGCCCCGCCGTCGCGCGCCGACGACGCCTTCGAACTGGCCCTGGCCGCCTGCCTGGCCCACTTCAGGACCGTGGCGAGCCGCTGACATCTCCTTCGACCGGCCCCCACGCCCTTCGGCCGGCCCCACGCCCTTCGGCCGGCCTCCACGCCGAGGAGGTCCCCGACCCGTGGACGCCGATACCGCTCCACATGGGCCAGCCGCCCCACGCGGTCCTGCCGGGGCGGGCCGCAGGGTGCGTGGGGGTCATTATGGGAGGAAGTCCCGGTGGGGTGTTGCGGGTGCGAGTGCGCGTGCCGCCAGCCAGGCCGCGGCGTCCTCGCCCCGCCCGGCGACCAGCGGCGCGCAGTCCGGCAGCAGATCCCGTACGGCCCGCCGTACCGGACCCTCGCTCGTCAGCACGCTCCCGGCCAGCACCACGGGCGTGCCGGGCACGTGCACCTCGCGGAAGGTCCGCACCAGCAACCCGGCCGCCCGCTCGACGATCTTCACCGCCGCCGGATCGCCCTCACCGGCCGCCCGGCTGACCAGGGGCGCCAGTTCGGCCAGCGCCAGCGGCGCGGCCGCCTGGACGGCCACCGCCACCATCTCCGGCTCGCGGACGCCAAGGTGCCCGAGCACCGACGCGGTGAGCGGGCCCGGTGTCCCGCGGACGGCCGAGCGGGCCGCCTGCCGCCCGATCCAGAACCCGGAGCCCTCGTCCCCGAGCTGCCAGCCGTGCCCGTCGGCCGTCGCCGCGATCTCGTGGTCAATAATTTTCGCCGCGATCGCCCCCGTGCCGGAGATCAGCACGGTTCCGGAGGCCGCGGGTGTGCCCGCGGCGAAGGCCACGACCACGTCCCCGACCACCCGCGGCGCCACCGGGAAGTGCGCGGCAAGCCCCTCGGGCAGCCCCTCGATGCCCGCCAGACCGATCACCGCCGCCCGGACCCCGCCGGGCCCGGCCGTCGCCAACGCCTCCTCGATGGCCTTGCCCACCTGGCGAAAAGCCTCTCCGGGCGGGCAGGCGGCCGGGTTGCCGCATCCGGCCCGCCCCCGCCCCAGCACCTGCCCGTCCAGGGTGGCGACGACCGCGCGCGACGACGTCCCTCCGGCGTCCACGCCGAGAACTAAACTCATGTCAAGAATTATCGGCCTAAACCCTTGACGACACCAGATGGTGAGCATAATTTTCACCATCAAGGAGGACGACGTGGAACTACTGCCCCGGATCCGGGCCGAGCAGGGCGAGATGCCCGAAGCGCTGCGCAAGGTCGCGGAGGTGATCCTGGACGACCCGGCGGAGACAGCCAGGATGACCATCGTGGATCTGGCCGAGCGCAGCGGCACGTCCACGGCCACGATCACCCGGTTCTGCCGGGCGCTGGGCTTCAGCGGCTACGCCGAACTCCGGGTCACGATCGCCAGCCAGACCGGCCGGGCCGCCCAGCAGCATTGGGACACCGACATAGGGCAGGAGATCCTGCCCGCCGACGGCCTGGACAAGGTGCTGGGCGTGGTCTCCAACAGCGACATCCGGCTGATCCAGGAGACCGCCGCCCAGCTCGACCTGGCCACGGTGGAGAAGGTGGCGAACGTCATCAAGAACGCCGGCCGGGTGCTGCTGTTCGGCGTGGCCAGCAGCGCGGCGGTCGCCGGTGAGATGGAGTACCGCCTCCAGCGCATCCGCGTCCCCACCTGGAGCAGGTCGGACGCGCACAGCGCGCTGACCGACGCCGCGCTGCTGGGCGACGGCGACGTGGCGATCGGCATCTCGCACAGCGGCAGGACCAGGGAGGTCATCGAGGTGCTCGCCGAGGCGGCGAGCCACGGCGCGATCACCGTGGCGGTCACCTCGCATCCGAGCTCCCCGCTGGCCGAGGTGGCCGAACTGGTCCTCACGACGGCGGCGCGGGAGACGACCTTCCGCAGCGACGGGTTCGCCGCGATCCACTCCCAGCTGCTCGTCCTCGACGTGGTCTACGTCGCGGTCGCGCAGCGCACCTACGAGCGCACCAAGGAGGCGTTCGACCTGACGGTACGCGCCGTCACCGGACACCGCCTAGACGGAGGGCAATGAACCCCGACACCTACGCAGACCATGTGGCCGACCTGGTCAGGACCATTCCGCGGACCCACGCCGGCGAGATCGGGCAAGCCGCCCGCCTTATCGGCAGATGTCTCGACAACGGGGGCGTGATCCAGGCCTTCGGCTCCGGCCACTCGGAAGCGGTCGCCATGGAGATCGCCGGCCGCGCGGGCGGCCTCGTGCCCACCAACCGGCTCGCCCTGCGCGACATCGTCCTGTACGGCGGAGCCGACCGCGCCGAACTCACCCGCTACGACCTCGAACGCGACCCCGAGGTCGCGCACCGCATCCTGGCCGCCGCCCCGATCGGCGAGCCGGACCTGTTCGTGGTCATCTCCAACTCCGGCGTCAACGGCGTCGTGGTGGAGCTGGCCCAGGCCGTCAAGAAGCGCGGTCACGACCTGATCGCCATCACCTCCCTGGCCCACAGCACCGCCGTCGCCTCCCGCCATCCCTCGGGCGCCCGGTTGTGCGACCTGGCCGACGTGGTGCTCGACAACATGGCACCGTACGGCGACGCCGTACTCCCCCTTCCGGACGGCGGCGCGGTCGGCGCGGTCTCCACGATCACCTCGGCCCTGCTCGCCCAGCTCGTCGTCACGCGGGTCGTCCGCGACCAGCTGGAGGCGGGCAAGGCCCCGCCGATCTACCTGTCGGCCAACGTGCCGGAGGGCGACGAGCACAACCTGCGCCTCGAAGCGCTCTACGCGGGCCGGATCCGCCGCGGCTCCTGAACTCCCTCGCAACCCCCAGCACAAGGACCAGTCTCTTAGCCGAAAGCTGTCTTCGTCATGCCTGAAAACACCCCCACGCGCCGCGGATTCCTCGGCCTGCTCGCCCTCACCCCGGTCGTCGCCGCCTGCGCCACCGGCGGCGGCGCGCCCGTGGCCTCCGCCCCGGCCGCCGCCGGGCCCACCAGCGCCGCCAACCCGCTCGGCGTCGCCGCCAAGGACCCGCTGGACGTCGTCATCTTCAAGGGCGGATTCGGCGACGACTGGGCGAAGTTCGCCGAGTCGCTCTACACCAAGCGCCATCCAGGGGCGAAGATCACGCACGCCGGCATCCAGGGCGTCGGCCAGGCCATGCAGCCGCGCATGGTGGCCGGCGACCCGCCCGACGTGATCGACAACTCCGGCGCCGGCGCGCTGGACGTCGCCTCGCTCGTCGCCGACAAGCAGCTTCTGTCGCTGGAGAAGTTACTCGACGCGCCCTCGGCCGACGATCCGGCCGTCAAGGTGCGCGACACCCTGGTGCCCGGCATCGTCGAGGCGGGCAGCTTCGGCGGCGTGCCGTACGTGCTCAACTACGCCTATACCGTCTGGGGCCTGTGGTACAGCTCCTCACTGTTCGCCAAGCACGGCTGGACCTACCCGGCGACCTGGGCCGAGATGCTGACGCTCGGCGACGAGATCAAGAAGGCGGGCCTGGCCCCCTGGACCTATCAGGGCAAGTACCCCGAGTACATGAACGACCCGCTGCTCACCATGGTCGCCAAGGCCGGCGGCATGGAGCAGGTCGCCGCCATCGACAACCTGGAGCCCGGCGCCTGGCGGGCCGGCAGCGTCAAGGACGTCGTCGAGGCCTTCGCCGAGCTGGCCGGGCGCGGGCACATCATGAAGGGCTCGGAAGCGCTGTCGCACACCGAGGCGCAGACCGCCTGGTGCCAGGGCAAGGCCGTCTTCCTCCCCTGCGGCTCCTGGCTGGAGGCCGAACAGGCCAAGGTCACCCCCGCCGGCTTCGACATGGTCGCCGGGCCCACGCCCCGGCTCTCGGACGGCGACAAGCTGCCCGGCACCGCCATCCAGGCCGCGGGCAGCGAGCCGTTCATCGTCCCCGCGCAGGGCAAGAACACCGCGGGCGGGCTGGAGTTCCTGCGCCTCATGCTGGCGAAGGAGAGCGCGGCCAACTTCGCCACGACCGCCAGCGCCATGCCGGTGCGCAAGGACGCGCTGGAGGGGCTCCCGCTGTCCAGCGGGCTGAAGTCGGTGGGCGAACTGGTCGCGGCGGCGGGCGAGCACGTGCTGTCCTACCGCTTTCCCGGCTGGTACGCGCCGCTGGCGAAAGCCGTACACGACTCGACGGGAGAGCTGCTCAACGGCCGGGTCAGCGCCGCGCAGTGGACGGATCGCGTGCAGAAGGCCGCCGACCAGGTGGCCGCGGACGCCTCGATCACCAAGTACGAGCGATGAGGCACCGCCGGCTGCCGTTCATCGCGGGGTTCCTCGTCCTGCCGCTGACGCTGTACGCGGTGCTCGTGCTCTCGCCCTACGCGCAGGCGTTCTACCTGGCGCTGACCGACTGGCGCGGGGTCTCGGCACGGGCGGAGTTCGTCGGGGCGGACAACTTCGCCCGGCTGCTGGACGATCCGCAGGTGCTGGCGGCGCTGAAGAACAACGCTCTCATGCTGCTGGTGGTGCCGATCGCCACCGTGGTGCTCGCGCTGTTCCTGGCCGCGGCGCTCAGCCTCG
Source organism: Nonomuraea sp. NPDC059007 (assembly GCF_042740555.1). Classification (NCBI taxonomy): domain Bacteria; kingdom Bacillati; phylum Actinomycetota; class Actinomycetes; order Streptosporangiales; family Streptosporangiaceae; genus Nonomuraea; species Nonomuraea sp. NPDC059007. Next base: position 36,680 of record NZ_JBHYJD010000071.1, on the reverse strand, counting down.
GCCGCCGGCGGGGCGCGGGGGTCTACCGCGTCGTCTACTTCTTCCCGCAACTGCTGTCGGTCGCCGTGGTCGGGGTCCTGTTCCAGTTCGTCTACACCCCGAACTCCGGGCTGCTCAACGGGGTCCTGAACCTGCTGGGCATCGAGGGACGCTCCTGGCTCGGCGACCCGTCGCTCGCGCTGTGGGCGGTCATGGCGGTGGTCGTGTGGAGCGCGGCCGGCTTCTACGTGGTGTTGTTCTGCGCCGCGATGGAGTCGATCCCCCGGGAGATCCTGGAGGCCGCCGCCATCGACGGCGCCTCCGCGCTCACCCGCCTGACCCGCGTCGTACTGCCGCTGGTCTGGGAGAACGTCCAGGTCGCCTTCATCTATCTGGGCATGGCCGCCCTCGACGGCTTCGCCATCGTGCAGATCATGACCGTCGGTCCCGGCGGCCCCGACAACGCCACCGAGGTGCTCGGCCTCACCCTGTACCGCAACGCCTTCACCTACGGGAAGTTCGGCTACGCCTCCGCGCTCGGGGTCGCGCTGTTCTTCCTCACCCTGGCGCTCGCCGTGCTCGTGCTGCGTGGTTCGCGCCGCGATCGGGTGGAGATGGCATGACCCTCTCTCATCGGGTACGGCGGCCGCGCCCGTGGAGCTCGTTGCTGCACCTGGCCCTCGTGGGCTGGGGCGTCATCGTCACGCTGCCGCTGGTGTGGGCGGTGATGAGCTCGTTCAAGGCCGACCGGGACATCCTGACCAGCCCGTGGAGCCTGCCGGACCGGTTGCATGGGGAGAACTGGGTTCGGGCATGGACAGAAGCCTCCATTGGCCGATATTTCCTGAACTCGGCGGTTGTGGTGGGGAGCGCGGTGGTTCTCACCATGTTGTTCGGGGCGATGGTGGCCTACGTCCTGGCCCGTTACCGCTTCCCCGGTTCGCGGCTCCTCTACTACCTGTTCATCGCCGGGATGGCCTTCCCCCTCTTCCTCGCCCTCGTCCCGCTCTTCTTCGTCGTGCGCTCCCTGGGCCTGCTCGGCACCCCGCTCGGGCTGATCCTCGTCTACACCGCGTACGCGCTGCCGTTCACCGTCTTCTTCCTGACCTCCTTCTTCCGCACGCTGCCCACCTCCGTCGCCGAAGCCGCCTTCCTCGACGGCTGCTCCCACTCCGGCGTGTTCTTCCGGGTCATGCTGCCCATGGCCAAGCCCGGCCTCATCAGCGTCGGCATCTTCAACTTCCTCGGCCTCTGGAACCAGTACCTGCTGCCGCTCGCGCTCAATCCGGAGGAGTCCGAGTTCGTCCTGGCGCAGGGGCTGGCGGTGCTGGCCGTACGGCAGGGCTACGCCAGCGACTGGAGCGGGCTGTTCGCCGGGCTCACGATCTCGATGCTGCCGGTGCTGGCCGCGTACGTGGTCTTCCAGCGCCGTATCACCTCCGGCCTCACCGCCGGAGCCGTCCGTTAGCACCAACAGGTGAGGAGAAACCCCCCATGATGAAGCACTTACTCGTGGCCCTGGCCGTGCTGGGCACGCTGGCCGTGCCCGCGCGGGCCACGGCCGCTCCGGCGGTGCGCCTGCAGTACTACACGACCGCGCCCCAGCCCGCCGCACCGCAGGCGGAGCCCCTGTTCAACCTCGTCAACACGGGCACGACGACGCTCCGGCTGCGCGACCTGAAGATCCGCTACTACTTCACCGGCTCGGGACCCCACGTCTTCGCCTGCTCGTGGGCGCGGGCAGGATGCTCGCAGGTCACCGGCACGTTCGGCAACGGCTACCTGGAGGTGGGCTTCCGCGGCGGGACGCTGGGCGCGGGCGCCCAGACCCAGCTGGAGGTGCGCTTCCACCGGGCCGACTGGCAGTCGTTCAGCCAGAGCGACGACTACTCCTTCGGCGCCGTGCCGGCCTACACCGACTGGCCGAAGGCCACCGTCCACCTGGCCGGCACGCGGCTGTGGGGCGACCCGCCCACGACCGGGCCCGCGGGCGTGCTGTTCGACGACTTCGCGTACACCAGCGCCGACGACCCGCTCATCGCCGCGCGTAACTGGACGGTCCGCACCAACCCCGGCGGGCCGGGCGTGCCGGGAGCCACCTGGCCGAAGGGGAACGTGACCTTCCCGACGGCCGACGGCGCCAAGGTGATGCAGCTGAAGGCGACCAACGACGGCGTGAACGTCACCCAGTCGGAGATGCTGCACCAGCGCAAGTTCTTCGAGGGCACCTACGCCGCCCGGGTGAGGTTCAGCGACGCCCCCACCACGGGCGCCGACGGGGACGAGACGGTGCAGACGTTCTTCACCATCACCCCGCTGGACGCGCCGATGGACCCGGACTACGGCGAACTGGACTTCGAGTACCTGCCCAACGGCGGGTGGGGCCTGACCGGCCCGCTCATGTACATGACGAGCTGGGAGACCTACCAGCCCGACCCGTGGCTGGCCGACAACACCTCGACGTTCGTCAACTCCAGCCACGCCGGCTGGCACGACCTGGTCGTCCAGGTCTCCGGCGGCACGATCCGCTACTACATCGACGGCCGGCTCGCCGCCGAGCACGGCGGCAAGTACTATCCCGAGACTCCTATGTCGATCAACTTCAACGAGTGGTTCATCTCGGCCGGCCAGACCGGGCCGATGCGCACCTGGATCCAGCAGGTCGACTGGGTCTACCACGCCAAGAACGAGGTCGTCTCCCCCGCCGAGGTGAACAGCCGGGTCGCCGGCTACCGCGCGGGCGGCGTCACCTGGCAGGACACCATCTGACCTGAACCGGCCCGGCCTCCCGGGGCCGGGCCGGCCTTGCCCGTGCGCGTACCGGTGGAAGATCGTAGTGTGAGGCCGTTTCCGCCCCACACCAAGGATCTCCCCCATGACGATGACTCTGACCGAGGCGGGACTGACCCTCGCCGACCCGTCGGCCTACGCCGACGAGGCCCGGCTGCACCGGGCGCTCAGCCTGCTGCGCCGCGACGATCCGGTGCACTGGGTGGAGGCGGAGGGATACCAGCCGTTCTGGGCCGTGACCCGCCACGCCGACATCATGGAGATCGAACGCAATCATCCCGTCTTCCGCAACGCGCCCCGGCCGGTGCTGGCCAAGGCCGAGACGGACGCCCGGATGGCTCAGAGCCGGGCCGAGGGCACCGCCCTGCGGACGCTGATCCACATGGACGACCCGCAGCACCGGGTGACCCGCGCGATCGGCGCCGACTGGTTCAAGCCCAGGGCCATGCGCGCGATGGAGCAGCGGGTGCGGGAGCTGGCCCGGCAGTACGTGGACCGGATGAGCGAGTACGGCGGAGAATGCGACTTCGCCACCCAGGTCGCCACGCAGTACCCGCTGTATGTGATCCTCTCGCTGCTCGGCCTGCCGGAGTCGGACTTCCCCCGGATGCTCAAGCTCACCCAGCAGTTGTTCGGCGGCACCGACAAGGAGTTCCAGCGGGGCGACACCACTGAGGACATCATGGCGACGCTGCTCGACTTCTTCACCTACTTCCACGGCCTGACCGCCGCGCGCAGGGACACCCCCACCGACGACCTCGCCTCGGCCATCGCCAACGCCCGCGTCGACGGCGAGCTCCTGTCCGACTACGACGCCGCCTCCTACTACGTCATCATCGCCACCGCCGGCCACGACACCACCAGCTCCACGATCAGCGGCGGCCTGCACGCGCTCATTGAGCACCCCGCCGAGCTGGCCCGGCTGCGCGACGATCCCGCCCTGCTGCCGGCCGCGGTCGAGGAGATGATCCGCTGGGTGACGCCGGTCAAGGAGTTCATGCGCACGGCCGCCGCCGACACCCGGGTGAACGGCGTGGCTGTCAAGGCGGGCGAGTCGGTGCTCCTGTCCTACCCCTCGGCCAACCGCGACGAGGACGTCTTCACCGACCCGTTCCGCTTCGACGTCGGCCGCGACCCCAACAAGCACCTCGCCTTCGGGTTCGGCGTCCACTACTGCCTCGGCGCGGCCCTGGCCCGCATGGAGACCCGGGCCCTGTTCGCCGAGCTCCTGCCCCGCCTCGCCTCGATCGAACTCGCCGGAACACCCGAGTGGATGTCGACCACCTTCGTGGGCGGCCTGAAGCACCTGCCGATCCGCTACCGCCTGAAGAGCTGACCGCCACGGCGCAACGCCTCAACGGCTTCCTCCGGCACCTCGATCACGATGGAGTGGTAGCTCTCGATCCGCGAGACGATCTCCTCCCGGGGACCCTTCAGCCAGGCGTCACTGCCGTAGAACTCCTCCTCCTGCTCGCGATGCGCCTCAAGCGAGGCGAAGGCCCGGATGAGGTAGGCCTCCTCGTGGCCGTCCTCATCCACCAGCGACGCCCCGCTGTCCACGACGTCGATGCCGTACTGGCGCAGCAGAGGTACGGCCAGCGTCGCCATCGCATGGACGAAGTCGGCACGGGTGCCGGGCTTGAGGCGGTAGGTCCGGAATTCGAGAACCGACATGATGCTCCTTGTCACGGTACGAACAAGGAACATCATCTCGCGCCCGGGTCCGTCATTAGTCAAATTTGTCTAGTAGAGTGCTCGGCATGACCGGTGAAAAGACCGTGCCGCTGCTGCCCTGCCGTTCCATCGACGAGATCGCCGAGTTCTACGAGATGCTGGGCTTCACCAAGACCTACCGTCAGACCCGCCCGAACCCGTACGTGACGCTGAAGCGCGACGACATCGAGATCGGATTCTTCGGCATGCCGGACTTCATCCCGGAAGACTCCTACGGGAGTTGCGTCGTGGTGGTGCCCGACACCGGGGAACTGTTCGGCGCCTTCGCCGAGGGGATGCGCGCGACGTACGGCAAGCTGCTGGTCTCCGGCATCCCCAGGATGACCCGCCCGCGCAAGCGGAAGAACGCCGACAACCATTCCGGATTCACGGTGATCGACCCCGGCGGCAACTGGATCAGATTCATGGCCGCCCAGGCCGACACCGGCGCCGCGGACACGGACCCGCCGCTGACCAAGCTGGCCGCCTCCATACGCAACGCCGTGGTCATGGGCGACTCCCACGGCAATCACGACCAGGCCGCCCGCATCCTGGACACCGCCCTGCGCCGCGACCAGGACACCGCGACGCCGAAGGAACTCCTGGAAGCCCTGGCCTACCGCGCCGAACTGGCCGCCCGGGCCGACGACCACCCCGCCGCCCGTGAGTTCCTCACCAAGGCCCGGCAGATCCCCCTCACCGAAGCCGACCAGGACACGATGGCCGACACCCTCACCAGCCTCAACGACCTCGCCGCCGTCCTGCGAACCTGACGGTTCCGCTGCCGGAAGCCGGGGCTCGACCGAGCGACCCGGATGGGAGCCCTGGACCAGCGTCAGGTCCGGATATTTCGCGTCAACCGCCGAGAGGAACGCGCCGCGCGATCACCTTCCTGCGGCTGATCCGCCAGCCCTGGCCCAGCCGCAGGACGGTGTCCTCGTAGATGACGCTCCCGCTGGTGCCGTCGGCGTTGACCCCGATGCCCTTGGAACGAGCACGCACCCGCCCATCGGCCTCCTCGTTCAGGACGATGTTCGTGACGTGATGCCCGACCGGGTTCAGCTCCCCCAGCGCGCGCCCGGCGTCGGCGCAGGCCGCCACCCCTCTCAGGACCTCCTGCCCGAAGTCGGTCACGTCATAGAGCACGTCGGCGGTGAACACCTCGTCCAGGCGATCGAGCTCTCCGCTGTCGCACAGGTGCCCGTGCATCGCGATCAGGTCGGTGATGGCGACGCGGTCCTCGTAGGTGAGTGTCATGATGCGCTACGGTAAACGGGGAACTCCCCATTTAGCAACCGAGGAGCATCGGATGGCGGCCGGACGGCCACGCAGAGCGGACGCGGCCAGGAGTGCCCAGGCGCTGCTCGCGGCGGCGCGGGAGCTCTTCGACGAGCGCGGGCCCGACGTCGCGCTGGACGAGGTGGCCCGCCGGGCGGGCGTGGGCAACGCGACCCTCTACCGCCACTTCCCCACCCGTCAGGACCTGATCGTGGCGGTGTACGCGAGCGAGGTCACCGCGCTGGAGGAGCAGGGCGCCACACTGCTCGGTACCGAACCGGCGGCGCAGGCACTGTTCACCTGGCTGGACGCCTTCGTCACCCACGTCGCCACCAAACGCGCGCCGGCCCTGGCGGGAACGGACACCGAGCGCCGCACCGAGCTGTTCGACCGGTGGCACAGCTCCATGCGGGCGACCGCCCAGAAGCTCCTCACCCGAGCCCAGCGGTCCGGCGAGGTGAACGCCGCCCTCACCGCTACCGACCTGCTCACCCTGACCAGCGCCGCCGCCATCGCCGCCACCGGCGCGGAACACGCACGCGAACTCCTCCGCATCATGCACCACGGCTTCGCGAGCACCCCAGCGCGCGACAGCTTCGATGGCACCCTGGCGCGTGGCGGCGAGTAGCGGCTCACCGGCTCAGACGCTGGGCCGCTTCGCGGACACCCCGGCGCGCGACGGCCCGACGCGTGGCGGCCTGGCTCGCGGCGGCGAGTAGCGATTACCGGGTCAGGCGCTCCCGGGCGAGGGTCCAGTGCGGCATCTCGGCGGTCTCCTCCGCGTCCTCCTCGTACCAGCCCGTCTCCGCCAGCCAGGTCTCCAGCCAGCCGGTCAGGTCGTCGGCGTCGACGTACCAGGCGAGATGCTCGTCATCGTCACTGCTCAGCCCGTTCGGCTCGTACAGCAGCACCGTGGCGCGCGCGTGCTCGCAGTCGATCGCCGCGTACATCCCGCACCCCCAGTCCAGCACGGGCAGGACGCCCGCCGGCCATCGTTCCTCCTCGCGGGCCGCGACGGCCTCGCGCAGGGAGAGCAGCTGGTAGTCGGGCCCGAACCCGCCGTCGGCCACCTCCAGGTAGAGGCGCCGCAGCAGGGGTGGCAGCGGGAAGCCCAGCTCACGCTCGGCCTGCCCGAGCTCGTCGGCGGTCACGGTGGGCGGCAGGTCCTCTTCGGACGCCTTGGCGATCACCCGCCGGAGCAGATCGTCGGTCATGGCGGCCATCCTGGCAGCCGCCACCGACGGTTTCGGCCTGCCGGTCGAGCCGCTGGTCGTCGCCCGGCCCGCGATCTCGGGGCACGCTTCGGGCCGACTTGACGGGGGTGTGAGAGACCTGAGCCTCACCGCGACCACCTCCTTCCCCGACGTGCCCAGCCCCGATGTGGCACCGGATCGTTCCTGCTGGGCGCCGCCGGGCTGATCGCCGGGCGGCAGGCCACCACCCACTGGCACGTCCTCGACGAGCCGGCCGCCCGCGGCCCAGCACGATTCGTGAACACCGTGCCTGAGCAGCCCACCCGAGGACGTGTCCCCCGAGGCCACGGCATAGGGTCGATCCCATGCACAGCATGATCACGATTCGCGAGGCGGGGCCCGGCGACGGTGACGTTCTCGGTGAGATTCACGCCGTCTCCTGGGGCATCTCGCACGGCCCGTTGTGCACGCCGAAAGTCGCCGCCGCCGGGATCGAGGAGCGGCGCGTCAAGTGGCACACCATCGTGGCCGAGGGCGGGGATCCGATCCTGCTCGCGCTCCTGGACGACCGGGCAGGAGCCTTTTCCCGCTTCGGCGCCTCCTCCAGCCCAGGACTGGCGGAGATCCACACCTTCTTCGCCCACCCGGACGTCTGGGGCAGCGGCTTGGCGGCGGCCCTGCTGACCGCCACCTTGGACCGGCTGCGGGAGGCCGGCTACGACCGGGTGCATCTGTGGACGCTCCGGGATTCGGCTCAGGCACGCCGCTTCTACGGCAAGCACGGCTTCGCCGAGACCGGCAGGCGGCACGACCACGACTTCGGCGAGGGCCCTCCGGTCGCCCTGATGGAGTTCGATCGAGCCCTCCCCGGCCCCGCCCTCTGACGAGCCGGTCACGGGGTGCGGTGCAGGGCCGGGCGGCGGGCCCAGGTGGCCCATCGCCAGAGCCATTCGAGCGGCCCCTGCCGGAAGCGCCGCAGCCACAACGTGGACACCACCCACTGGGGCACGAGTACGGCTCCCGCGATCAGCACGACCATCCCCGATGACCACGCGTCCGGCGACCCCCCGAGCACGAGGGTGGCCAGCAGCACGAGCACGGTGGCGGTCAGGTAGTTGGTCAGTGCCATCCGGCCCAGCGGCGCGAACACCCGGTGCAGCACCGGCCGCAGCGGCGTACGCAGCAGGAGCAGCAGGCCGCACACGTAGACGCCCGCCGTCAGCAGCCCGGCCACGGAGAACCAGAGGTTGGAGCCGGTCGCGACCTGCAGCCACACGGCGGGCACCGCCCCCGCCGCGAAGAGCACGAACAGGACGGCCGGGCCGCGCACGGCGTGCTCCATCCGGTCGATCACGCCGTAGCGCGTCAGCGCCGAGCCCAGCAGGAACAGCCCGGGTACCAGCGGCACGCCGTTGCTGCCGAGGATCAGTGGCGTCGCGATGAGGGCGGCCGCCAGCCCAGCGACGGCCCAGCGCGGCAGCCAGGTCGAGGGCAGCAGTACGACGAGGCCGGCGACGGCGTAGATGGTCAGGATGTCGCCCCGCCACAGCAGGAACATGTGCGCCAGACCTATGGCGGCCAGGACCAGGAGGCGCCGCAGCAGCAGGACGCGCGGACGTGGGGTGTGGCGGCGCGCCGACTCCAGCAGCAGCGAGAACCCGACGCCGAACAGCAGCGAGAAGATCGGGAAGAAGCGCTGGTCGACGAGCAGCCCCAGCAGGGAAGGCCCGCTGTCCGGATCGGCCGGCGCGGTGCCGCCCATGTGCGCGATCGGCTTGACGTTGGCGAGCAGGATGCCGCACAGGGCGAACCCGCGCAGCACGTCGAGCGCGGCGACCCTCGGCCGGCCGGAGGACGTCGCGGGGAGCGTTTCTTGTGACATGAGGCTTCATCCTGCGAGCCGGGACCGGCCCCCACATCGGCGGAAAGCAGGGAAAGGGACCGTACCTTTGGCCGGTACAGCCCGGCGGGGTCCTCTTCTAGCCTGGGCGACGTGCGTGTTCCCGAACAGCTGAAGAACGCGGGGCTCGGTGCCGTGCTGGCGGCGGCCGTCGCCTTCCAGGCGTACCAGGTCGCCGGCAGCTGGGGGCCCGGTCATGGGTTGTTCGGGGCGGCGGTGGCGGTCGTGGTGTGCGTACTCGCTCTCGTGCGCGGGCTCAGCCCGCTGTGGACGGCGCTCGCGGGCCTGGCCGTCGCCGCGCTCGCCGTTCTCGCCACCCGCCTCGTCCCCCTGCCCGCCGAGCCCAGCCCGGCCACCTCGCTGGCACTCGCGGTGCTCGTCGGCGCCGCGGTCAGGACGCTGCCCGTGCGCGTGGCCGGCGCCGTGGCCGCCGCCGGGCTGGCCGTGGTGGCGGGCGGCTTCCTCGCCGATCCCGGCTCGGCGGTGCCGCCGCTGAGCGCCCTGGCCTGGCTGGCCGCCGTGCTGCTCGGGCTGGCCCCCCGGCTGCTCGCCGCCCGCCGCCACACCGCGGCCGAGCGGGTACGGCAGGCCGAACGCCTGGAGCTGGCCAGGGAGCTGCACGACGTCGTCGCCCACCACATCACCAGCATCGTGCTCCAGGCCCAGGCCGCCCAGCTCGTCGCCGCCAAGCATCCGGAGAAGACCCCCGGCTCCCTGGCCGGCATCGAGTCGGCGGGCACCGCGGCGCTGGCCGCCACCCGGCGCGTGGTGGACCTTCTGCGCGAGGCCGCCCCGGCCGGCGAGGGCCATGAACGGCTCGGCGAGCTGATCGAGGGCTTCGCCGGCCAGGGCCGCCGGGCGTACCTGCGGATGGACGCGGAACCGTCCGGCTGGCCGCCGGAGGTGAGCAGTACCGTGTACCGGATCGTGCGGGAGGCGCTGACGAACGTCGCCCGGCACGCGCCGCACGCGCGCGCGGTCACCGTCGGCATCAGCGAGGACGACCGGGCGGTGACCGTCGCGGTCGAGGACGACGCGCCGCAGGCGCCCGCCCGCCGCTACCGCCGTCCCGGGTACGGGCTGATCGGGATGCGCGAGCGCCTCGAAGCGCTCGGCGGCACGCTGGCGGCCGGGCCCCGGCCCGGCCGCGGCTGGTCCGTCCACGCCGTCATCCCGACCGGCGGGCGTCGATGACGCCGCCCATCCGGGTGCTGCTGGCCGACGACCAGGAGATGATCAGGGCCAGCCTGCGGATCATCCTGGAGGACCAGCCCGGCATCATCGTGGTCGCCGAGGCCGCCGACGGCGTGGAGGCGATCGAGCAGGCGCGCCGGACGCTGCCGGACGTGTGCCTGGTGGACGTCCAGATGCCCCGCCTGGACGGGATCGGGGTGGCCCGCGCGCTGGCCGGCGCGCCGACGCGGGTGGTCATGGTGACCACGTTCGACCTGGACGAGTACGTCTACGGGGCGTTGCGGCTGGGGGCCGCCGGGTTCGTGCTGAAGGACGCGGGTCCCAAGCTGCTCGTGGAGGCGGTGCGGGCCGCGTACACGGGGGACGCGCTCATCTCGCCGTCGATCACGCTGCGGTTGCTGCGCCATCTGGCCGAACGCGGGGCGCGGGCAGGGGCGCGGGTGCCGGTACGGCCGCTGACCGCGCGGGAGGCCGAGATCGTCCGGGCGATCGCCAGGGGGCGTACCAACCAGGAGATCGCCGATGAGCTGTTCCTGTCGCTGAGCACCGTCAAGGGGTATGTGTCGGGCATCCTGGACAAGCTCGGCGTCCGCGGGCGGGTCGGGATCGTGGCCTGGGCCTGGGAGAGCCGCCTCATGGACGGCTCCTAGTCGGTGGGCTCGGCGTCGGGCTCCACGTCCCGGCTCTCCTGTTCGGCGGCCTCGCGCCGCTCCTCCCGCACCTTCCGCTCGGGATCGGGCGGGGGGTCGATCGGCTCCGCCGGGATCGGGCGCGGTGTGTCCCGTACTTCGACGCCGGCGCGCTCGACCCGCATGTCGCTCTCGCCGTTGACCCGACCGACGGCTTCGGGAAGGTCTTCGGGCTCTCGTTCGTCCATGCCGCTCATCTGCCCGGACGGCTCGCGCCAAACCTCCGGCAGGGGCGGGTGCGGCCGCCCCTGCCGATGGTCAGCGGCCGGGGCGGCCGCAGCTGTCCTGGGCGCCGGTGTTACGGCTGCGGATCTGCCACGACTCCCCGACCCCGGTGTACGTCTTGTTGTTGAACTTGACGGCCTTGCGCGGCGCTCCCGAGTTCCCCCAGTCCGCGGTCTTCCCGTAGGAGGCCGCCTGCTCGTAGTGCAGGTGGTTCACGCCGTTGGCGGTCGGACCGCTGCGGCCGACCTCGCCGATCTTCTTGCCCATCGGCACCGTCTGGCCCACCTTCACGCTGCGCTTCTTCAGGTGAAGGTAGGTCGTGAACCAGTCCTTTCCGGTCTTGAACGTGTGCCGGATCTGCACGACGTGCCCGGCCTGGTCGTCCTTGTAGGCAAGGACGACCTTGCCCGATGCGGACGCGCGTACCCACTGCCCATATGTCGAGGGCTTGTTGGTGTTGTGGTCGCCCAGCCAGAAATCGAGCGCCGGGTTGTGGTCTCTGGTCGACGCCTCCGCGTACCATTTCTGGTTGCAGGTGAAAGGCATCTGGAACTTGGGCCGCTTGACCGTCTTCCGCAGGTCGGCCGACTGCTCGGCCGCCTGCGGGGCCGCGGTCTCCGTCCGCTGCTCAGAGGCCTGCGCGGGGGCCGCCACTGCCAGCACGGCGGCCACGCCGACGGCGAATTTCAGAAACATGGGAAGCTCCTTCGAAACCGGGGAGATCAGGCTGATTTCCCGTTGGTGAAGGACACTATGAATAAGCGCTTTGGATTCCCTGTCGATGCGTTATATCCGGGGACCCTGAAAGCTTCCAGGTATACAGAATGTTCGCGAAAAGTCAGAGGACTGCGCGCAGGGCGGGGAGGAAACCGCCTGCGTCGTCGGCGAAGCCGGTGTGGTCGCCGGGGAACACGACCGGCTCGATGCCCAGGGCGGCGCCGAGGGCGCGGGAGGTACGGTCGCACAGTTGCCCGGCCGACTCCTCGCCGATGCCGATCACGAGGCGCGGGGCCGCGCGCAGCAGGTCCAGGTCGGGCGCCCAGTGGGTGGTGCCGTGCAGCTCGTGGGCGAACCAGCGCCGCTCGTCGGCCACGTCCTGCGGGTCGCGCTCGCCGCCGAACATCATCTCCAGCGCCTCGTCGGGCACCGTGATGCCGGCCTGCGCCATGAACTTCGCCCACGCGCCGACCGCGTCGCCGCCGAGGTAGGTGGCGATGAGCTCGCCGGTCTGGGCGTGGAGCTTGTCGCGGTCCTCCAGGAGTTCGACGAGCGGGGGCTCGTGGGCGATGACCGCGCGCAGCTGCTCCGGGTGGGTCTGGGCGAGGGCGAGGGCGGTGATCGCGCCGCCGCTGGAGCCGAAGACCACGGCGGGACCGGCGTCCACGTGTGCCAGCAGGCGTGACAGGTCGCCGGCGCGCAGTTCCGGCGTGGAGTCCTGGGCGGGGTCGTCGAGCAGGCTGCGCTTGATGCCGCGCGGGTCGGCGGTGAGCACGGTGTGGTCGGTGGCCAGCAGGTCGGCCAGCGGGGCGAAGGAGTCGGCGTCCATCGGGGCGCCGGCGAGGGCGACGAGCGGGCCCTGGCCGCGTACCTCGAAGTGCAGGCGGGCGCCCGGGGTGCCGAGAGTGCCGACGGTCATGATGTCCTCCTGGATGCGGTGGCCCTGAGGGGCCGGTGGTGGGTCGCTGCCGCGGAGACCGCGTTCAGCAGGGGTGGTGCGGCGGTGGCCACGAGCAGCGCGAGCGCCGCCGGGATCACCAGGGCGAGGGGCAGCGTCGCCGCTGTGGCGACGTAGCCGATGAGGGCGGGTCCGACGAGGCCGCCGCCGTAGCTGATGGTGGTGACCGCCGACAGGCGGCGGGCCGCGCCGTCGGCGGCGCCGAGCAGGCTGGCCACGATCGGCCAGACGACGGCCATGCCGGCGCCGGCCAGCGCCCAGCCGGCCATCGCGCAGCCCACCCGCGCCGCCGTGCCGAAGGGCAGGACGCCGGCGAGCAGGACGAGGCCGTAACCGGCGGTGGCGGTCACGCCGCACAGCCGGATCGTGGTGCGGACGCCGAGCCGGGTGCGCAGCGCGTCCCCGGCGAAGCGGACGAGTGTCATCGCGACGAAGAAGACGGTGTACACGAGCGAGCCGGTGGCGGGGTCGGCGCCCAGGACGCGGGTGGCGTGCACCCCGGCCCAGTCGGTGGCGGCGCCCTCGGTGATGAAGGCCGCCGCGCCGACCACGCCGAGCATCACCATGATCCCGGGCCGCGGCGGAGCGGGCCGCGCGTGCCCGGCGGGCTGAGGGACGAGGCGCAGGGGTGGCTCCGGGATGCCTTTGACCCCCAGCAAGGCCACGGCCAGGATGATCGCGCCCGTGCCCATCAGCACCCGCACGTCCACCCCGGCCCGCAGGGCCGCGGTGATGACCGCGCCGCCCGCCACGGCCCCGAGCGTCCACGTCCCGTGCACCGTGGCCATGACCGGCCGCGCGAGGGAACGCTCCACGGCCGCCGCCTGGAGGCTCAGGGCCACGTTGAGCAGCCCGAACAGCATGCCGAGCACGACCGCCGAGATCATCAGCGTGCCGGTCCCGCCGGCCAGCGCCGGGCCGGCCAGCCCGAGCGCCGCCGCCGGAGCGCAGATCCGGAGCAGGCGCCGCCCCGTCCACCGCTCGGCCAGCCGGCCGGCCACCGGCATGGCCACGAGGGCGCCGACGGCCAGCGCCATCAGCAGCCCGCCGAGCCGTCCCGGCCCGAGTTCCAGGCGGGCGTCGGTGGCCGGGAGCGTGGCGCCCCACAGCGCGTTCATCACACCGGTCAGCCCGTAGGCCATCATGATCGTCCCTCGTCCCGCCATGTCTCGATCCTGGCGGCGGCGCTCGCCTGGGGTCCAACACCTGTTCGAAGGTGATTCACGCGCCAGCTGCGTTAATCGGGTAGGAAGGAGGGGTGCCTGACGACGTGGAGATCCGGCTGTTGCGCCACTACGTGGCCGTGGCCGAGGAGTTGCACTTCAGCCGAGCCGCCCAGCGTCTGTTCGTGGCGCAGCAGGCACTCAGCCGCGACGTCAGGCGGCTGGAGGACCGGGTGGGCCGCCGGCTGCTGGAGCGCACGACCCGCAAGGTCACGCTCACGGCGGAGGGCCGCCTGCTGCTGACGCGGGCGCGGGAGATCCTGGGGCTGTTCGACGCGACCATGATCGAACTGCGCGGCCAGCCCCGGTCGCTGACCGTCGACGTGGTCGGCTCCGGCCTCACGCCCGCGCTGGTGCTGGCCGCGGCGCGCGGGCGGGCGCCGGGGGTGGAGTTCTTCGCCCGCTTCCACAGCGGCGCGGAGGCCGCGGTGCCGCTGCTGCTGGACGGGCGGCTGGACGTCACGTTCGGCCGCAGTCCCGGCCTCCTGGACGGGGTACGGCAGCGCCCGGTCCGCCATGAGCGCATCGCGGTGCTGGTGCCCGAGCGGCATCCGCTGGCCGCGCTGCCGGCCGTACCGCTGGAGTCGTTGCGCGGCACCAACCCGTGCATCCGCGCGGGCGACCACGCGACGCCCGGGTGGGAGCACGCGCTCCTGCAGTTGCTGGCGCCCTTCGGCGTGGACCCCGCGCTCGCCCACCCGCACGTGCGGGGCGGCGACGAGCTCGCGCAGCACATCCGCGACCGCGACGCGCCCATCCTCACGTTGACCACGCAACCTGACATTCCGGGCGCGGTCCTGCGGCCGCTCGTGGATCCGGTCGCGGTGTTTCCCTGGATGATGATCTGGCGTTCCGACGGCGACCATCCGGGCCTGCGCGCCCTGCGTGAGGCCGTGGACGACCTGGCCACGGCCCATGACTGGCTGGCCCCGCCCGGCGACGCCTGGTTGCCGGAACCCGAGGCGAGCCTGCCCGCCCAGCCCCTGCGCAACCCGCTCTGAGTACGGGGTTACTCATGTTTCCGGACGTGACGCCCCCGACAGTCACAGGGAGGACATTCCCCTGTGAATCTCTCTGGAGCGGTACATCATGGCACTCTTACCACGCGGCAGATCCGTCGCCCTGATCGGCGTCCTGATCGCCGCCCTGATGGTGGCGCTGACCGGGAACGCGTCGGCGGACACCCAGGTCACGGTCACCGTCAGGATCGACTACCTCAAACAGATCGACAACCCCGACGACGCCTCCGGCGACGGCGACTACTACCCGGTGGCCACGATCGCCGGCGAGCGCTTCCCCCGCGGCCCGCGCATCGAGGACGACGAGTTCGAGCCCCTGGGCCTGCCCGAGGCTCCCAACGGCTGGGTGTTCAGCAAGGCGGTGAACCTGCAGGGCAACGACACGACGGTGGACCTGGCCATCGAGATCTGGGACTACGACGACGGCACCAACTTCGGCGACGACCAGATGGACCTCAGCAAGAACGAGCGCGACCTCACGCTCGACCTGGAGTTCGACATCGTCAACGCCACCTTCTCCGGCGACAACCTCGCGGTCGGCACCCCCTGCCTGCGCGACGGCGTGCCGAAAGGCCACACCTGCGCCGAGGGCAACGGCGACTTCGACTACCCCGAGGAGAACGACGGCGCCAAGACGAGGATCGGCTTCACGATCTCCTCGACCGTCGGCTCCAGCACCGACAGCGACGGCGACGGCCTGACCGACCTGGCCGAGATCCACGGCATCCGCAACGCCGACGGCTCGATGGCGCTGGACCTGAAGAGGTTCGGCGCGAACCCACTGCGCAAGGACGTCTTCCTGGAGCTCGACTACTCGGCCGGCGAGGCGCCCGGCCGCGTCGACATCCAGGCGATGAAGAACGCCATGAAGTCCGCGCCGATCTCCAATCCGGACGGCTCGCGCGGCATCAACCTGTGGGTGGACACCGGCAACCTGGTCGACACGACGGTACGCCGCCAGCAGCAGCCCGGCACGTGCTTCGACGACCTGGACAACGGCCTGGACGGGCAGCGCGACGGCGCCGACGCCGACTGCCTGTTCATCGACGCCAGCGCAGAGGACCCCTCCCCCGGCGGCCGGTGCACCAACGCCGACGTGGCCAACCCGGCCTGCCTGGTCGGCGACGACCTCGGCGGCGGCGGCATGATCGGCGCGCTGAACAACTGCGGCATCGACGCCGCCTTCAACGCCGCCGCCGGCAACACCAACAACTTCGCGGCGGTACGGCGCGGCGTCTTCCGCTACGCGATCAGCACCTCCGAGGCGGCCACCTGCACCAGCGGCGGCCAGGCCAGCACGAACAACAGGTTCTTCGTCGACTACAACCACGACGGCGGCACGCTGCTGCACGAGCTCGGCCACACCCTGCGGCTGGAACACGGCGGTGATGTCGACGTCAACTGCAAGCCGAACTACGTCAGCGCCATGAACTACGACCTGCAGTTCGGCATCCCGCGCGTCGGCGGCGGCAGGATCGTGGACTTCTCGCCGCCCCGCCTGGCGCTGGACGGCACCTCGCGCGGCAAGGTGCTGCGCCCGCTGACCGAGAACGCGCTCGACGAGCTGCTCCTGGACGCCGACGACAACGAGAACAGGTTCATCTTCGTCAACGGCCGCGACCAAAGACCGGGCATCCCCGGCGTCCAGGGCGCGAAGGTCACCGAGGACGTCAACGTCGACCCGGACTGGAACGACGACGGCGACGAGGACGACAACCCGGTCAACCCCGCCGTCAACATCAACACCGCCGGCCCGCCGGACCCGGTCACCGGCGCCAGGGACCCGGCCGACTGCGCCACCAACACCAGCAGCACCGATACGCTGACCGGCTTCGACGACTGGGCCAGGGTGGCGACCTCGATCCCGTTCACCGGCTTCGCGGGCGGACTGCGCCGTGGAGCCGACCTGCCCGTCGTGGCCGAACCGCTCCCGGAGCAACTGCCCACCCTGGAGCAGCTGAAGGACAACTGGGAGGCGGTCAACACGACCGACGTCGGCGTCGCCATCACCGCCGCCCCCGACCCGGTGCGCGGCGGCGAGACCCTGACCTGGACGGTGAAGGCCACCAACGAGGGCCCCAACCCGGCCAGCTCGGTCGAGGTCACCACCACGCTGCCTCCCGAGGTCGCCTTCGTGGACAGCACCGGCCCGTGCGTGCGCGACGCCGCCAAGGTCACCTGTCATCTCGGCGAGCTGACCCGAGGCACCTCGCGGCAGATCACGATCCGCGCGAAGGTTCAGGACGACGTCGTGCACAGCGGCGAGGAGTGCACGATCACCGCGACCGCGGTGATCGACAACCTCGCCGGTCCGGACCCGAACGCGGCCAACGACACCGCCAGGGCCGAGACCCACGTGCTGGTCAAGACGGGCCTGAAGGTGAACGGCCCGGCCAACGTCGCCAACGACGCCCCGGCCACCCTGAAGGCCACGCTCACCGACGCCGCGGACCGTCCGGTCAAGGACCGGCCCGTGACGCTGACCCTCGGAACGGGCTCGGCGGCGCAGTCGTGCCAGGCGCGCACGGACGCCGCGGGCGTGGCGAGCTGCGTGATCGCCAGTGTCGCCCAGCCGGCCACCGCGACGAGCGTCGCGATCAAGGCGAGCTTCACCGGCGACGCGTGCTACCTGCCGTCGGACGCCTCGGGCACGGCCAAGCTGCTGTACTACACCGGCCGTTCCCACGCGTTGTCGGTCAAGCCGATCCTGCTGCCGCAGACCGTCGTGGCCGACACGGGCGAGGTGTCCACCTCGGCCAGGTCCACGACCGAGAAGACGGCGGCCGCGATCTCGCTCGCGCTGGTCAACGCCAAGGCGCTCAAGGCCGGGGTGGTCACCGGCCTGGGCAGTTCCACGGGGCAGGCGACGGCCGACGAGGTGTCCATCGGGCTGCCCGGCCTGCCGGTCATCAAGGTCGCCGGGGTGCGGGCCACCTCGACGAGCACGTGCGCGCTCGGGACGTACACCGCGAGCGCGAGCGGCACGACGACGCTCGGCTCGCTGACCATCGGCGGGGTGTCGCACCCGGTCGCCTCGATCGCGCCCAACACCGTCATCCGGGCGGGCGTGGCGACGATCACGCTGAACGAGCAGCGGCCGGTGGCGGGCACGTCCGCCGGGATGCTGGTCAACGCCGTCCACGTGAGCGCCCCTGCGGTGGCTGACGTGGTGGTCTCCTCCGCAAGGAGCGGTGTGCACAACTGTCCGTGACCCTCTGACCGGGGAGGCCGCTCATGCCTGGCGTGGGCGGCCTCCTCCCGTGCCGAGACGGTTCAGCACCTCGGTGGTGAACTCCTTGGTCGTGGCGGCGCCGCCCAGGTCGGGAGTGCGTACCGGGGTCTCGGCCAGGACCGCGCGGAAGGCGGCGCGCACCTCGTCACCGGCCTCGGCGTGGCCCAGGTGGTCGAGCATCATGGCGGCCGACCAGAGGGCGCCGACGGGGTTCGCGACGCCGGTCCCGGCGATGTCGGGGGCCGAGCCGTGCACCGGTTCGAACATCGACGGGAAGTCGCGCTCCGGGTTGAGGTTGGCGGCCGGGGCCAGGCCGATGCCGCCGGCGACGGCCGCGGCCAGGTCGCTCAGGATGTCGCCGAACAGGTTGGAGGCCACGATGACGTCGAACTCCCGCGGCCTCAGGACGATCTTCGCGGCGAGCGCGTCGATGTGCTCCTGGTTCCAGGACACCTCGGGCCGCGCGCGTTCCCTGACGAGCTCGTCCCAGAAGGGCATGGTGTGGATGATGCCGTTGGACTTGGTGGCGGAGGTCAGGACGCCGCGGCGGCGGGCGGCCAGGTCGAAGGCGTAGTCCACCACGCGGGTGACGCCCGCCCTGGTGAACACCGACTCCTGGACCGCCATCTCCTCGGGGAAGCCGCGGTTGAGCCGGCCGCCGATCTCGGAGTACTCGCCTTCGACGTTCTCGCGCACCACGACGAGGTCCACGCCCTCCGCGGCGCGCAGCGGTCCCGCAACGCCGTCCAGGGTCGTGATGGGCCGCAGGTTGACGTACTGGCGGAAGGTCCGGCGGATCGGGATCAGCAGTCCCCACAGCGACACGTGGTCCGGCACGCCCGGCCGCCCGACGGCGCCGAGCAGGATGGCGTCGTGGTGGCGGATGCGGTCCAGGCCGTCGGCCGGCATCATCGCGCCCTCGCGCTCGTGGCGCTCGCACGACCAGTCGAAGGTGTCGTAGCCCAGCGTGAAGCCGTGCCTGCGGCCGACGGCGTCGAGTACGGCGGTCGCGGCGGGCAGCACCTCGATGCCGATCCCGTCGCCGGGAATGAGGGCGATGCGGTGGGAGGTCATGGCGCCATTGAGCCGGAACCGGCGGGCCGCGGTCCAAGACGAGGATCGTGGCCGTCCTATAGGCGTTCGCTATATCGCCGCGACGAAGGCGCGGGCCAGGGCGCTGACCGGCTCGGTGCGGTGCACCAGCGAGACGTGCAGCACCTCCTCCAGCGCCAGGTCGCGCACGACCAGCCCCATCGGCTCGGCCAGGCGCCGCCAGGAGGCCGCGACCACGGCGATGCCGACTCCGGCCAGGACCAGCGGCAGCAGCGCCTCGCGGTGCTCCATCTCGACGGCGATCGCGGCATCGGGCGCGGCGGCCAGGATCCGGTCGGCGGCCCTGCGCATCCCGGTTCCGGGCTGGCCGACGATGAGCCGGGCGCCGCCCAGCAGCGCGGGCGCGACGGGATCGTCACCCCCGGGCAGGTCGGCGGCGTCCTGCGCGACCAGGACGAACGGCTGCTCGTCCACGGGGTGCACGACCAGGTCGGGGTCGGGGCCGGGGCGTCCGAGCGTGGCGATGAGGCCGAGTTCCGCGGTCCCGGTCCGCAGGGCCGCGGCGACGTCGGCCGGGCGGTCGGCGGCCCGGACCGAGACCTGCACGCCGGGATGCAGGCGGCGGAAGGCGGCCACCAGTTCGGTCAGCGGGCTGACCGCCTGGCTGGGCATGGCGGCGATGGTCAGCTTCCCGGCCAGCAGGCGTTCCACCGCGGCCACGCTCTCGTCCGCCGCCGCCAGCCAGCGGGTGACCTGGCGGGCCGGGGTGACCAGGGCCTCGCCCGCGGGGGTGAGCACGAGGCGCCGGCCGTACCGGCGAAACAGCGGGGTGCCCAGGCCGCGCTCCAGTTTCTTGATCGCCTGGGAGACCGAGGGCTGGGCCACCCACAGCTCCTCGGCCGCGCGCTGCACGCCGCCGTGGTCGACGACGGCGAGGAAGTAGGCGAGCTGGCGAGCGTCCACGTCCGTCTCCGCACCCCCGGTTCCATAGGCGCTGCCTATGGAAGAACGACAAAGTTCATCGTGGACAGTATGCCGGGTGGCCTGCCTGACTGGTGATTGCCCCGTCACCCCCCGAGGAGGGCCACTGTGAGCAACGCTCTGCTCCTGACGATGACCGGCGTCGCCATCCTGGGCGTCATCGTCACCATCACCGTCTGGAAGATCCCGCCCGTCATCGCGCTGCTCCTCGGCACGATCTTCCTCGGGCTGACCACCGGCGTCGGGGCCGACGGCACCACCAAGGCGATCACCGCCGGGTTCGGCGAGGTGATGGCCGACATCGGGCTGCTGGTCACGTTCGGCGTGCTGATGGGCTCGCTGCTGACGCTGACCGACGCGCTGCGCCGGCTGATCGAGCTGATGCTGCGCGTCTTCGGCGAGCGCAGCATCCCGTACGTGTTCGCGGTGTCGCTCAGCTCGCTGTTCACCTCGATCTACTCCGACGTGCTGCTCGTGCTGACCGCGCCGCTGGCCCGCCGCCTCGGCCCGCGTCTGGGGCGCGACGGCAAGGCGCTGATGGGCGGGGCGCTGACCGCCGGGATCGAGGTCGGGCTGGTGTTCGTGGTGCCGGGGGTGGCGGCGCTGGCCGTGGCCGGGCTGCTGGACGTGCCGCTCGGCCAGATGTTCTGGTACGGCCTGATCGTCGGCCTGCCGACGGCGGTGCTCACCATGCTCGTCTTCGCCCTGCTCACCCCGCGCGCCCTGCGCTGGGACCCGGCCCTGGACGAGATCCCCGACGAGGAGCCGGCCGATGACGGCGGCTCGGCCGCCGGGTCCGTGCTGGTCAAGCGGGAGACCAAGGCCGGGCTGGGAGTGTCGCTGCTGCCCGTCGTCGCCACCCTGATGCTCATCGCGCTCGGCGCGCTGGCCGGCAACCTCGGCTGGACCTCGCCGGTGCTCGGCTTCGTGACCGATCCGGTGGTGGCCATGTTCGCCGGGGCGACCGCGTCGTACCTGCTGACTCTCCGCACGCACTCCCGCGCGGAGGTCCACGCCGCCATGGGCCAGGGGTTGTCGTCGTGCGGGCCGATCCTCGTGCTGTCGGGCATCAGCGGCTCGCTCGGGGCGGTCATCGAGGGTTCCGGGCTGGCCAAGGTGCTCGGCGGCGCGTTCGGCTCGAACTTCCTGCCGCCGCTGATCCTGGTCTGGCTGGTGGCGGCGGTGCTGCACATCGCGCTCGGCTCGATCTCCGTCGCCGCGATCACCGCGGCCGGCATCCTCGCGCCGCTGGCCGGGTCGCTGGACACGCCACTGGTGTTCGTGGCGCTGGCCGCCGGTTCCGGAGCTTTGTTCCTGCCGCACGTGAGCAGCAACTTCTTCTGGATGTTCCAGACCATGCTGGGGCTGTCCACGCGCGGCACGTTCAAGACCCACTCGCTGGCGATGTCGCTGTCGTCGGTCATCTCGCTGCCGCTCATCCTGCTGCTTGCGGCCCTGTGATCACCTTCGGGAGTACGCTCGGAGCTCGATCTCGCGAGAAGGGGCTCCGGCCATGACGGCGTGGGAAGAGGCGTGGGCGGTGCTGGCGCCGGTGACCGACCTGGTCACCCCGATGGCGGTGCGGGTCGCGGCCACACTGCGGCTGAGCGATCTGATGGGCGACGAGCCGGTGCCCGTGCACGAGCTGGCCCGCCGTTCGGGCGCCGACCCCGATGCTCTGGTACGCCTGCTGCGGCACCTGGCCGGCAAGGGTGTGTTCACCGAGCCGGAGCCGGGCACGTTCGCCGTCAACGGGCCCGCCGCGCTGCTGGCCTCGGCCCATCCGTCCGGGATGCGGGCCCGGCTCGACCTGGACGGGTTCGGCGGGCAGATGGACGTGGCGTTCACCGGCCTGCTGCACACGGTCCGCACCGGGCTGCCGGCGTGGGAGACCGTCTTCGGCGCGGATTTCTGGTCCTACCTGGCGGCGAACCCGCGGATGAGCGAGACGTTCGACGCGATGATGGCGGACGGGGCCGACTACCTCGCCGACGCGGCCGGGGGTTACGACTGGTCCGGTGTGCGGCACGTGGTCGACGTCGGCGGCGGGGCCGGGACCCTGCTGGCCGAGGTGCTCGGCGCCTTCCCGGATCTGCGGGGCACGCTCGTGGACCTGCCCGGCACCGTGGAACGCGGCCGGCGGCACCTCGCCGGGCTGGGGCTGGAGCCGCGGTGCTCGTTCGCGGGCCAGAGCTTCTTCGACCCGCTGCCGGCCGGCGGCGACGCGTACGTGCTCAGGCGGGTCATCCACGACTGGAGCGACGACGACTCCCGGCGGATCCTGCGGCGGTGCGCCGACGCGGCCGGGCCGGACGGGCGGGTGGTCGTCATCGAGCAGCGCGCCGATCCGGCCGGGTTCGCCGAGATGAACCTGCGCATGCTCGTGCTCAGCGGCGGGCGCGAGCGGACCGTCGCGGACTACGCCGGCCTCGCCGCGGGGGCCGGGCTGCAGATCGCCGGACTCCACGACACCCCGCTCGGCCACATCGTCCTGGTGCTCCGCCGTTGAGCGATGCCGCGCTCAGTTGTTGTCGTGGTAGACCATGGGGCCGGCCGCCGCCAGTGCCGCCTTCGACGCGTCGGTGAGCCACGGCTTGGTGCTGCTGCCGTCGGCGAGGTTCTCGTACAGGGCCAGGGTCGCGATGACGTAGCGGTGGTTGTGCTGGGTCCAGCCCCAGATGTACGCCGAGGACCAGCTGCCGCGGCCGTTCGCGCACAGGCCGGAGCCCGGGCCCTTCAGCGGGCACATGAAGCCCCAGTCCCGGGAGCCGGCCGGCAGCTTGTTGAACGTGCGCTTGGCGGTGCTCGAGTCCTTGAACGGGATGACCCGGATCACGACCATGATCCGGTTGTTCTTGGTCGAGTTGGCGCTGGCATAGACGCCCGAGATCATCTCCTTGCAGCGCGCGCCGCGCAGCAAGGTCCGCACCCGGCCTTCCTGGAACCAGGCGGGGCAGTCGTCCGACCGGGTGCCCTTGAGGTTGTAGCGCACGCCCTTGCGGGTGGTGAAGGTGTCGGCGAGCAGCGCGCCGGTCGTGATCGGGGTCTGGTCGGTGTCCTCGTCGTCGAGCGTGGTCGCGTCGAACGGCTCCTCGGTCGGGGTCGGCTCGGGCGTCGGCGTGTACGTCTCCGAGGGCTGCGGATCAGCCGAGGCCGTGTCGGACGGCGTGGGCGTGGGCGTCTCCTGCGCGGCGGTGATGCCCTCGCGCACACCCGTCTTGACCAGGCGCTTGACCACGACGATTCCGCCGGCCACCAGGGCGATGACCAGGAAGCTCACCACCCCGCCGACCACCCAGCCCAGCCGGGAGCCCGAGGCGGGGGCCCCGCCCTTGAGCTCCTCGATGAGCGTGAACAGGACCAGGAAGTTCGGGAGGTCGCGGACATGCGTGGTGGTGAGCGGCCGCCACTGCTGCCGGACCTTGATCGAGGCGACGCCGTTCTCGACCCCGATCTCGCTGATCTCCGGCCACGGCACCACGCCGGCCGGGGTGAGCAACGCCTGCTGGGTCGCCGCGATCTCCCCGAACGCCACGGTGTTGCCCGCCTGCAGCGCCGCCCGCGCCTGCGGCAGATGCGCCCGCAGGACCGCCCCGTGAATGGCGGGCCCCCACTGCTCCGGCCGTTCGAACCCGTCGATGACCACGGGCGCCGAGCCCCCGTCGGTCAGCGAGTACACGCTCCGGAACGGATCGATGACATCCTTCAGCACCGTCACCGACTCCCACCGGAGCCCCTGAACCCGCCCATCCGGCAACCGGACGACCAGCCCGTGCTCGAAGAGGTGCATCTCCCGATCCCAGGGAGTTCCCCCATCCGCGGGCCCATAGACCGCCTCAGGCCTACCAAGTCCATTTCGGGCGGCAATGTCCCTGATCTGATCATTCACGAGCCTATGATCTAACATTTCCAGTCAAATCGGGCCACAGACCACAAGGCCCGGCCGGGTGTGATGTACGTCTCGTGTGCGTGCCGGGTGAAGTGGTATTTGTGCGCTGACCACGACGTGACCCCGCTGTGTACTGATGCCGCCTTGAGCCGATCGGTCTCAAGGGACATCAACCAGGGGGTTCCTTTTTCATGTCCGCATCACACAACCTGCGCCGCTCCGTCGCGATGACGCTCGCCGCGGTGAGCCTGTCGGGGATCGGGGCGCTGGTCGCCTCTCCGGCTCACGCCGAGGTGTTCAAGGAGCTGGAGTATCGGGGGGACAACGCCAGGACGGTGCTCACGGCCTCCGCCAATTTCAACGGGGCCAACGTCGTGCTGAGGAGCGACACGAACAGCGGCTTCGGCCAGTGGGCGCAGACGGCCACCGTCTCGTCCGGGGGCGGGCAGAGCGCGTTCATCTACACGCTGCGGGCCAGCGTCGGCAGCGGCGCTCCGCTGTGCCTGACCGCCACGAACACGGTGAACGTCACCGTGGCGACCTGTGACAACAGCGACCGGCAGAAGTGGTTCCACCCGACCGCCGTGGCCGGCCCGGGCGGCACGCTGCCGACGAAGAACGTCCAGACGCTCCGGCACCTCGGCCAGAGCCAGTCGTCCAGTGCCGTTCCGGTGTCGCAGTTCGCGCAGATCGGGATCCACTTCTGGGCCAAGCGCACCGTCTGATCATCGATCGATCAGGGTGGCGAAGCCGTCGAGGTGGCGGGCCAGGCCGTACTCGAACAGGCCGTCGGCGTCCGCCACCTCGTCGCCGGCCAGCGTGGCCAGCAGCGGGAACCGGCCGGAACGCAGGAGGTCGTCGGCCTTCTTCCGCTGGGTGAGCCACCATCGGTCGAGGGTCACGCCGGTCTCCTGCTCGGCTTCGACCTCCTCGGCCATGGACAGCGCGACGGTGAGGACCAGGGCGTGCAGCGTCAGGGCCTCACGAATCCGGATCGTCATCGGCAGTCCGAGCCCGTCCAGCGCGCGCAGGGTCCATTCGGTGTACGCCATCACGTTGGGCACCAGCAACGGCCGGGTGAAGGAGACGGCCCGGGGCAGCCAGAGGTGTCGCCGGCACAGCTCCCACTGCAGGCGGGAGATCAGTTCGAGCTTGGCCCGCCAGCCGTCCGGCCCCGGGTCGGGGAGTTCCTGCTCGCCGAAGACCTCGTCGGTCATCCGCGCCACCAGTTCGTCCTTGCCCGACACGTGCCGGTAGAGCGACATCGGGCCGACGCCGAGTTCGGCCGCGAGCCGCCGCATGGACACGGCGTCGAGGCCTTCGGCATCGGCGATCGCGATGGCGGCGCGGAGGGTCTGCTTCCCGTCCAGCGCTTGCCGTGGTCCCGGCTGCCGTTTCAGGCCCGTGCGCCCGCTGACCACCGTGCCGGCGCCGACCCTCGTCTCGACCAGCCCGTCGTCGCGCAGGGTGGCCATGACCCGGGTCGCGGTCGCGACCGCGACGCCCCAGCGCTGGGCGATCTCCCGGATCGACGGCACCCGGTCGCCGGGCCGCAGGCGGCCGTTGACGATCCGGGCGCGGATCTCCGCCGCGATGTGTCTGTAGGGCGGTTCCGGACGCTGGGTCGACATGAAGCTTGAGTGTACTAGTTCAATCGCAGCCCTCGCTAGTGCACTTCCGCCCGCCAAATTCCAGAAATATGCGCATGTGAGCGAGCGGCAAATACCCTCAAGACATGACACTTGATACACCGTACGCAGACGTGCGGCGGGCGGAGGAGGCGGATCGGCGGGCGGTGCTGGACGTCCTCACCGAGGCGTTCCTGAACGACCCGCTCGTCCGCTGGCTCGGCCCGCCAGAGTCCGTCCAGGAGCACTACTACCGCCACCTGCTCACCCGCCCCATGGCCGAGGCGTACCTGGCCGGTGGCCGCGCGGGCGCCGCGATCTGGCTGACGTTGCCCGCCGGCCACACGCCCGAGGAGGAGCCGGGCGGCGGCGAGCGGCTGCGGGCTCTCGGCGAAGCGCTGGCCCCACGCCACCCCAACCGCGAACGGCACCTCTACCTCCCCTGCATGGGAGTGGTCACGGGGCGGCAGGGCGCCGGACTCGGCTCGGCGATGCTCCGGCACCGGCTCGAACGAGCGGACGCCGACGCCCTGCCCGCCTACCTGGAGGCGAGCTCGGCCCGCAGCCGCGCCCTCTACCGCCGCCACGGCTTCGAGGATCTCGGCGAGCCGGTCCACGTGGCCGGCAGCCCGCCGCTGTGGCCGATGTGGCGCCCATCCAACCCCAGCCAAGGAAGAGAACGACCATGACCACTCTCGTGTTCATCCACGGCACCAACTCCTCGTCCTCCTGGGCCACCGGCCTGACCACCGAGCTCACCCTGCGCGGGCACCGGTGCGTCGCCGTCGACCTGCCGGGACACGGCCGGGAGGCCTTCTACCCCCGCTCGTACCAGGCCCCACAGGACCTGCGGGCGCTGGCCGCCGAACCGTCCCCGCTCGCCAAGATCACCATCGACGACTACGTCGAGCGCGTCGTGGACGTGGTACGCCGCGCCCGCCGCCACGGCCCGGTGATCCTGGCCGGCATGAGCCAGGGCGGCGTCACCGTCAGCCGGGTCGGCAACGCCATCCCCGACCTGCTCGACCGGGTCGTCTACGTCGCCGCCTACTGCTGCGTGGACCTGCCGAACCTGGCCGCCTACCTCGAAACGCCGGAGAACGAGGACAGCCTGGTCCACCTGCTGAGCGCCGCCGTGGTCGCCGACCCGGCGGTCCTGGGGGTGACCCGGATCAACTGGCGCTCGGCCGGCCCGGCACTGTTCCGGGCCGTCAAGCAGGCCCTGGCGGCGGACTTCACCGACGAAGGCGTGAGCCGGCTGCTCAACGCCCTCGAACCGGACGAGACCGCGAGCATTCCGCTGGCCGAGGCCCGGGGCGAGGCGCACACCTGGGGCCGCATCCCCCGCACCTACGTACGCCTCACCCTCGACCGGCTGATTCCGCTCGCGCTGCAGGACCGGTTCATCGCCGAGGCCGACCGGCTCACCCCGGACAACCGGACCGACGTGCGCAGTGTCGCGGCGCCGCATGTCGGCCCGTTCGACCGGCCGGAGCTGGTGGAGATCTTCTCCGAGCTGGCCGGCCGCTGAGTTCAGAGGTCGCGGCGGCGGAAGGACAGGGCGGCCAGGCCCAGGACGAGAACGACCCAGACGCCGGTCCACACCAGGTACGCCGGAGTCAGCGGGGCGTTGCTCAGAAACGGGAAACCGCCCTCCAGCGCCGGTCCGCCGAAGCGGGCCAGCACGATCGGGTCCTGGAAGGCGTTCATGGCCCCGCGCCACAGCCCGTCCGTCGGCAGCAGGATCTGGGAGACGGTGCCGATCCTGGCCACCCCCTCGTTGCCGAGGGCCAGCCCGACGCCGCCGACCACGCCCGCGATCCAGGTGGCGCCGAACAGGCCGACGGCCACGATGCCCGAGGCCATCGGCGAAACGGCCGTGGACAGCAGCAGGCCGAGGGTGAGCAGCACCGTCGTCTGGGCCGCGAGCAGCGCGAGGCCGGTCACCGGCTGCGGCGGCCAGTAGCCCACGATGAACCAGACGATGAGGAACTGGGCCAGCCCCGCCACGACCACGAAGCCACTGCCGAACACGACCAGGCCCAGCCACTTGCCCAGCAGCACCGCCCAGCGGTGCACCGGGCGGGCCAGCACCGCCAGCGCGATGCCCGACTCGATCTCGCCGGCCAGGGTGGGGCCGGCGAGGAAGGCGGTGCCCAGCGCGGCGATCAGGCTCATGCCGAACATCACCAGGTTGAGCATCTGGGAGGCCACCAGCTTGGCCTCCCCGGTGGTCATCACGCCGCCGTCGAACTCGATCGTGATCATCAGGGAGAACCCCCACGCGCTGAGCCCCAGCAGCACGACGGTCAGTACGGCCAGCGCACGCAGCACCCTGCGCCGGGCCGACTCCTTGATGGTGAGGGCGGCGAGCGTGAGCACGATCCCGGCGTTCATCGGCTTTCCTCCGCCTGGTCGGAGCGGACGATGTCGAGGAGGCGTTCTTCGAGGGTGACCCGGCCGGGTTCGACCGCGTGCACGCGCACCCCGAGGGCGACCAGGTCGGCGACGAGGTCCGGCACGGTGGCGGGGTCCTGTTCCGCGGGCAGCTCGACGGTGTACGCCTCTCCGGTGCGGTGCACGCGGCCGGCGGCGGCCAGCCGTACCTCCGCTTCCTGACTCACTCCGTCGAGACGCAGCCGCAGCTCGCGCCCGCCGAGCAGTTCGGTGAGGGTGCCGGAGGCGGCGACCCGGCCCTTGTCGAGGATGACGGCCCGGTCGCACACGCGCTCGACCTCGCCGATGAGGTGGGAGTTGAGCAGGACGGCGACCTGGCGGGCCTTCAGCGACAGCAGGAGGTCGCGGACGTCGGCGCGGCCGATGGGGTCGAGAGCGCTGGTCGGCTCGTCGAGCACGATGAGCTCGGGGCGGGCGACCAGCGCGACGGCCAGGCCGAGGCGCTGCTGCATGCCCTTGGAGAAGCCGCCCACCCGATCCGCGGCGCGGTCGGCGAGGCCGACCGTCGCCAGGCATTCGCGCCGATCCCGGTCGGGGACGATGACGCCGGCCAGCCGCACGTGCAGGTCCAGCACCTCGGCGGCGGTGAGCCAGGGCTGGTAGCGGAACAGTTCCGGCAGGTAGCCGACGCGGGCGCGGGCCCGCGGGTCGTGGGCCGGCCGGCCGAGCAGGAGCACCTCCCCCGCGTCCGGCCGGACCAGGCCGAGCAGCATCTTGATCACGGTGGTCTTGCCCGCTCCGTTCGGGCCGAGCAGGCCCACCACCTCGCCGCGGGCGACGCTGAGGGAGACGCCGTCGACGGCGGTCCGGCGCCGGTAGCGCTTGCGCAGGCCGGAACCCCACGCGGCCGAAGCGGGCGGCAGCTCGGTGAGCAACCGGGCCGCGGTGTCGTCGATCATCGTTCCACCTTCAGTTCGCGGGCCACCGTCAGCACCTCGCCGGCGCTCAGGGTGCCGGCCACCACGGTGAGGACGCCGCGGTCCATCCAGATCACCGCCGCCATCGTGCCGTCGCGCGGGACGAGCAGGGTCGCCGGTACGCCGCCGACGTCGGTGGCCGAGCTCGTCACCTTCTCGATGGTCGTGAACAGGGGCAGCGTCGTCCCGTCGCCGGAGAAGGCGCGCAGTTGCGCGGCCACGTTCTCCGGCAGGACGCCCAGCGACAGCAGGTAGTCGCGGGCCTTCTGGAACGGCACGCCGGAGGACTCCGCCGTGGGCGGCACCGCGCGGGCCACGATCAGGGCGGGCATCGGCCGGCCCGCCGACCAGGCCGCGGCCACGGCGGGACCGGCGGCCAGGCGGAACCGGCTGCCGTCCAGGCCGGGGAGCGTGGGCGGCAGCGTCCGGCCGGCCGAGGCCACGGTCCGGGCCGTCTTCTCGGCCGAGAACGTGAGCGTCGCGCTCACCCGGCCGACGACGTGGAAGCTGGGCTGTCCGGTGACGCCGCGCGGCAGCGAGTCCACCCGGGGGACGGACAGCCCGGTGGCCTTCTGCGCGGCGGCGGCGTCGGCCACCCGCCGCAGGTCGATCTTCTCGGTGACCTCCATGTCGCCGAGGTCGGACAGGTCGGGCATCCGCACCAGGTCGGCGCGCGGGGCGACGACCGGGGCGATCTGCTCGGCGCGGAAGATCGGCAGCCACTCCGCGGCGGCCGCGGCGGTGACCCCGCTCACCAGGACGGCGGCGCCGGCGACCGCGGCCAGCGGGCTGCGCAGTGCCTTCCACCGCCGCCGGTGCGGCGTGGCCGGGGCCGTGACCTGCCCGCCCCCGGCGGTGAGCGCGCCGGACAGGCGGCGCCAGCCCGCGTCGGCGTCCACGCCGGGTGCGGTGCCCAATGCCGCGCCCACGAGCGCCGCGTCCTGCTGGACATCGGCCAGTCCCGACCGGCAGATCGGGCAGCCGGCCACGTGCTCGCGGTCGGCTTCGGCGACCGCGGCGGGCTCGTCGAGGAGCCGGCGCAGCGTGCCGTCACTCGGATGACGCATGACGGTTCAACTCCTTGCGCAGAGCGGACTCAGCGCGGCGCACCGTGGTGCCCACGCTGCCCGGGGACAGGTCGAGAACGGCGGCGACCTCGGCGTAACTGAGACCGCTGTGGCGCAGGACGAGCGCGACGGCCTGCCTGCGGGGCAGCCTCGCCAGCGCCTCGCGCACGCGGCGGCGCTCCTCGCGGGTGACGACCGCGTCGGCGACGTCCGGGCTCACGACCTCACCGGCGACCGCTTCGCGCGGACCGGCCGCACGGGAGGCGGCCTCCTCGCGCGAGGCGCGGCGGCGGCCGGTGCGCAGATGGTTCAGCGCGGTGTGCGCGGCGGCCACCGACAACCAGCCCAGCGCCTCCCCCGCGGGCACCGTGGAGCGCCCGAACGTCAGGAACACCTCCTGGGCCACGTCCTCCGCCTCGTCCCGGGAGCCGAGCACCCTGGCGGCGACCGCGACGACGCGCGGATAGGCCGTGCGGAACACCTGCTCGAGGTCGGCCCGGACGCCGGGGGGACTCGACACCACCGCGCCGTCCTTCCACTCGGCCCGCCTGGCCACCGCGGCCGATGCGCTCCTACGATGCCTCACAACGTTCACATCTGTAGAGCACCGCCGGCGCCGCGCGTGTGACACCGGGCGTTGCCGCGATGGTTGGAGTGGGTAGAGGCGCTACGTGACCAACGTGTGGGATGTGCTCGTCGTCGGTGGCGGACCCGCGGGCGCGGCGGCCGCGTTGCGCGCCAAACAGCTACGGCCCGAGGCGAGCGTCCTGCTCGTGGACCGCGACGACTTCCCGCGCGACAAGGCCTGCGGCGACGGCATCGCCGCGCACGGCCGTGACGAACTGGACCTGCTCGGACTGCCCGGCCTGCTCGACGACTACCGCCCGACCCGGCGCCTGTCCGTGGTCTCCCCCGGCGGCGTGCGCGTCTCGGCGACGGTCGCCCGGCCCAACCACGTCGTGCCGCGCATGGTGTTCGACGCGCGGCTGGTCGAGGCGGCCCGCGAGCGCGGCGTCGAGGTGCGGCGCCACCGGGTGCGCGCGCTGGCCGTCCGGGACGGCCTGCTGACCGTGGACGGCACGCTGACCGCCCGCGCCGTCGTCGCGGCCGACGGCGCCTACTCCGCGGTACGCCGCCTGCTGGGTGCCAGGCAGACGCCGGAGCGGCACATCGCGATCGCCGTACGCGGTTACGCCGACCTGCCGGATGACGACGACGCCCAGCTCATCGCCATGCAGCGGGCCGGGTGGCCCGCCTACGCCTGGGCGTTCCCGATCGGCGACGGCACCGCGAACGTCGGCTTCGGCATGCTGCTCCCCCACCTGCGCGCCACCGGCCTGCCCGGCCGCCAGGTCCTGCACGGCAGGCTCGCCGAACTGCTGCCGCACCTGCCCGCCCGCGACCTGCGCGCCCATCACCTGCCGCTGTCGCCCGGCCGACCGCGCGCGGGCGTCGGCCGGGTGCTGTTCGCCGGGGACGCCGCCAGCCTCATCAACCCGCTCACCGGCGAGGGCATCTACTACGCGCTGCTGTCGGGCCGCCTGGCCGGCGAGGCCGCCGTCACCGCGAGCGCCGACCCGCTGCCCGTCTACCGGCGCGGGCTGCGCGCCGCGCTCGGGCGGCACCTGCGCACGACCGACGTGCTGGCGGCGCGGCACAGTCACCCGGCTTCATCGACGCGGCCATCGCCACCGCCGCGCGCCGCCCGGAGGTCTTCGACCTCCTCGTGGAGGTCGGCCTCGGCGCCGGTACGGTCCCCGCCCCGTTGGCCGCCGCCGTGGTGACCCGCTGGGCCAGAACCGGTCTGAGCACGGCATTCAGCCGGTGAACCCGGAGCGTTCACCCGGTGAGCCGGGAGCCAGAGCCGGGCTGAGCGTGGCGTTCAGCCGGTGAGTCTGGAGCCGTTGATCACCAGCAGCGCCACGTCGATCCCCGCCACCACGATCGCCGCGAGGAACGGCGCCCTGCCGCCGCGCCACAGCCCGGCCACGGTCACCGCGGCCGCCACGGCGAGGGCCGGCCAGGAGGCGGCGCCGTACACGCCGAAGGAGATCAGCGCGGTGGCGGCCAGCAGGGGCAGCGGGACGAGCGCGGCGACGCGGGCGGGGCCGAGCCGCTGCGGCCAGCCGCGTACGCCGGTGGCCAGGTCGTCCTTGATGTCCGGCAGGACGTTGGCCAGGTGGGCGCCCAGCCCGAGCAGCGCGGCGCCGAGGACGGCCCACCACGCCGGCCACGGCCGGCCGGGCAGGCCGAGCGTGACGAACGCGGGCAGCACGCCGAAACCGATCATGTACGGCAGCCACGACAGCATGGTCGCCTTCAGCCCGAGGTCGTAGGCCCACGCGGCGCCGACGCCGAGCAGGTGCGCCAGGCCCGCCTGCGGGCCGGAGGCCAGCGACAGCGGCACGCACAGCGCCAGGGCGGCGAACGCGGCCGCGCGCACGGTGCCCGCGGCCACCATGCCCGCCACGATCGGCTTGTCGCCGCGCGCGGCGGCGGCGTCGCGGGCGGCGTCGGCGGCGTCGTTGCACCACCCGATGGACAGTTGCCCGGTCAGGATCGCCGCCGCGACCAGGACGGTTCCTCGCAGGTCGCGTCCGCTGGCCGCGGTCACGGCGGTGACGAAGGCGGTGACGGCGAGCGTGGGCCCGGGATGACATGCGCGCGCCAGCCCTGCCACCGTTCGCACGCGCACCTCGATCCATGACGCTTTATGGGCATAGTAACCATGGGTGCGGGGCAATCTCCGGCTATGACCTGGATCGCAGCCGTGCACGGCGCGGTACCCCCGCATCGGTACGCGCAGACCGAAATCACCGAACTGGCGGCACGGTCCTTCCTCCCGGAGGGCGCCGACCGGCGCCTGCTGAACCGTCTGCACGACAGCGCCCGGGTCGATCACCGCAACCTGGTCCTGCCCCTGGAGGAGTACGGCAAGCTCGACGGCTTCGGCGCGGCCAACGACGTGTTCGTCGCGGCCGCCGTCGATCTGGGTGCCGAGGCGGTGTCCGGCGCGCTGGAGCAGGCCGGGCTCACCCCGGCTGACGTGGACCTGATCATGTTCACCACGGTCACGGGCGTCGCGGCGCCCTCGATCGAGGCCAGGGTGGGCCTGCGGCTGGGCATGCGCCCGGACGTCAAGCGCGTACCGATCTTCGGCCTGGGCTGCGTGGCGGGCGCGGCCGGCATCGCCCGCCTGCACGACTACCTGCGCGGCTGGCCGGACCACGTGGCCGTGCTGCTGTCGGTCGAGCTGTGCTCGCTCACCCTGCAGCGCGGCGACGGCTCGGTCGCGAGCCTGGTGGCCAGCGCGTTGTTCGGCGACGGCGCCGCGGCCGTCGTGGTCCGCGGCTCCGGCACTCCTGCCGGACCCGAGGGCACTGCGGCGGGGCCCGAGGTGGTGGCCACCCGCAGCCATCTGTACCCGGACACCGAGCACGTCATGGGCTGGGAGGTGCGCGACAGCGGCTTCGGCGTCGTCCTCGACGCCGGTGTGCCGGGGGTCGTCCGCGCCCACCTGGCCGGCGACGTCGACGCCCTGCTGGCCGAACACAGCCTGACCAGGAATGACGTGACCACCTGGGTGTGCCACCCGGGCGGGCCGAAGGTGCTCGAAGCCGTCGCGGAGACGCTCGGCCTGCCGCGCGAGGCGCTGGAGCTGACCTGGCGCTCGCTGGCCGGCAACGGCAACCTGTCGTCGGCGTCGGTGCTGCATGTCCTTCGTGACACTTTGCGCAGCCGTACCCCACCGCCGGGAAGCTATGGTCTGATGATGGCCATGGGCCCTGGATTCTGCTCCGAACTCGTCCTGCTGCGCTGGTAGCCGCCGATGTTCTGGTACCCCCTCCTCATCCTGCTCGTCGGCCTGGAACGCCTGGCCGAACTCGTCGTCGCCCGCCGCAACGCCCGCTGGAGCATGGAACGCGGCGGGATCCTCAGCGGGCAGGGCCACTATCCCTGGATGGTGCTGCTGCACACCGGCCTGCTGGCCGGGTGCCTGGCCGAGGTGTTCCTGGCCGGGCGGCCGTTCGTCCCGGCGCTCGGCTGGACGATGCTCGCGCTCGTCGTCGCCGCGCAGGGGTTGCGCTGGTGGTGCATCACCGCGCTCGGACCGCGCTGGAACACGCAGGTGATCGTGGTGCCCGGGCTGCCGCTGGTGCGTAGCGGGCCGTACCGGTTCCGCCGGCTGCGCCACCCCAACTACGTGGCGGTCGCCGTCGAGGGTCTCGCGCTCCCGCTCGTGCACACCGCCTGGGTGACCGCGCTGACCTTCACCGTGCTGAACGCCGTGCTCATGGTGGTCCGCATCCGCTGCGAGAACCGGGCGCTGGCCCAGCTGGACGAGGTCGCGTGATCGACGTCGTCGTGGCCGGCGGCGGTCCCGCCGGGCTGGCCACGGCGATCCACGCCACGCTGGCGGGGCTGCGCGCCGTGGTCGTGGAGCCGCGCAGCTCGCCCGTCGACAAGGCGTGCGGCGAGGGCCTGATGCCCGGCGGCGTGACGGCGCTGCGGGCGATGGGCGTCGAGCTGTCCGGCCACCCGCTCCTCGGCATCGACTACCTCGACGCCGGCACCCACGCGCGCGCCGACTTCGGCGACGCGCCCGGATTGGGGGTACGCCGGACCGTGTTGCACGCGGCGCTGTCCGCGCGGGCCGCCGAACTGGGCGTGGAGACCGTCACCGGCAAGGTGGTGCGGCCCCGCCACGACCGGGACGGCGTCGAGGCCGCGGGGCTGCGGGCCCGCTGGCTGGTCGCCGCCGACGGCCTGCACTCGCCGCTGCGCTCCTGGCTGCGGCTCGGGCTGCCCGACCGCGCGCCCGCCCGGTACGGCCTGCGCCGCCACTACCGGGTCGCCCCCTGGTCGGACCACGTGGAGGTGCACTGGTCGGCGGCCGGCGAGGCGTACGTGACGCCGGTGGCCGACGACCTGGTGGGCGTGGCGATCCTGAGCCGGGACCGGGGCGGCTTCGACGAGCGCCTGCCGTCCTTTCCCGGCCTGCTCGCCCGGCTGGACGGCCCCGCGGCCACTCCGGTGCGCGGGGCGGGGCCGTTGCGCCAGCGCGTACGCAGCCGGGTGGCCGGGCGGGTCCTGCTGGTGGGGGACGCGGCGGGCTACACCGACGCCCTCACCGGCGAAGGGCTGTGCCTGGCGGTCCTGACGGCGCGGGCCCTGGTCCGCTGCCTGGTCGAGGAGCGGCCGCAGGACTACGAGCGGGCCTGGCTGCTGCTGACGCGCAAGCACCGGGTGCTCACCGCCGCGCTCCTGGCCGCGGCGCGGCGGCGGGCGTCGGCGAGGCTGATCGTCCCGGCGGCGGCCCGGCTGCCGTCGGTCTTCACCGGGGTGGTCCGGGCCCTTTCCGGCTGAGAGTTTCCTGTGTGAGCCAGGCCGCCGCGGGCCGGGGCCTTCGCCGGTTCTCAGAGTTCTCCCAGAAGCGCTCAGAACCCGCCCAGCCGGGCCCGCCAGGATCTCCCGCATGACCACGATCGACGTCAGAGGACTGACCAAGAAGTACGGGCCCGACACCGTGGTGGACGACCTGTCGTTCTCCGTCGAGCCCGGCCAGGTGACCGGGTTTCTCGGGCCGAACGGCGCCGGCAAGTCCACCACCATGAAAATGATCATGGGGCTGGCCGCTCCGACCCGTGGCTCGGTGACCATCGGCGGCCGCCGCTACGCCGACCTGCCGGTGCCGCTGACCGAGGTGGGCGCGCTGCTGGACGCCGGGGCGGTGCACGGCGCCCGCAGGGCGTACGACCATCTGCTGGCGCTGGCGGTGAGCAACGGCCTGCCCCGGCGGCGGGTCGGCGAGGTGCTGGCCAGGACGGGCCTGGAGGGCGTCGCGGAAAGGCGGGCGGGCGGATTCTCGCTCGGCATGCGGCAGCGGCTCGGCATCGCGGCGGCGCTGCTCGGCGACCCCCGGGTGCTGATCTTCGACGAGCCGGTGAACGGCCTCGACCCCGAGGGCATCCGGTGGATCAGGGACTTCATGCGCTCGCTCGCCCGCGAGGGACGGGCGGTGCTGGTCTCCAGCCACCTCATGAGCGAGATGGCGCAGACCGCCGACTACCTGGTCGTCGTCGGCCGGGGACGGCTCATCGCCGACACCGGCATCGGTGAGCTGATGCGGGCCAACGGCGCGGGCACCGTGCTCGTGCGCACCTCCGACCCCGGATCGCTGGCACGGCGGCTCACCGCCGCCGGGGCCACCGTCCGCGACGGCCTGGAGTCCTCGCTGGTCGTCTCCGGCATGACGGGCGAGGAGATCGGCAAGCTCGCCGCCTACCACGGCGTCGCGCTCAGCGAGCTCACCCCGCAGCTCGCCTCGCTGGAGGATGCCTTCATGGAGCTGACCAAGGACAGCGTCGAGTACCAGGGGGCTGCCTAATGCTTCTGTCAAGCTGCGGTGCGGATCTGGTGGCCGGGGTCGTAGGGCTTGCGGGTGCGCAAGATGGCGTGCAGGACGTTGATGCGGCGGCGGGGCAGGGCGATGAGTGCCTGGTGGTGCCGCTTGCCCTCGGCGCGTTTGCGCTCGTAGAAAGCGCGGCTGGCCGGGTCGCAGGAGATGGCGACGAAGG
>NZ_JBHYJD010000070.1:0-44665 GCF_042740555.1 Nonomuraea sp. NPDC059007 | reverse complement strand
CACCCGCACATCCCGATCTTGCCTCTCCAGGCTCAGCAGCGCGCTCAGCCCCTGGCGTAACGGGAGTGCCTACTCAGAAAGGTAGGGCGGCGTGAGCCGGTTACAGCCACCCGTGCCGCTTGGCCAGCTGGTAGGCCTCGGCGCGGGTGGCGGTGCCGAGCTTGGCGACGGCGGCGGCCAGGTAGTTGCGGACGGTGCCGTTCGACAGGTGCGTACGGCGGGCGATCACCGCGACCGGCGTGTCCAGTTCGGCCAGGCGCAGCACGTCCAGTTCGCGCGGGGTGAGCGGGCACTCCGGGGCGGTCAGGGCGTCGGCCGCCAGCTCGGGGTCCACGTAGCGGGCGCCGCCGTGGACGCGCCTGATGACGTCGGCCAGCGCGCCGCCGGGTGCGCCCTTGGGCAGGAAGCCGCTGGCTCCGGCGTCGAGGGCGCGCTTGAGGAGGGGCGGCCTGCCGTACCCGGTGAGGATGATCACGCGGCAGGACGGCAGCACGGCGGCCAGCTCGGCACTGACCTCCAGCCCGCCGAGGGCGGGCATCTCCAGGTCGACCACGGCCACGTCGGGGCGGTGGGACAGCGCGGCCTGGACGGCGGCGCGGCCGTCGGCGGCCTGCGCGACCACCTCCAGGTCGGGCTCCAGCCCCAGCAGCGCGGCCAGCGCCGTGCGGATGAGCTCCTCGTCGTCGGCGAGCAGGACCTTGATCACCTGAGGGTCGCCTCCAGGGTGAACACGCCGCCTTCGAGGCGGGTGCGGAGTGTGCCGCCGGACTCGGCCAGCCGGTCGGCCAGGCCCCGCAGACCGGACGAATGGGGGTCGGCCGGGCGCTCGGCGGCGCCGTCGTTGGCCACGGTGACGCCGTCGGGGCCGACCTCGATGGTGCACCAGGTGGCCTTGCTGTGGCGCAGCACGTTCGTGCCGGCCTCGCGCACGACGGGCGCGAGGCGGGCCGCGACGTCCTGCGGGAGGTCCTGTGCGGGCAGGGTCGCGGTGCAGCGCACGCCCGAGGAGCGCAGCACCTGCTCGATCGCGGTGATCTGCGCGCGCAGATCGACCTCCCGATACCCGTGTACGGCCCGCCGCAGGTCGCTCAGCGCCGCGGCGGCCAGCCTGCGCAGGTCGGCGGCCTCCTCGGCGGCGCGGCCCGGATCGCGCTCGGCCAGCTCCGCCTTGAGCGCGATGACCGACAGGTCGTGTCCCAGAAGGTCGTGCACGTCGCGGGCGAAGCGCAGGCGTTCCTCGGCGGCGGCCAGCTTGACCTGGGCCTTCCTGCCGTCGTCGGCCTCGACGAGCAGCGTCCAGAGCCACAGGTGCAGGCCGCTGACGGCCACGAGGCAGAGCCCGACCGCGACCGTGATCGTGAAGTAGCCGATGTCGCCGTGCCACCAGGCCAGCAGCGCGGCGGCGGCGAGCGTCGCGGCGACGGTGGTGACGACGACCGGCCGGCGGCCGAGCACCGGCGCGGTCGCCAGGATCGAGGCGCCGATCCAGGCCCACGACTCCCACCGGCCCGCTTCCTGCGCGGCGGCGAGCGGCCCGACCAGCGGGACGGAGGCCAGAGCGGTCACGCCGAAGGCCTGGGCGAGCCGGTGCTGGATGTTCCTGGAGATGTCGGGCGTGACGGTCGCGTACAGCAGAGCGGCCTGCGCGGCGGCGAAGAGCAGCGTGCCCGTGGCGCCGAGCACCGCGCGGACCGGATCGGGCTCTCTGAACACCCCGATGCCCGGCAGTATCAGGCTGGACATCACCGCCATGCTGAGCGTCGCCAGGGTGGCGAGTCGCGCGCGGCGCAGGCGTACGTGCACGGGCGTGATTCTAGGCGCGGTTGGCATGCTTCAACGGTCGGGCCGGGTGCGCACAAAGGGCAGATGCGGAGCGCATGATGCCGCCATTAGAATATGATTCTGTAACAATGGGTGAATGGCTAAGTTTGTGGTGACACCCGCCAGCGAGGAACAGCGTGCCGCCTGGCAGAGCAGAGTGGCGATGCCGGAGGTCGAGCGGGTCCGGCCGGGATTGTGGTCGATCCCGGTGCCGATCCCGATCAATCCCTTGCGGTACGTGCTGGTCTACGCGTTGGAGCTGCCCGGCGGGGTGGTGATCGTCGACGCGGGCTGGAACACCGACGAGGCCTACCAGGCGCTCTGCGACGGGCTGTCGGTGGCGGGCTACTCGATCACCGACGTCAAGGGCGTGCTGGTCACCCACATCCACCCCGACCACTACGGCCTGGCCGGCCGCGTGCGCGAGAGCAGCGGCGCCTGGATCGCCCTGCACCCGGCCGACGCGAACCTCCTGCACGACCGCTACGACGACGGCGCCATCGACGCGCTGGTGGAGAAGGAACGCCGCCTCCTCGTACGCTCCGGCGTGCCCCGGCTGACGCTCGACGAGCTGGCCGGAGCCTCGATGATGATCAGGCACATGGTCTCCATGGCCAAGCCCGACCGCCTGGTGGAGGACGGCGAGGCGCTCGGCCTGCCCGGCTGGGACCTGCGGGCGATCTGGACGCCCGGACACTCGCCCGGTCACCTGTGCTTCGTCTCGCCCGAACGCCGGATCCTGTTCTCCGGCGATCACGTGCTGGCCAAGATCACCCCGATCGTCGCCGTGCACCCGCAGTCGGGGCCGAACCCGCTGGCCGACTACCTCGACTCGCTGGCCGCCGTGCGCAAGTGGGACGTGGACGAGGTGCTGCCCGCCCACGAGTACCGCTTCCTCGAACTGGCCGAGCGCGTGGACCACGTCATGCTCCACCACGAGGAGCGGCTGGCCGAGATCGAGGCCGTGGCCGCCGACGTGGCCTCGGGGATCTCCTGCTGGGACATCGCCACGCGGCTCACGTGGTCGCGCCCGTGGGAGACGATCCCGCCGTTCATGCGCCGCTCGGCCAACAACGAGACGCTGGCGCACCTGGTGTGGCTGGAGGCGCGCGGGCGGCTGCGCCGTATCGCGGGTGACGTGGATCTCTGGGTGCCCGCCTGATATTTCATGTATATCAAGTAGGAAATGTTGACTACGCGGAATCTCCCGCGTAGCGTCGTGGACATGAGCCCGGATTTGACCCGGCGCGCGCATGTCGACTTCTGCCGCGTCGTCAGCGCCCA
Source organism: Nonomuraea sp. NPDC059007 (assembly GCF_042740555.1). Lineage (NCBI taxonomy): Bacteria > Bacillati > Actinomycetota > Actinomycetes > Streptosporangiales > Streptosporangiaceae > Nonomuraea > Nonomuraea sp. NPDC059007. The sequence continues at coordinate 41,560 of NZ_JBHYJD010000070.1, read as the reverse complement.
GTGTCAGTGATCACGATCTTTCGCTCCCTGACCCTCGATCGCCTCGGGAGGGCGCTCGATGAAGATCCAGATCAACCATGTGACCAAGCACTTCGGCTCTCTCACCGTCCTGTCGGACATCACCTTTGACGTACGGCAGGGCGAGTTCCTGACCATCGCCGGCCCCAGCGGATGCGGCAAGTCGACCCTCCTCGACCTGATCAGCGGCCTGCTCAAGCCGAGCGCCGGCGAGATCCTCCTCGACGGCGCGCCGGTGACCGGAAGCGGGTTCGACCGCGGCGTCGTGCTCCAGCAGCACGCGCTGTTCCCCTGGCGCACCGCGCTGGGCAACGTGGAGTTCGGGCTGGAGGCCACGGCCGTGCCGCGCGGCGAGCGGGCCGGTCTGGCGCGTCACTACCTCGGCCTGGTCGGGCTCGGCGCCCTCGACGACCGCTACCCGCACGAACTGACCGCCGGCACCCGCCGACGCGTGGCCATCGCCAGAAGCCTCGCCTACGACCCCGGCGTGCTGCTCATGGACGAGCCGTTCGCGGCGCTCGACACCCGGACTCGTTCCTCGCTGCGCGAGGATCTGCTGTCGGTCTGGGAGAAGACCGGCAAGACCATCGTCTTCGCCACCCGGTCGCTGGACGAGGCCGCCTACCTGGGCCGGCGGGTCGCCATCCTGACCTCCTCGCCGGGCCGCGTCCTGTCCCTTCACGACACGGAGCCCCTCCGCGAGGGGGCGGGCTCCCTTGCCTAGGCCGTCGCCGGTCGCCCCCGGCCTCGCCACCTCTGCTCTCGACGACGACGGCCCCATCGCGCCCGGCGTCCCCGCTTCCGCCGCGCTCGGGGCGGCGGAAGCGGCGAACGCCGGCGCGAGCACCACGTGGAGGACCCCTTGAGCATGCATCTGAACGCCTTTCTCATGGGCGTCGGCCATCACGAGGCCGCCTGGCGGCACCCGCTGACCGACCCCGGCCGCATCACCGACATCCGCCACTACGAGGAACTGGCCAGGATCGCCGAACGCGGCAAGCTCGACTCGCTGTTCCTGGCCGACGGGCTGGCGTTGTGGGGCGACGTGCGGCACAACGCGCTCGGCGGGCTGGAGCCGCTGACCCTGCTGTCCGCGCTGGCCACGGTGACCGAGCACATCGGGTTGATCGCGACCGTGTCCACGACGTACAACGAGCCGTTCCACGTGGCGCGCAAGTTCGCCTCGCTCGACCACATCAGCGGCGGCCGGGCCGGTTGGAACATCGTGACCTCCGCGGGGGAGGCCGAGGCCAGGAACTTCGGCGTCGAGCGGCCCGCGCACAGCGTGCGGTACCACCGGGCGGAGGAGTTCCTGGAGGTGGCCGACGCCCTGTGGAGCAGCTGGGCCGAGGGCGCCGTGATCAATGACCGGGTCAACGGGATTTACGCCGATAAATCAAGTATTGGGCCGATTAATCACGCTGGAACGCACTTCACCGTCCAAGGGCCGCTGAACGTCCAGCCCTCGCCCCAGGGACGGCCGCTGCTGGTGCAGGCGGGCTCGTCGGAGGACGGCAAGGAGTTCGCCGCCAGGTTCGCCGAAGCCGTCTTCACCGCCCAGCAGACCTTGGAGGACGCCCAGGAGTTCTACGCGGACCTGAAGGGGCGGCTGCCCGCCTACGGGCGCACGCCGTACCAGCTGAAGATCCTTCCCGGCATCTCGCCCGTCATCGGCTCGACCGAGCGCGAGGCGCTGCAGCGGGAGAAGGAGCTCGAAGACCTCATCACTCCCGCCTACGGCCTGCGCCAGCTCTCCAACATCTTCGGCGCCGACCTGACCGGCCACCCCCTCGACGGACCGCTGCCGGAACTGCCGCCCAACCCCGACGGCCAGCAGAGCCGCATCAAGCTCGTGCGCGACCTCGCCGACCGGGAGGGGCTCACCCTGCGCGGCATCATCAGCCGCCTGGCCGGAGGACGCGGTCACCGGGTCGTCGTCGGCACCCCCGAGCAGATCGCCGACCAGCTCCAGGAGTGGTACCAGAACGGCGCCGCCGACGGCTTCAACATCATGCCCCCTTACCTGCCCGCCGGGCTGGCCGACTTCGTCGACCTGGTCGTGCCCGAGTTGCAGGTGCGCGGGTTGTTCCGTACCGAATACGACGGGCGCACGCTGCGCGAGCGCTACGGCCTGTCCCTGGCGGAGGTCTCATGAGCATCGTGACGGTCGTCGGCAACCCAAGGGCCGGTTCCAGGACGTACGGCGCGGCGGTGGCGGCCGCCACCGCGATCGCGGACCGGCTGCGCGGGCACACCGGATTCGGCGACGAGACTCCGGGTTTCCCCGGCGGTGCTTCGGAGTTCGGCGGTGCTTCGGGGTTTGGCGGTGGAGCTTCGGGGTTTGGCGGTGGGGGCGGGCACCAGGCTGAGGTGGTGGACCTTTCGGCGCTGGCGCCCGTGATCCTGGACCCGGGCCCGCACGCGGCGCTGGAGGTCGCGCTCGAACTCGTGGCCTCCGCCTCCGTCGTCGTCTTCGCCAGCCCGACCTACAAGGCCACCTACACCGGACTGCTCAAGGCGTTCGTCGACCGGTTCCCGCCGGACGCGCTGGCCGGCAAGACCGCGCTGCCCGTCCTCGTCATGGGCGACCCGCGGCACGCGCTGGCGGTCGAGACCCACTTCCGGCCGCTCCTGGTCGAACTGGGCGCGCACGTGCCCACCCCCGGGCTCGCCCTCCTGGAGTCCGAACTGCCCGGCGAGGACGTCATCGCGCGCTGGGCCGGCCGGGTGGGCCCGCAGATCGTGACGAGGGAAGAGGCGCTCAGATGACGGCCCACGCCTATGAGCACGGTTATGGCGTGGACGCCGACGGGTTCCGCACCGCGCTGGCCCAGCACGCGGCGGGCGTCGTGATCGTCACTGCCCGCCCGGAGGGCGTCCCTGTCGGCCTGACCGCGACGTCGTTCTCCTCCGTCAGCCTCGAACCGCCGCTGGTCTCCTTCTACGTCGACCGTTCCTCCACCACCTGGCCGTGGCTACGGCTGGCCGACCACTTCGCCGTCAACGTCCTGGCCGGCAACCAGCACGACCTGGCCACCCGCTTCGCCCGCCGCGGCATCGACCGCTTCGCCGGGCCGACCCGCTGGCACCCCGGGCCCTTCGAGACGCCGCTGCTGGACGACGTGGCCGCCCACCTGATCTGCGTGCCGCACACGACCGTGGACATCGGCGACCACACGCTGGTGGTGGGGTTGGTGGTGGAGTGTGCGGTCGGGGGCAACCGGCCCCTCCTGTACCACCGCGGCCGCTACGGCCGTTTCCTCCCGCACTGAGGGACTCCGCCCGAGGGCCGGGCGGGCTGAGGGGGCCGGACGAAGGCTGGCGGCCCGGCCCCCTCAGCACTTCACCACCTCAGGCCCGGGGCTGTCCGGGCTCGGAAGGCCTTTCGGACCCGGCCGCCCCGGGCCCCGGACAGCGCCGGGCCTGAGGAACCCCGAGCCGGGGGGCGAGAGGGCGGCGCAGACCTGGGTCTGGGAGGCACCCAGGTCTGGGCCGCCCGGGGATGGGTTGCCCAGGGATGGGTCGCACGGGGGGATGGGTCGCCCGGACCAGGCAACCTCGGGACCCGGGCGGCCCGATCCCGAACGGCCCGAGGCCTCGGGTGGGCCAGAGCGTCGGGGGGTTGAGCGGCTCATGGGACCAGGTGGGGCCGGAGGTCCGGGTGGGTCAGAGGTCCGGGGTGGGGTGGGGAGACGGGTGGGGGAGGGAAGGTCAGGCGAGGCGGGCGAGGCCGCGGGCGGTGGGGAGGGGGAGGTCGAGGAGGGTGCGGATGCCGGGCTCGGCGGACACCACGGCGGGGATGGAGTTGACGGCGTGGGAGGCGGCAGCGGCCAGGCCGTGGGAGACCTCCTCCACCGACACCGTCATCTGCGGCACCCCCTCGATGTGGATCGAGAACCCGGGATCGGGCCAGCGGCGTACCTTGGCGGCGTCGGCCTTGTAGACCACTTCGATGGTCATGAAGGGCCGCCCGCGTACCAGACCGCTGAAGACCCAGCGCGAGGCGCAGACGGTGCCCTCGCGCACCAGCCCGGCGGCGATCTCGAACTCCTCCGTCGCCAGCTCGAACTCGTCGCTCTCCTCCACCTCGTCCAGCTGGACCCCGAGCGCGTCGGCCACGAGCTGGGCGCTCTCGGCGAACAGCGAACGCTGGAAGGCCCGGTACGGCCGGACCGCCGCGATGTAGTCCTTGGCCGATCGCGTGAACCCGACCAGGTCGACGACGATCTGCCGGGACGGGTGACCGCGGAAGTCGGACGACTCGCGCACGTAGATGTGGTCGACCCTGGAGGAGAGGCCGCTCAGCGCCAGGGGCAGGAAGTCGCTCATGAAGCCCGGGTTCACGCCGGTGCCGTGGAGCGAGGTGCCGCCTTCGGCGCAGGCGCTCTCGATGCGCTGGACGACGCCGGGGCCGTAGGACTTGGGGTAGACGAAGCCGGTCGTGGTGATGACGTTCTTGCCGGAGGCCAGCAGGGCGCAGATCGTCTCCAGGTCGGCGGCCTGGTCGGCGCCGAAGTACGAGGCGGGCAGCGGCATGTGCAGGACGCAGTCGGCGTCGGTGGCCAGGATGCGTTCGATGTCGTCGGTGCAGGTGACGCCGGTGCGGGGGAGCGCGACCAGGTCTCCGGCATCCTTGCCGGTTTTGTCGGGGTCGTAGACGAGCACACCCGCCAGCTCTAACTCTGGTCTGCTGAGCACGCTGCGCAGCGCGTAGCGACCAACAGCGCCGGTGGCCCATTGGACCACGCGGATTGCGGGCATGGAGAGCCTCCAAGCCGGATTGGAGGGTGGGCGCAGAGCCCAGAACTCTAGCAGAAAAAGACCTGTCTGATCACTATCCGCGACGATCAGCCCTTCGTGATCACCAACACCTCTTCTCCGGAAGGAGGGGGCGGGTACTAGAATGTTGTTCTCTTTAACCGAGGTCGACGAGGTGGAGGTTCGATGCTTCGGTTCGATGACAGGGTCGCGATCATCACGGGGGCCGGACACGGTCTGGGCAGGTCACACGCGCTGCTGCTGGCGGAGCGGGGCGCGAAGGTGGTGGTCAACGACCTCGGCGGGGCACTGGACGGCACCGGGGCCTCGACCGGGCCCGCCGTGGACGTGGTCGAGCTCATCCAGAAGAACGGCGGGCAGGCCGTCGCCAGCACCGACAACGTGGCCACGCCGGAGGGCGCCCAGGCGATCGTGCGCACGGCGGTCGAGGCGTTCGGCGGCGTGGACGTCGTCATCAACAACGCGGGCATCCTGCGCGACAAGTCGTTCGGGAAGATGACGGTGGAGGAGTTCGACGGTGTGCTGGCCGTGCACGTACGCGGCTCCTACCTGGTCAGCCAGGCGGCGTACCCCCATATGAAGGAGGCCGGATACGGCCGGATCGTCAACACCTCCTCGCCCGCCGGGCTGTTCGGCAACTTCGGGCAGGCCAACTACTCCACCGCGAAGATGGGCCTGGTCGGCCTGACCAAGACGCTCGGGATCGAGGGCGCGCGCAACGGCATCAAGGCCAACGCCATCGCCCCGATCGCCTGGACCCGGATGACCGAGGCGCTGCTGCCGGCCGAGTTCGAGGCGAAGTTCACGCCGGAGCGGGTGAGCGCGCTGGTGGCCTACCTGGCGCACGACTCGTGTGAGGCGTCGGGCGAGGTGTTCAGCGTGGGCGGCGGCCGGGTGGCGCGCGTGTTCGTGGCCGAGGGGCCCGGCTGGAAGTCCGACGACCTCTCGCCGGAGGCGATCGCCGACAACTGGGCGGCGGTGATGACGGAGCAGCCGTACGTGCTGACGGCGGGCGACTCCATGAAGGCCATGCTCTGAGGAGCGAAGATCCGCAGCGGGCCTCCCCGGCGGGGGCCCGCTTTCCATGTCCCGGGGCGGAAGGATGTTCCGTTAGAAGCCGGTGATTCGAGGAAGAAATAATCGCGGCAGCTACGGTCACGACTCGCCTGCTTGCGAAGGGTACCCATGGAGCCTCCCTCCCGGCTGCGCTCGTTAGGGATCGCCGCCTTGTCGCCGCTGGTGCTGTGCGGCTTCGCGCTGGCGCCGGGGATCGTGGGGATGGTCGTCGTCGGCGTGCTCAGGGTGCTGCCGTCGGGCTCCGACATGCTGGCGGTGTGGCTGGGCTGCCTGGTGGCCGTGATCGGGCTGCACGCCTGGGCGGTGCTGGCGACGTTGCGCCGGCGCAGGACGCCCTGGCTGCCGCTGGCCGGGCAGGTGGCGCTGACGGTGGCTCCGCTTCTCTACTGGACGGGGTGGGCGCCGGTCACCGTACTGCTGACCGGGACGTTGCTGGTGGTGGCCGAGCGGAAACGGTCCTGGACGCTGGTGGTCGTGGCGCTGGGGTGCGGGCCGGTGATGCTGAGCGTGGTCGACCAGCCGTGGCTGCTCGCGGCGCCGGTGGTGGGGTTCGCCGAGTACGCGGTGGTCAGCCTGACCGTGCGGGCGCACTCGCTGCGGGCCGTGCTGACCGACCAGGTCTGCCGCGCGGTCGAGGACGAGCGGCACCGGCTCACCCGTGACCTGCACGACCTCGTGGGCCACCGGCTGACGCTGCTGATCCTGCGGATCGAGCTGGCGCAGCGGCAACTGGAGAAGAACAGCGAGCGGGGCCGCGAGGAGCTGGACGAGGCGCTGGAGCTCGTGCGCGGCGTGACCGAGGACGTGCGCTCGGTGGCGCACCTGGGCCGCAGCTACTCCCTGGAGACCGAGCTGAGCTCGGCCCGCTCGGTGCTGGAGTCGGCCGGGCTGAGCTGTCATGTCCACGTCGCCTGCGGCGGGCTCCCGCAGTCGGCCATCCAGGTGCTGACCTACGTCCTGCGCGAGGGCGTCACCAACATCCTGCGGCACACGACCGCCCGCGAATGCTCGATCCAGGTTCTGGAGGAGGGCGGCATGGTGCTGCTGTCGATACTCAACGACGGCGCCAAGAAGCCGCGTCACCAGCCGGGCCAGGGGCTGCGGAACCTGAGGGAGCGGGTCGTCGAGTACGGCGGCTGGTTCGAGGCCAGGGCCATGCACCACGGCCGATTTAGAATGTCGGTATATATTCCCGGGAATCCCAACTAATGCGTCTGTGAAATCATCACAAATGGCTGTGTGGTCTTCCTACTTGCTGATGATTCGTGTAACTAGACGAATAGCCCCGCCAGCTCGCATTCTCTAGAGGTGTTCCCACCAGGGAGGCGGGCTTGATGGAGCAGTACGAGATGTATTGTCTGGCGGATCCAGTCTTTTATGACGTGCTGGACGAGCGGAAGTCGCCGGACGCTCTTTTCCCCGTCGCCCGCCGCCCGGTGCCCGACGGCTGGACCCATCACCCCACCGACACCTGGATGTACTACGCGCCGGTCAACGAGGAGCCGTTGCCGGCCCAGGGATGGAAGATCCACGTCTCCGCCCGGGTGGACGACGCCGAGAAGGCGCTCTCCGCCATCTGGGACTACTGCGTGCCCCGCGGCGTGGCCTTCAAGTTTCTGCGCGGCCTGCCGGTGCTGGTGATGCTCGGCTCCAAAGCCGCCTCCCGCGCATCGAGCGGCAAGCTCGTCACCATCTACCCGCGTGACGAGGCGCAGCTCGAACTCGTGCTCAAGGAGCTCAACGAGCTGCTGCGCGGGGTGAAGGGCCCCTACATCCTGAGCGACCTGCGCTACGGCGACGGCCCCCTGTTCGTCCGGTACGGCGGCTTCGCCGAGCGCCACTGCCTGTCCGAGAGCGGCGAGCGTGTGCTGGCCGTCGAGGACGGCGAGGGGAACCTGGTGCCGGACGTGCGGAACGCGGTGTTCTCCGTGCCGCCCTGGACGAGCCTGCCCGACTTCCTTCAGCCGCACCTGGACGTCAGGAACGCGGTCAAGCTGGACGGCCTGCCGTACAAGGTGGAGAGTGTCCTGCACTTCTCCAACGGGGGCGGCGTCTACCTCGCCGCGGACCTGCGGACCGGCGCGCGCGTCGTGCTCAAGGAGGCCAGGCCGCACGCCGGGCTCGACGCGGCCGGCCGGGACGCGGTGGCGCGGCTCGGGCACGAGCGCGACATGCTGGCGCGGCTGGCCGGCCTGGACGCCTCGCCCGCGCTCATCGACCACTTCGAGCTGGGCGAGCACCACTTCCTCGTGCAGGAGTTCGTGGAGGCCACCACGCTGCAGCGCAGGCTGGTCCACAAGTATCCGCTGACCTCGGCGACCTGTACGGCCGCCGACCTGGAGGAATACACCGGCTGGGCCCTGGAGATCCTCGCCCGGGTGGACGTGGCGGTGCGCTCGCTGCACGAGCGCGGGGTCGTCTTCGGCGACCTGCACCCGGACAACATCCTGCTCACCGACGACGGCCGGGTCGTGCTGATCGACTACGAGGTCGCCACGCTCGTCGAGAACGGCGACCGCGCCGCCCTGGCCCACCCCGCCTTCGTCGCCCCGCAGGAACGACAGGGCGTCGAGGTCGACGAATACGCGCTGGCGTGCCTGCGGATGGCGTTGTTCGCGCCCCAGTGCACGATCATGCAGCCGCTCCACCACGGCAAGGTGCGTCACCTGGGCGCGATCGTGACGGAGACGTTCGGCGCCGACCTGGGCGAAGCGGTCGAGACGATCGCCGGCGACGCGACCTGGACGCCCCCGCCGCTCCCCGGCGACGACCCCTGGCCGCAGGTACGCGACGCGCTGGCCAAGGCCATCACCGCGAGCGCGACACCCGAGCGCGACGACCGGCTCTTCCCCGGCGACCCGGCGCAGTTCAAGCCGGGCGGCGGACTCGGACTTGCCCACGGCGCGGCCGGCGTGCTCTACGCGCTGGTCAAAGCCGGCTGCGAGCCGGTGCACGAGGACTGGCTGCGCCGGCGGGCGACCAAGCCGGCGCCGGGCTCCGGCCTCGGGTTGTACGACGGGCTGCACGGCATCGCGCACGTCCTCGACCTGCTGGGCCACCGCCAGGACGCGCTCGACGTGGCCGACATCGTGCTGCGGGAGAAGTGGGAAGGCCTGGAGGCGTCCCTCTTCTCCGGCCTGTCGGGCATCGGGCTGAACCTCTTCCACCTCGGCCTGGACGAACCGGCCAACCGCGCCGTGGAGCTGTGCGCCGGCCGCCTCGACGTCGAGGTGCCCGAGATCAGCGGCGGCACGAACCCGCACGCCGGGCTCATGAACGGCTTCTCCGGCCCCGCGCTGCTCTTCGTCCACGCCTACGAACGCACCGGCGACTCCGGCCTGCTCGACCTGGCCGAGACCGCGCTCCGCCTGGACCTGCGGCGGTGCCGTACCGCGGAGGACGGCTCGCTCCAGGTCAACCAGGGCTGGCGGCTGCTGCCCTACCTCGACGAGGGGTCGGCCGGCATCGCGATGGTCCTCGAACGTTACCTGCGCCACCGGCCCTCCTCCGAGCTCGCTCCCGAGCTGGAGAAGTTGCGGCTGGTCGCGCGATCAGGCTTCTTCGTGCAGTCGGGCCTGTTCACCGGCCGCGCCGGCATCCTCGCCGCCTTCGGGAAGGGCCCGCGCGATCTGCGCTGGCACGCCCTCCCGTACGGCGGGGGCCTGGCCTTCCCCGGTGATCAGCTGCTGCGGCTGTCCATGGATCTGGCTACAGGAAGTGCGGGTGTGTTACTCGCTCTGGCAACGGCGGTGCCGGAGCCGCGGGCTCACCTCCCCTTCCTGGAGTCACCTGCCCGACACGAGCACAGGAAGGAGGTGTAGACAACATGACTCTCCTCGACCTTCAGGGCCTGGAGGCACCGGCAAGCAGCGACGTCGCCAGCGGCGGCAGCACGCTCACTGTCCTTACGTGCCACTCCGGCAAGCCGAGCAACCTCAGCGTCGCTCTGTGCCACTAAGAAAGTAAATGGGTCCCGGGGCGTCTGCGAAGGACGTCCCGGGATTCCGGGTTTAGGGGAAAGGAACATCGTGCGGTCTGGTGATCGGCTCGTCTTGGACGCGGTACGGCGCAGCGGCCCCTGGCCCCTCGTGCTGGCGTTCACGGGGATCGCCGGAGCCGCGGCCGAGCTGGCCCTGCCGTACCTGATCGGACGGACCATCGACGGCCAGGACCGCACCACCTGGCTCACCGCCGCCGTCGGCGCGGTAGCCGTGATCATGATCTGCGAGTGCCTGACCGTCTGGACCCGCGGCGTGAGCGGAGCCGCCGCGGCGGCCCGGATGCGCGGGGCGCTCATGCGGCGCGTGCTGGGCGTGGGACCGGGGATGACCCGCCGCTTCGGCCAGGGAGACCTGGTCACCAGAGCGGGACTGAACGCCGAGGAGCTCGGCGGCGCGCCGGACGCGGCCGTCAGCGTGATCACGCTGCTGGTGCCGACCGTCGGCGGCCTCGTGGCCCTCACCCTCATCGACCCCCGGCTCACACTCACCCTGGCCGCCGGTCTCGTCGCCATCATGTTCGTGCTGCGCGCCTTCATGCGGGCCAGCGGCGAGATCGCCGCCGCCTACCAGGAGACGCAGGGCGAGATCGCCACCCGCCTGGTCGACGCGCTCGCCGGAGCCAGGACCATCGCCGCGGCCGGGACCGAGGAACGCGAGGTACGCCGGGTCCTGACGCCGCTGCCCACGCTGCGCGCGCACGGTCTGGCCCTGTGGCGGGCCACGGCGGGCGCCGGGGTCAGGGCCGGGATCATGGTGCCGGTGCTGGAGGTGGCGGTGCTCGCCGTGGGCGGGTATCTGCTGGCCACCCGGCAGATCACCGTCGGCGACCTCTACGCCGCCGCGCGGTACGCCGTTCTCGGCGCCGCGCTGAGCGGCGCGCTCGGCTTCGTGGCCAGGCTGGCCAGGGCGCGCGCGGCGGCCGGCCGCGTGGCAGAGGTCCTGGACGAGCGGGAGCCGGAGACGGGCGCGGCGACGCTGCCTCCCGGCGACGGGACCGTGGAGTTCCGCGCCGTGACCGCGGGCGGCCTGGAGGTCGGCGACCTCGTGCTGCCCGGCGGGTCGGTGACGGCCGTGGTCGGACGTTCTGGAGCGGGCAAGTCCGCGCTGGCCGCGCTGGCCGGGCGGCTCACCGACCCGGACCAGGGCACGGTGTCGCTGGACGGGGTGAACCTGCGCGAGCTGTCGCCCTCGGCCCTGCGGCAGGCGGTCGCGTACGCCTTCGAACGCCCGGTGCTGCTGGGGGAGACCGTGGAAGAGGCCATCGAGTTCGGCCGGGCCCCGGCCGGCGCCGCGGAAGGGGCGGCACGGGCCGCACGGGCCGACGGATTCCTGTCCCGGCTGCCCCAGGGCTTCCTGACGCCGCTGGAGCGCGCGCCCATGTCCGGCGGCGAACGCCAGCGGGTCGGCCTGGCCCGCGCCTTCGCCCAGGGCGGCCGCTTCCTCGTGCTGGACGACGCCACCTCCGGCCTCGACACGTTGACCGAACAGCAGGTGGGCGAGGCGCTGACCGGTGAGCTCGGCGGGCGTACCCGGCTGGTCGTCACCCATCGCGCCGCCACCGCGGCCCGCGCCGACCGGGTGATCTGGCTGGACGGCGGCCGGGTACGCGGCCACGCCCCCCACGCCAGCCTGTGGAAGGACCCCGGATACCGGGCCGTCTTCGAGCACGCCGGGGTCGTGTCATGAAGGCCGGCCGCGTGGTGTGGACGGCGTTGCGGGCCCGGCCCGCGGCGCTGGCCAGGATCGCGGGCTGGTCGGTGGTGGAGGTGGCGCCCGCCTTCCTCATCGGGCTGGCGATCGCCCGCGCCATCGACGACGGCTTCGCCGCCGGGCGCGTGGACGTCGGGCTGGCCTGGCTGGCGGCGCTCGGGGCGGCGTGGCTGCTGGCGGCGTTCGCGGCCCGGCAGGTCATTCTGGCCGTGGCCGCCGTGGCCGAGCCGTTCCGCGACGACCTGCTGACGCTGGCCGTACGCGGGGCGCTGTGCGAGGGGCCGCAGGACGCGCCGGCGAGCGCGGTCGCCCGGATCAACCTGCAGGTCGAGCTGGCCAGGGACGCCTTCGCGGCGGTGGTCACCGTCGTGCGCGGGTTCGCGTTCACGGCGGCGGGCGCGGTGCTCGGGCTGGTCGCGCTGCATCCGGCGCTGGCCGTGCTGGTGGTGCCGCCGTTCGTGCTGGGGGCGGTGCTGTTCACGATCTCCCTGCCCGCCCTGTACCGCCGCCAGCGCGCCTACCTCGAAGCCGACGAGCGCACCGCCCAGACCCTCGTCTCGGTGACCGGCGGCCTGCGCGACGTCACCGCCTGCGGCGCGGAGGAACGCGTCCAGGCCCTCGTCGGCCGCCGCATAGCAGCCCAGGCCCGCTCGGCCGGGCGCCTGGCCGGGATGACCGCGCTGCGCACCGCCGCCCTGGGCGTCGGCGCGTGGACTCCGGTCGTCCTGATCCTGGTCGGCGGGCCGTGGGTGGCGGGCGGCACGCTCGGCGCCGGCGTGATCGTGGGCGCGCTCGCCTACGTCACCCAGTCGCTGGCCCCGGCGCTCGGCGGCCTCGTCGAAGGCGTCGGCGTCAGCGGCGTACGCCTGTTCGCCTCCCTCGACCGCATCCTCCACACGACTTCCCCTTCCCCTTCCCTTTCCCGCGAACGCACCGCCTCCCCCTCTGTGGACGACCCGCCCGCGCTCGCCTTCACGGGCGTGGGTTTCTCGTACGGCGAGCACGCCGCCCCCGTCGTCCACGACCTCGACCTGGAGATCCGGGACGGCGAGCACCTGGCGATCGTCGGCCCGAGCGGCGCGGGCAAGTCCACGCTGGCCGCCCTGGCCGCAGGACTGCTGAGCCCCGGCGCCGGCACGGTCACCGTGGCCGGAGTACCCGCCCACCTGGCCGACCCGGGTACCAGGGTTCTGATCCCCCAGGAGGCCTACGCCTTCCGTGGCTCGCTGCGCGAGAACCTGGCCTACCTGTCCGACGCCCCGCCGGAGCGCATCCTGGCCGCCGCCCGCGAGGTGGGCGCGGGCGAACTGATCGAGCGCCTGGGCGGCCTGGACGCCGCCCTGGACCCCGGCGGCCTGTCCGCGGGGGAGCGGCAGCTCATCGCCCTGGTCAGAGCCCATCTGGCCGAGGCCCGCCTGGTGATACTCGACGAGGCCACCTGCCATCTCGACCCGGCCGCCGAGGAGCGGGCCGAGCAGGCGTTCGTACGGCGGGGCGGCACGCTGATCGTCGTGGCCCACCGGCTCACCTCGGCCCGCAGGGCGGGGCGGGTTGTCCTGCTCGACGGCTCCCGGGCGAGCATGGGCACCCACGAGGAGCTCGTCGCGGCGGCACCGCTCTACGCCGATCTGGTCGGTCACTGGGAGACCACCCGCGAGGAGGCCCAGCTTTCATGAAATATCCGGACGCATCCCGGCTGCCGCTGGTCGACGAGCTCCACGGCCACCGGATCCCCGACCCCTACCGGTGGCTCGAAGACCCGTCCGACCCCGCCACCGTCACCTGGCTCGACGCACAGGAGGCTCTCTGGCGCGAGCACGCCGCCGCCCTCCCGTGGCGCGAGCGCATGCGGACCCGGCTGGGCGAGCTGAGCCGTACCGGCATCGCGACCCCGCCCGTATGGCGCGGCGAGCACCGCTTCGTGGAGCGCCGCGCGGCCGACCAGGAGCACCCCGTCCTCTACCGCGACGACGCGGTCCTGCTCGACCCGATGCGCCTGGACCCCACCGGCCTGACCACCCTGGACGAATGGCAGCCGGGACCGGACGGCACCCTGCTGGCCTACCAGTTGTCGCGGCGCGGCGAGGAACGGGCCGAGTTGCGCGTCATGGACGTCAGGACCGGCGCGGACGTGGACGGCCCGATCGGCGACTGCCGGTACTCGCCGGTCGCCTGGCTGCCCGACGGCGCGGCGTTCTACTACGTCCGCGCCCGCACCGGCGTCTACCTGCACCGGATCGGCTCCCGGGAGCCCGACGAAGAGGTCTTCACCGCCGGCGACGCCGGTTCCTACGGGCTGACGCTCAGCGCGGACGGCCGCTGGCTCACGCTGTCGGCCGCACCCGGCCCGAGCACCCCGAACGAGCTGTGGCTGGCCGACCTGGCCAGTGGCGAGCGGCGGCGGGTGCAGCCCGGCGGATCGGCCAGGAGCGTGGCGGCGGTCGGCGCGGACGGGCGGCTGTACATCCTGACCGACCGCGACGCGCCGCGCCGGCGGTTGTGCGTGGCCGACCCGGAGCGTCCCGACGCGTGGAAGGACCTGGTGGCCGAGGACCCGGAGTCGGTGCTGGCCGCGTTCACGATCCTGGAGGGCAACCGGCTGCTGGTCTCCCGCGTACGGCACGCGGTCGCCGAGGTCGTCGTGCACGAGCTGGACACGGGGCGGCCGGCCGTACCGGTGAGGCTGCCTGGTGCGGGGACGGTCGGGCCGCTCACCGCGCGCCCCGAGGGCGGGCACGAGGCGTGGTTCCTCTACACCGACGCCGTCACGCCCGCGGGCGTGTGGCGCTACGACGCGAAGGACGGCTCGCTCACCGCGTGGGAGGCGAGCCTGCCGGTGCCGGGCGTGGTGAGCAGGCAGGTGACCTTCACCTCGCGCGACGGCACCGAGGTGCGCATGACCGTGGTCGCCATGCCGGGCGACGGCCGCCCGCGCCCGGCGATCCTGACTGGTTACGGTGGTTTCGGGATGTCGCTGACGCCCGGCTACGCCGCCGACTCGGTGGCCTGGATCGAGGCGGGCGGCGTGCTGGCGGTCGCCGGCATCAGGGGCGGCGGCGAGGAGGGCGAGGCCTGGCACCGCGCGGGCATGCGCGAGCACAAGCAGAACGTCTTCGACGACTTCGCCGCCGCGGCGGAGAAACTGGTCGCCGACGGCTGGACCACCCCCGCCCAGCTGGGCATCTGGGGCGAGTCGAACGGCGGCCTGCTCATCGGCGGCATGCTGACGCAGTACCCAGGACTGTTCACCGCCGCGGTCTGCTCGGCGCCGATCCTCGACATGACGCGTTATGAGCGCTCGGGCCTCGGCGCGTCCTGGAAGCAGGAGTACGGCACCGCCGACCGCCCGGAGGAGCTGGCCTGGCTGCTGTCCTACTCCCCGTACCACCGGGTGGCCGAGGGCACGGCCTACCCGGCGACCCTGTTCACAGTCTTCGGCGAGGATACTCGCGTCGATCCCGCGCACGCGCGCAAGATGTGCGCGGCGATGCAGCGGGCGGACGCGGGGGGCCGGCCGCTGCTGCTGCGCCACGAGGGCGACGTCGGCCACGGCGCGAGGGCCGTCAGCCGTTCGGTGGCGCTGGCGGCGGACGCGCTGGCCTTCCTCGCCGAGCACACCGGTCTTCCGCTGCCGTCAGATCCAGCCTGATTCGCGGGCGATGCGGATGGCGTCGATGCTGCTGCGCGCGCTCAGCTTGGAGCGCGTGCGGCTGAGGTAGTTGCGCACGGTGCCCTCCGCGAGGAAGAGCGAACCGGCGATCTCCGAGACGGACGAGCCGTCGGCCGCGGCGGTCAGCACGTCGAGTTCGCGGGAGGTCAGCGGCGTCTCCGGGGTGGTCATGGCGGCGATGGCCAGGGAGGAGTCCACGACGCTCCCGCCGGCCGCCACCTTTCTGATGGCGTCGGCCAGTTGCGCGGGCGGCGCGTCCTTGGCCAGGAACCCGCGTACCCGCGCGTCTAAAGCCCGTTTCAGCATGGCGGGCGTGCCGACGGCGGTGAGGATCAGCACCGCGCAGCCGGGCAGGGCCTCGTGCAGCTCGCGTGCCGCCTCCAGCCCGTCCGCTCCCGGCATCACCAGGTCGATCACGGCCACATCAGGTTTGGTGGCCCGCGCGGCTTCGAGGATGTGGTCACCTCGGTCCACTTCGGCGACGACCTCGATGTCCTCCTCGTAGGCGAGGAGGGCGACGATCGCCCCGCGGACGAGCTCCATGTCCTCAGCGAGCAAAGTACGGATCACCGGCATCCTTTCGGAACACAGCGTGATGTACGACTACATCCTGACTAATGGCTTAGGGGTTGAAAAGCCAGAACGTTGCAGAGGTATAGCTTAACTATTAGGTGTTTGTTTGTTTTTTCGGCTTACTGACGCTTTTAAGGGTGTATTTCGGTGAGGTCGGAACCCGCCTGGTGAACCGACGGTCCTTACGTGTGCATCGCCATTTACTATGCGTGCTCTCCGCATCTGTGAAACCAGATTCTCATTCTCTTTTGCGCCTTTGGGCCCTGGCGGAGACTTTGTTCGACCATCGGCGGAAGTCCGCCAGGTTTGTTGGATCAGGGTCTTGCTTCTGACCGACGAGTGCTCCTATGGTCGGCGCATGAGCTCACCTCCCGGCTCTCCGGGCGACGTGCTGACCCTGATCAGCGCCGGGTCGGCCACGACCCGCTCCGACCTCGCGCGGGTCACCGGCCTGGCCAGATCCACCATCTCCCAGCGGGTCGACGCGCTCATCGAGCGCGGCCTGGTCGAGGAGAGCGACAGCGGCGAGTCCACCGGCGGCCGCCCGCCGCGCCAGCTGCGCCTGTACACCGACGAACACAGCGTCGCCGGAGTCGACCTCGGCGCCACCCACTGCCGGGTCGCGCTCATGGACCTCACCGGCGCCGTGCTGGCCGAGTCCGAGGAGCCGCTGCACATCGCCGAAGGTCCGGAAGCCGTGCTGCCGCAGGTCGACCGGCTGGTGGATCAGCTGCTCGCCGAGGTGGGCCGGCCGCGCGCCGGGCTCAGGTCGCTGGGCATCGGGGTGCCGGGGCCGGTCGAGTTCGCCACCGGCCGGCCGAACAACCCGCCGATCATGCCCGGCTGGAACGACTACCCCATCCCCGACTACTTCCGCGGCCCCACGGTCCTGGTCGACAACGACGTCAACGTGATGGCGCTGGGCGAGCACCGCAACGCCTTCGCCGCCACCGGCCACCTGCTGTTCGTGAAGGTCGGCACCGGCATCGGCTGCGGCATCGTGACCGAGGGCGCCCTGCACCGCGGGGCCAGCGGCTCGGCCGGCGACATCGGCCACATCAGGGTCAGCGGCCACGAGGAGGCGGGCTGCCGCTGCGGCAACAGCGCCTGCCTGGAGGCGGTCGCCGGCGGCGCCGCGCTGGCCCGCAGGCTCACCGAACTCGGCTTCCCCGCCGAGTCCGGCGCCGACGTGGTGCGGCTCGTGCAGAGCGGCAACACCCAGGCGCTGCGGCTGGTCAGGGAGGCCGGGCGGCTCATCGGCGAGGTCCTCGCCGGTCTGGTCAACTTCTTCAACCCCGAGGTCATCGTCATCGGCGGCGCCCTGTCACGCGTGCACGAGCACCTGCTGGCCGGGATCCGCGAGACCGTCTACCGCCGGTCGCTGCCGCTGGCCACCCACCATCTGACGATCGTGCCGAGCCGTACGGGGGTGAACGCGGCCGCGCTGGGCGCGGGCATCCTCGCGATCGAGCACTACCTCTCACCCGAGAACATCAACCGGATCATCAACGCCTGAGAGGGCCCATGCTGGTCATCAGGGGAGTCGTCAAGCAGTTCCCCGGCGTGCGCGCGCTCGACGGGGTCGATCTCGACGTGCGGGCGGGCGAGGTGCACTGCCTGCTCGGCCAGAACGGCGCGGGCAAGTCCACACTGATCAAAGTGCTGGCCGGCGTGCACCAGCCCGACCAGGGCACGATCGAGTTCGGCGGCGGGCAGGTACGCCCGAGCAGCCCCATCGACGCCATCAGGCTCGGCATCGCCACCATCTACCAGGAGCTCGACCTCGTCGACGGGCTCAGCGTGGCGGAGAACATCCTGCTCGGCCACGAGAAGTCGTCCCTGGGCTTCGTCCACCGCTCCGCCACCAACCGGGCCGCCACCGCGGTGCTCGCCCGGCTCGGCCACCCGGAGATCCGCCCGTCCACCGAGGTCGGGCGCCTGTCCCCGGCCGCCAAGCAGGTCGTCTCCATGGCCAGGGCGCTCTCCCACGACGCCCGCCTGATCATCATGGACGAGCCCTCCGCGGCCCTCGCCCACGACGAGGTCGCCAACCTCTTCCGCATCATCCGCGAGCTGACCGCCCAGGGCGTCGCCGTCGTCTACATCTCCCACCGCCTGGAGGAGATCCGCGAGATCGGCGACCGCGTCACCGTCCTGAAGGACGGCCGCACGGTCGCCGTCGGCCTGCCCGCCCACGAGACCCCCACCTCGCAGATCGTCTCCCTGATGACCGGCCGCAACGTCGAGTACGTCTTCCCGCCGCGCGGCTCCGGCCGCGGCCGCGAGGTGCTGCGCGTGGAGGACCTCAGCTCGCCGGGCGCGTTCGCCGGCGTCTCCTTCTCCGTGCACGCGGGCGAGATCGTCGGCCTGGCCGGCCTCGTCGGTTCCGGCCGCTCGGAGATCCTGGAGGCGGTGTACGGCTCCCGCCCCAGCTCAGGCCGGGTCCTGCTGGAAGGCAGGCAGATCAGGAGCGCGGTAGCGGCCGTCAGGCAGGGCATGGGCCTGGCCCCGGAAGAGCGCAAGGCCCAGGCGCTCCTGCTCGACCAGAGCGTCACCGCCAACATCACCCTCGGCACGCTGCCCGGCTTCTCCAGATTCGGCTGGCTCGACCGCGCCCGGGAAAGAGCCGAGGCCAGACGCCTGGTGGACGCCCTCGACATCCGCCCCCACGACCCGGAACGCCCGATCAAGACGCTGTCCGGCGGCAACCAGCAGAAGGCCGTGCTGGCCCGCTGGCTGCTCGACGAGCGCAAGCTGCTCCTGCTCGACGAGCCCACCCGCGGCGTGGACGTCGGCGCCCGCGCCGAGCTGTACGCGGTCATCCGCAAGCTGGCCGAGCAGGGGATCGGCGTGCTGCTGGTCTCCAGCGAGGTGCCCGAGGTGCTCGGCCTGGCCGACCGGGTGCTGGTGCTGCGCGAGGGCCGGGTCATTCACGAGAGCGCGGCCGAAGGTCTCGACGAGCACCGGGTACTCGACATGATCATGGAAGGGAGTGCGGCGTGAAGGTGGACACCCGCGGCGTCGCCGTACGCGAGGCCTGGTGGGGGCGGGTCGGCGAGGCCCGCCACCTCGGGCTGGTGGCGGCGCTGGTGCTGCTCGCGATCGTCGGCCTGATCACCAAGCCCGACAACTTCGCCACCGCGTCGAACCTGGTCAGCATCCTGTCGCTGGCCGCCACCATCGGCGTCATCACGGTCGGCATGACGTTCGTGATCATCGGCGGCGGCATCGACCTGTCCGTGGGCGCGATCATGGCGCTCGCCTCGGTGTGGGCGACCACGCTTGCCACGCAGTCGTACGGGCCGTTCGTCATGGCGGTCTGCGCGATCCTGGTCGGCACCGGGGCCGGGCTGGTCAACGGGTTACTGATCTCCTATGGGCGGCTGGTGCCGTTCATCGCCACGCTGGCCATGCTGGTGGCCGCGCGCGGCCTGGCCCAGCGCATGTCCGACCGCAAGACCCAGCTCATCCAGAGCGGCAACACCGCCATCGTGGAGCTGTCGACCACGCGGGTGCTCGGCATCCCGCTGCTGGTCTACATCTTCGCGCTGGTCGTGGTGCTCGGCTGGGTCCTGCTCAACCGCACCACGTTCGGCCGCCGCACCTACGCGGTCGGCGGCAACCCCGAGGCGGCCAGGCTCGCCGGGATCAACGTACGCAGGCACACGATGCTGCTGTACGCGCTGTCCGGCCTGTGCTGCGGCATCGCCGCGATCCTGATCATGGCCCGCACCACCACCGGGTCGTCCACCCACGGCGACCTGTACGAGCTCGACGCCATCGCCGCCGTGATCATCGGCGGCACCCTGCTGACCGGCGGCCGGGGCACCATCGTCGGTTCGATCCTCGGCCTGCTCATCTTCACGGTCATCACGAACCTGTTCATCCTCAACGGCCTCAACACCAGCGACCAGCTGATCGCCAAGGGCCTGATCATCGTCGTCGCCGTCCTTCTCCAGCGGCGCAACCTCAAGGAGAGAGCACCATGACCGAAAACGTCGCGCGCCGGGGATTCCTCATCGGCGGCCTGGGCGGTGCCGCATTACTGGCCACGGGCTGCACCTCGAACGAGCCGGCGGCGGCGCCCACCAGCGCGGCCCCGGCACCCGCCCCCGCCGCGAGCGGCAACGACCAGCCGGGGGAGAAGGTCGTCATCGGCTTCTCCGCGCCGGCCGCCGACCACGGCTGGATCGCGGCCATCGCCAAGAACGCCGAGGCGACCGCGAAGCAGTACACCGACATCGAGTTCAAGCCGGTCGAGCCGACCAACGACATCAACGCCCAGATCTCCGCGGTCGAGTCGCTGATCGCGGCCAAGGTCGCCGCGCTGGTGATCCTGCCCAACGACGGCCAGCAGCTCAACCAGGTCGCGCTGCAGGCCACCGCGGCGGGCATTCCCGTCGTCAACCTCGACCGCGTCTTCCCCGACAAGCTCGCCTACCGCACCTGGGTCGGCGGCGACAACTACGGCATGGGCGTGGCGGCCGGCCACCACGTCGGCAAGAAGCTCAAGGACAAGGGCGTCGCCAACCCGGTGATCGTGGAGATCCAGGGCATCGCGACGCTCCCGCTCACCCAGGACCGCAGCAAGGGCTTCGCCGACGCGCTCAAGACGTACGGCTTCAGCGTCACCGCCAAGCAGGACGCCAAGTTCACCGTGGAGACCGGCAACCAGGTCGCCGCCAGCCTCCTTCAGGCGCACAAGAAGATCGACGCGCTGTGGAACCACGACGACGACCAGGGCGTCGGCGTGCTCGCCGCGATCAAGGAGGCGGGACGCAGCGAGTTCTTCATGGTCGGCGGCGCCGGTTCGCTCAACGCCATGAAGGAGATCCAGTCGGGCAGCTCGGTCTTGGAGGCCACGGTCACCTACAGCCCCACGATGGCCTCCTCGGCCATCAAGCTCGCGCGACTGATCGCCCAGGGTAAGGGCATGAGCGATCTCGTGGAGAACCAAGTGCCCCAGTCGATCACCCTCGCGTCGGAGACCATCACCAAGGAGAACGTCGAGAAGTACCTGCCATTGGGGTTTGAATCTTGATTAACGGCGTAGGCATGATCGGTTATGCCTTCATGGGACGCGTCCACTCCCAGGCGTGGCGGAACGTCTCCGCCTTCTTCGAGCTGCCCGCGAAACCCGAGATGCGGGTGATCTGCGGGCGCTCGAAGGAGGCGACCGAGGCGGCGGCCGCCCAGATGGGCTGGGCGGAGGCGGTGACCGACTGGCGCGAGGTGGTCGCCCGCGACGACATCGACATCATCGACATCTGCACGCCCGGCGACTCGCACGCCGAGATCGCCATCGCCGCGCTGGCCGCGGGCAAGCACGTCATCTGTGAGAAGCCGCTGGCCAACACGGTGGAGGAGGCCACGCGGATGGCCGAGGCCGCCGCGCGCGGGCCGGGTAGGAGCATGGTCGCCTTCAACTACCGGCGGGTGCCCGCCGTCGCCCTGGCCAGGCAACTGGTCGCCGAGGGCCGGCTGGGCGAGATCAGGCACGTACGGGCGCAGTACCTGCAGGACTGGATCGTGGATCCGGACTTCCCGCTGGTGTGGCGGTTGCGGAAGGACAAGGCGGGCTCGGGTGCGCTCGGCGACATCGGGGCGCACATCATCGACACCGCCGAGTTCGTCACCGGCCAGCGCGTCGTGGGCGTCACCGGGCTGACCGAGACCTTCGTCAAGGAACGGCCGCTCGAGGGCGGCAGCCGTACGGACAAGGGCACGGAAATGGGCACGGTCACCGTGGACGACGCGGCGCTGTTCGTCGGCCGAATGTCGGGCGGCGCGCTGGCCTCGTTCGAGGCCACGCGCTTCGCCACCGGGCGCAAGAACGCGCTGCGCATCGAGCTGAACGGCGCGCTGGGCAGCCTGTTCTTCGACTTCGAGGCGATGAACGAGCTGTGGGTCAGCGACGGCGGCGCGGGCTTCACCCGGATCCTCGTCACCGAGCCCGGCCATCCCTACGCCGGGGCGTGGTGGCCGCCGGGGCACGGGCTCGGCTACGAGCACACGTTCACCCACGAGATCAAGGACTTCCTGGAGGCGATCGCCGCCGGCGCCGACCCCTCGCCCTCGTTCGCCGACGGGCTGCGGGTGCAGCGGGTGCTGGAGGCGGTCGAGCAGAGCAACGGCGCGTACAAGGAGATCCCATGACCAGACCGGTCACACTCTTCACCGGACAGTGGGCCGACCTGCCCTTCGAGGAGGTGTGCGGGCTGGCGGCGGAGTGGGGCTACGACGGGCTGGAGATCGCCTGCTCCGGCGATCACTTCGACGTGGCCGCCGCCCTGGAGGACTCCGGGTACGTCACCCGCAAGCTCGAACAGCTCGACAAGCACGGCCTGAAGGTGTGGACGATCTCCAACCACCTCGTCGGCCAGGCCATCTGCGACCACCCCATCGACGAGCGGCACCAGGCCATCCTGCCCGCCCGCATCTGGGGCAGCGGCGATCCGGAGTCGGTGCGCCAGGCCGCGGCCGAGGACATGAAGAACACCGCCAGGGCCGCCGCCGCGCTCGGCGTGGACACCGTGGTGGGGTTCACCGGTTCGTCGATCTGGCACACCGTGGCGATGTTCCCGCCGGTGCCCGCCTCGATGGTGGAGGCCGGGTACCGGGACTTCGCCGACCGCTGGAACCCGATCCTGGACGTCTTCGACGAGGTGGGCGTCCGCTTCGCGCACGAGGTGCACCCGTCGGAGATCGCCTACGACTACGTGACGACCCAGAAGACGCTGGAAGCGATCGGCCACCGCCCCGCCTTCGGCCTGAACTGGGACCCCTCGCACATGGTCTGGCAGGACATCGACCCGGTGAACTTCATCCTCGACTTCGCCGACCGCATCTACCACGTGGACTGCAAGGACACCCGGATGCGCGTGGGCGACGGCCGCCGGGGCCGCCTGTCCTCGCACCTGCCGTGGGCGGACCTGCGGCGCGGCTGGGACTTCGTCTCGACCGGGCGCGGTGACGTGCCGTGGGAGGACTGCTTCAGGGCCCTGAACTCCATCGGCTACACGGGCCCGATCTCGATCGAGTGGGAGGACGCGGGCATGGACCGCCTCGACGGCGCCCGCGAGGCCCTGGGCTTCATCCGCACCCTGAACTCCATCACCCCGCCCGCCACGGCCTTCGACGCCGCCTTCTCCACCACGTGAGACCCCGGCCGGCCTTCTCGCGAGGCCGGCCTCTCACTCGCCTGAAGAGCCCAGGACGCGCTCCGCGGTCTCCCGGATCGAGGCGCGTACCACGGCCGGGTCGTCGAGGTCGAAGCCCACGGCCACGCCGTCGCGCACGATCATGAGGATGTCGGCGGTGGTGTCCGGCGTGGGGTGCCGGGCCTCCTTGAGCAGGCCGAGCATCAGGTCGCGGAACCACTCCCGGTAGGCGGCGACGGCCCTGCGCACCGGGTGCGAGCGGTCGGGATACTCCGCCGCGGCGTTGATGAACGGGCAGCCCCGGTAACCGGGCAGGCTGCCGAACTCGCCCATCCGCTCGAACATGGCCAGCAACCGCTCCCGCCCGGACCCGTCAGGCAGTTCGTCGGCCAGCGCCCGCTGCCGTTGACCCTGGTCCTCCACATAGGCGGTGACCAGGTCGTCCTTGGCCGGGAAGTGGTGGTAGAAGGTCGCCTTGGCCACTCCCGCCTCGGCGATGATCCGGTCGATGCCCACCGCGCGTACGCCTTCGGCATAGAACAACCGCGTCGCGGTATCCAGGATGCGCTGGCGGGCAGGACTCGTCATGCCTTGACATTACCAGACAGGTCTGTCTAGTGTCAGTCCTAGCTAGACAGACCTGTCTGTCTCCAACTGCTGTGAGGAGCACCCTGATGAGCAAGGCCCTGTACACCGCGGTCGGCACCGCCTCCGGCCGCGACGGCCGCGGTGTCACCACGGACGGCAAGCTCGACGTCAAACTGTCCCCGCCCGCCGAGCTCGGTGGCGCCGGCGCGGGCACCAACCCTGAGCAGCTGTTCGCGGTCGGGTACGCCGCGTGTTTCGCCAGCGCCATGCAACTCGTCGGCAAGAAGCAGAACCTCGACGTCACCGACGTGGCCGTGACCGCCGAGGTGGGCCTGGTGTCCAACGGCGCCGGCGGCTTCGGCCTCGAAGTCACGCTGCGGGTGGAGCTGCCCGACGAGATCTCCGCCGAGGCCGGCCACGCCCTGCTGGAGGCCACCCACCAGGTCTGCCCCTACTCCAACGCCACCCGCGGCAACATCCCCGTCAACCTGGTGGTCGAGTAGCCCTCACTTCGGGCCGCAGACGCCCAGCGCCTTCCCGATCAGCCCCGCGTCCTCGGCCGTGTCGAGCAGCGCCATCGCGTAGTCGGCGCGCGACAGCCGCATCGTGCCGCCCGTCGCGTTGGCCGCGAAGTCCACGTGCACCCGCCCGGCCGCCGGCTTGTCGTTGAGCATGGTCCCGCGCACCACGCTCCAGTCGAGGTCGCTGGCCTGCAGCATGCCCTCCGCGCGGGCCAGGTCGGCGTAGGCGGCGCGGAGGAACAACCAGGCCAGGGCGACCGGCAGCCGCGGCCTGGTCGCCGGGACCGACCGGCTGCTGGTCATGACCAGCCGGCGCGGGCCGCTCTCGCGCATCGCGGTGATCAGGGTGAGCGCGATCGTGCTCCCGCCGACCGCGGCGATCACCGCGTCCTGCCCCTGGATCGCCGTGCGGACCGCGTCCAGGTCGCGGGCGTCGCCCCGGTGCACGGCGCTCAGTCCTTCGTGTTCTTTCAGCGCCTCGGGGGTGCGGGCGAAGGCGGTGATCTCGTGGCCCCGCCGTACGCCTTGGGTGAGCACATGCTTTCCGGTACGGCCGGCCGCACCGACAACCAAGATCCTCATAATATGGCTACCTCCTATATTGCAATTTGCACTATAGGAGGATGCGCGTCAAGCGGCATGCGAAAGGGCCGGGGTATCGGCCCCGGCCCTTCCTTCCGTCGCTAGTCCATCACCACGATCTGGCGCAGCACCTCGCCGCCCTTCAGCGCGGCCACGGCGTCGTTGAGGTCGGCCAGCTTGATCCTGGCGCTGATCATCGACTCCAGGTCGAGCTGGCCGGCCTTGTACAGGGCGGCGAAGTAGGGGAAGTCGTGCCGCACGTCGGCCTCGCCGTACATGCTGGACAGCAGGTTCTTGCCCTCGAACAGCAGGCTGAACGCGGAGATCTGCACCATGTCGTCCATGGCGCCGGCGCCCACGACGATCACGTCGCCGCCCGCGCGGGTCGTCTGCCACGCGCTGGTGATGGTCGCGGACTTGCCGACGACCTCGAAGCCGTAGTCGAAGCCGTTGCCGCCGGTCAGCTCGGCCACGGCGCCCGGCAGGTCGTCGGGGGTGACCGCGTGCGTGGCGCCGACCTTCCTGGCCAGTTCGTGCTTCGACGTCAGCGGGTCGACGGCCAGGATCACGCGGGCGCCGGAGACTCGCGCGCCCTGGATCACCGACAGTCCCACGCCGCCGCAGCCGATCACCGCGACCGTGGAGCCCGGACGCACCTTGGCCGTGTTGAGCGCCGCGCCGACGCCCGTGGTGATGCCGCACCCGATCAGCGCGGCCGCCTCCCACGGCACCTCCGGGTCGATCTTGATCGCGCCCTGCCACGGCACCACGCACTCCTCGGCCCAGGTGCCGCAGCCCGCCATGCCGAAGACGGTGGAGTCGCCGCCGATGCGGAAGTTGCCCTTGGAGAAGGACTCGATCACATACTTCATGCACAGGTACGGCTGGCCGCCCAGGCACAGAGCACACTCCTGGCACGAAGGGCGCCAGTTGATGATCACGTGGTCGCCCGGCTGGAGCGAGGTGACGTGCTCGCCCACCTCGACCACCTCGCCCGCGCCCTCATGGCCCGGGATGAGCGGCACCGGCTGGGGCAGCACGCCGGACATGGCCGACAGGTCGGAATGGCAGACACCGGTCGCCCGGATCCGGACGCGTACGTCCGCCGGCCCGACCGGGGCCAGCGTGACGTCATCGCGGAGGTCGAGCTTGTCGTCGCCTACAGCGTGCAGAATGGCGGCGCGCATGGGGGGTTCCTCCTGTTACTCCTCTAGGGAGAGGGCGGCTTTCGGGCAGGAACGTACGGCGTGCCGTACCCGGTCCTGCATGTCGGCTGGCGGCTCGGGGAGAAGGACGTGCAGGTTGTCCTCCTCGTCCACGTCGAACACTTCAGGGGCGAGCCCCATGCATACGGCGTTCGCCTCGCATACCAGGTAGTCGACCTTGATCTTCATGTGAGCCTCCTGTGATCCCATGAGACCACCCTGGTGCGCTCGACCACGTATGCGATGCGTTTTCTTCCGGTCAGTTCCACGTACGGGCGCAGGTCCGCGTCGGGCACTCCGGGCGTCATCCGGCGGGCGATCTCCATGCCGATCTCCAGCACGCGCTCGTGCTCGGCGACCTGCTTGGCCACGCCGTACAGGAGGACTCCGCGCAGTTCCGCGTAGTCGTCACCGGTCTCGATCAGGCAGCTGACCCTGGGGTCGCGGGCGAGGTTGACGGCCTTCTGGGCTTTGCCGTAGGTCCAGAAGGCGATCCGGCCCTCGTCGAGGCCGTAGAACATGGTCACCAGGTGCGGGGTGCCATCGGGGTTGATGGTCGCCAGCTGGAGCTTGCGCGAGCCCTCGATGAGGGCTGTGACGTCCGCTTCCGGCATCGCGATGCGCGCGCGCTGATTCACGTTGCCCAGTAGAACAGGTTCCAGAATCGCCGACAAGAGGGCAATGGAATGTTGTTCGGTTCCACTAGGGTGCTTCTCCATGACGATGCCGCCTGACTTGCGTTACGCAGCCGAGCATGCCAAGGGATTCATGCCGGCCGGCGAAGGGCTCGCCCTCTTCCACGCCGCCCTGAAGTACGGAGGGCAGGGCCCCATCTGCGAGATCGGCACCTACTGCGGCAAGTCCGCGATCTACCTCGGCGCGGCGGCCCGCCAGACCGGCAGCGTCGTGATCACCGTCGACCACCACCGCGGGTCGGAGGAGATCCAGCCCGGCTGGGCCCACCACGACCCGACGCTGGTCGACCCGCGCTTCGGCAAGATGGACTCGCTGCCCGCCTTCCGCACCGCCATCGCCGCGGCCGGGCTGGAGGACGAGGTGATCGCGGTGGTCGGGCAGTCGGGGAGGGTGGCCGGGTTGTGGAACACGCCGCTGGCCCTGCTGTTCATCGACGGAGGACACTCCGAGGAGCCGGTGACCGCTGACTATGAGGGGTGGGCGCCGCATGTGATGGAGGGCGGGGCGCTGGTGTTCCACGACATCTACCCCGACCCTGCTGAGGGTGGGCAGGCGCCGTACCGGGTTTATCGGCGGGCGCTGTCGTCCGGGGCGTTCAAGGAGGTGGGGGGTGAGGGCTCGCTACGGGTACTGGAGCGAGTCGGCCCCGGCATCTAGGCGTGCTTTTCTGCGGACCGTCGGCGGCTGGGCTTTGTGGCTCGGTTGGGCGGTTTCATGCGGCTTTGAGCGGCCATGTATGGGCACATAGGGCTTTAGGCGGACATAGGGCTTTAGGCGGACATAGGGATGCCTTGGTCGGCGGCACGGGCGAACGCGTCGTCGATGACCACGACCTCGCGTCCCGCCCTCGCCAGAAGGGACGCGGCGGCGGTGGCACGGTAGCCGCTGCCGCAGTGCACCCAGATCTCGCCCGGCGGGATCTCGGCCAGCCTTGCGGTGAGCTGGGGGAGCGGAATGTTGATCGAACCCGCCACATGCCCGTCCCGCCATTCCCCGGCCAACCGCACATCCACCACCACCGGCCTCCCATCCGCTGCTCCACCCGCGCTCCTTGCGTCGCCCATGCCGTCCGCTGGCGTGTCTGCGCCGCTTCCGTTGTGGGCTGTTCCGGGCACGTTGTCGCCCGAGGTGGCCAGGGCCTCGGACAGGTCGGTGAAGGTGGCTCGGCGGAGGGAGCCTAGGCGGGTGGTTGAGGTGGTCAAGGTTTCTGGGGTGCCTATGGCCACGGCGGCCGGGTGGTCGAGGCCGATGCGGACCAGTTCGCGCTGGGCCTCGGCGACCGCGTCGCGGGTGGCGCCGATCAGGGTGATGGGGGCGCCGCGGGTGGTCAGCCAGCCGAGCCAGGTGGCCATGCTGCCGTCCAGGCCCAGGCTGACGGTGCCGATCAGGTGTGAGGCCGCATACGCGGTGCGGGAGCGCAGGTCCACGACCCACTCGCCGGCGTCGATGCGCCGGGCCAGTTCCTTGGGGGTGGCGGGTTCGGGCAGGCGCAGGTCCACGGGGGCGGGGCCGGTGGCGTTGATCGCGCCCATGTGGGCGTAGTAGGCGGGGTAGGCGTCCAGGCCGGACAGGACTTCGGTGACGAAGGTGTTCTCGGCCAGTCGCAGGGCCGGGTTGGCCAGTTTCTCCTGGCCCACGGTTGAGGCGTCGCCGCCGGCCGTACCGACTGCGCAGAAGCTGCCGAACCCGTGGGTCGGCCAGATGCGCGCGCCGTCGGGCAGGGCGTCGGCGAGTCTGCGCGCGGAGGCGTGCTGGTGGCGGGCGAGGGTCTCGGTGTGCTCGTGGCCGAGCAGGTCGGGGCGGCCGGTGGTGCCGAACAGCAGCGAGCCGCCGGTGAAGACGCCCTCGGGGGTGCCGTCGTGGTCGAGGACGTACGACAGGTGGTGGAAGGTGTGGCCGGGGGTGTGCAACGCCCTGAGGCGCAGTGTGGGCGAGATGTCCAGCGTGTCGCCGTCGCTCAGCGCCCGGTGCGGGAAGTCCGCCGCGTCGGCCAGCGCGTAGACCGCGCCGGTCAGCCGGGACAGTTCCAGGCCGCCGGAGACGTAGTCGTTGTGGAGGTGGGTCTCGGCGACGGTGGTGATCCGGACGCCCAATTTGCCGGCCAGGGCCAGGATCCGGTCCACGTCCCGCTGGGGATCCACCACCGCGGCCGATTTCCCGTCGGTGACCAGGTAACTGCGGTCGCCTAGGGTGGACGTCTCGATCACGTGCACGTCGAACATCTGCTCAACCTCCTCACCCATCGCAACGGCTACCCTCCGGGGGTATATTCCGCGACGGTCAGTCGGTGCGGTGGCGCCGGGCCCACGCGCGGCGGGTCTGGGCGCGCCAGGTCAGGAAGTCGTCGTGCGTGTGCGGGTCGTGGCCGAGGGAGGCCAGCGCGGCGTCGGTCCAGGCGGCCGCCTCCTCGGCCGGGGCGCCGGTCAGGATCGGGGCGGCCTCGGCGGCGTGGCCGGGGAGGGTGCCGGCGGTGAGCCAGGCGGCGCAGGCGAAGGCGGCGCCCTGCGCCACGTGCTGGCGGAAGCCGTCGGCGCCGGCGTAGACGGCGAGCCGGTCGAGTTCGTCGAGGTCCGCGCCGCCGGTGTACACGGCCGCGAAGGCCACGCCGCTCCACAGATCCGCCCGGCGGGATGCCGGGTACGCGTGGATGTGCGCCGTGAGGTCGTCGGGCTCGGCGCAGTCGTGGTACCAGAGGAGCCGCCCGAGGCCCTGGTCGAAGATCGCACAGTGTGCGCGTACGGCCAGCTCAGGCATGGCCCGCTCGCCCACCATGAGGTCGGCCTTGGACATGCTGCGCTGGAAGCCGTAGCCGTCGATGGCCAGCCAGCGCAGCAGCGGATGGGCCCGCCGCATGCCCCACGTGGGCGGCAGGCGCAGCAACGCGTGTGCGCGGCCCGCGCCCAGGTGGGCGGCATGCGGGTGGAGCTGGGCGGGGCCGGCAAGTAGCTCGTTCAGGCGCCGGCCCCGAGTCATGGTGATCAGGTCGAGCATGGTCGCGGCCGCCGCCGCGCCCTCCCAGGCGAACGGCTGCCGCTCCTGCGGTATCCGCCCGACCTTGTGGATCTCCCGGGCGATGACCGCGTTGTAGCCGTACACATAGGTTTCCTCGGCCGCCGTGAGCACTCCCGGAGCCGCTCCCGCCCTGAGCCGGAACCGTCGCCGCCCCAAGTCAGACTCGACCGGATCTTTCTCCAGGAACCTCCACAGGCCACGCGCTGGGGCCAGTGTCTGTTCAATCGTGACCTGATCCAAGAACGATGTTGTGCCCGTGTCGCCCACGCTTCCCCCGAAGACGCCTCGTACGGCCACTCACGAAGCTAGTGAGCCCATTGCGGCATTCCCCGCCGCCGCTCCGCCTCTCGGGGCAAAGAACCGGCAAAACCGATTGCGCTCATCGGCGGCTTCGCCGTACGCGAGAAAGGTGGTCTAACCCGAGGAAATCGTGCAGTCGCAGGTGTGTGAGGCGGGGGTGCGGATGTCGCGGAAGATGCCGGAACCGCCGCTGAGGCCGGACAGAGCGTCGGCGGCGAGGATGGTGGCGGCGGCGGTGTAGCCGCTGCGCTCGTGGGGGAAGTGCTTGCGGTTGACGAACTGCCAGCCGGTCCAGTACGAGCCGTCGTCGTGGCGCAGGTGCTGCATGTCGGTGAAGAGGCGGACGGCGCGCTCGCGCCGGCCCAGGGCGTCGAGGGCGAGCACGAGCTCGCAGGTTTCCGCGCCCGTCACCCACGGCTGGTCGGAGACGCAGCGGATGCCGAGGCCCGGCACCACGAACGTCGGCCATTCGCGGTCGATCAGGTCAAAGGCCGCGCGGCCGCGGACGGCGCCGCCGAGGACCGGGTAGTACCAGTCCATAGAGAAGCGGCTTTTGTCGGTGAACGCCTCCGGGTGGAAGGCGAGCACGTGGGCGAGGCGGTCGGCGGCCAGCTCCCAATGAGGTTGCGGGTCGCCGAGGTGATCGGCGAGCAGAACGCCGCAGCGCAGCCCCTGGTGGATCGAGGAACAGCCGGTCAGCAGCGCGTAGGTGGAGGCGCGGCCCTGGGCGTCACGCTCCCAGACGATCTCGCCGCGCGCGGTCTGCAGGTCCACCACGTAGTCGAGTGCGCGCTTGACCATCGGCCAGAGGGGACTGGGGTCCTTGCCGGTGACCAGGTAGTTGTGCCAGGCGCCGACGGCCGCGTACGCCGCGTGGTTGGACTCGCCGCCGCGCTCGACCGCCACGCCGTCCTGGATCTTCATCGCCCAGGAGCCGTCGGGGCGCTGGTGGCGCATCAGCCAGTCGTAGCCGCGGTCCACGGGCTCCGACAGGCCGGCGACGGCCATCGCCATCAGGCATTCGACGTGGTTCCACGCGTCGACGTGTCCTTCCGGCCAGGGCACGCCGCCGTCGTCCTGCTGGATGGCGGCGATGCTCTGGGCGGTCTGGACGGTCTGCTCCCAGCTGATCACGCTCAGGGCTTCCGCACGTAGAGGACGACGCTCTTGCCGATCAGCGGGTTGAGCAGGGCCTCGGCGACGCGGGTGGCGGCCGGGCGCTTCATGATGTCCCATACGAGCAGCTCGTGGTAGGCCTTCGCGAGGGGGTGCTCGTCGTTGTTGACGCCGACGGCGCACTTGATCCACCAGTACGGCGCGTGCAGCCCGTGGGCATGGTGATGGGGCCCGATCTCGAACCCGGTGGACTTCAGCTTTGCGCTCAGCTCGGCCAGGGTGTAGATGCGGACATGTCCGCCGGGCGCCGTGTGGTAGTCCTCGTCCAGCGCCCAGCAGATCCGCTCGGGCAGGAAGCTCGGCACCGTGATGGCCGCCGTGCCGCCCGGCTTGAGCACCCGGAAGATCTCCGCCATCGCGCTCATGTCGTCCGGGATGTGCTCCAGCACCTCGGCCGCGATCACCCGGTCGAAGCTGCCCTCCTCGAACGGCATGTCGAGCGCGGTGCCCTGCACGGTCTCACCGCCGGCGCCGATCGGCACCTCGCCGGCCTTGTCCATCGCCACGAACATGGCGGCCACGTTGTCAAGCTCGGCCTGGTCCATGTCGAAGGCGACCACGTCGGCGCCCCTGCGCAGCACCTCGAAGGCGTGCCGGCCGCCGCCGCAGCCGAGATCGAGAACCCGCACTCCGGGGCCGACGGGCAGCTTGGCGAAGTCGACGGTCAGCAAGTCAGCGTGCTCCTCTGTTCTGGATGGCCTCTCGGTAGGCCTCGACGGTCCGCTTGGCGACGACGTGCCAGGTGTAGCGCTCCATGACGCGGTCGTAACCGCGTTTGCCCACCGCCTCACGCTCTTCGGGGGAGTCGTGCAGGCGGCGCAGCACCGCGGCCAGCTCCTCCGGGTCACCGGGCGCCACCTGGATGGCCGCGTCGCCCACGACCTCGGGCAACGCTCCGGTACGGCTGGCCACCAGCGGCGTTGCGCAGGCCATGTGCTCCACGGCGGGCAGCGAGAAGCCCTCGTAGAGCGAGGGGACGACCGAGATCTCCGAGGTGGCGATCAGCTCGCCCAGCTCGTCGTCGGAGATGCCGTGCACGAACGTGACGCGGTCCTGGAGGCTGAGCTCCTGCACGAGTTGCTCGGTGGGGCCGCCGGGCGTGGGCTTGCTGACGACGGTCAGGGTGACGTCGCGTTCGGTCGCCAGCTTGGCCACGGCTCTGAGCAGGGTGGACACACCCTTCATGGGCGAGTCGGCGCTGGCTACGGCGACGATCGAGCCCTTTTTCCGGGGTTTTTCGGGCCTCGGGTGGAAATATCGGGTGTCGACGCCGAGGGGGATCAGGCGCATGTTGGCCTGCGGGACGTTGAAGTCGCGGTGGATGTCGGCCAGGCTCGACTCGCTCACCGTCAGGATCGGGCTCAGCCGCGGTGCGACCTTGGCCTGCATCTTCACGAACCCGTACCAGCGGCGCATGCTCAGCTTCTTGCCGCCCTTGGCCGCCTCCAGCTCGATGCGGCGATCCACGCTGATCGGGTGGTGGATGGTGCCGACGACCGGGAAAAGCTTCTGGATGCCGAGCAGGCCGTACCCGAGCGTCTGGTTGTCCTGGACGACGTCGAAGTCGCCGACGCGCTTCTTCAGCTCGCGGTAGGCGCGCAACGTGAAGGTCAGCGGCTCGGGGAAGCCCGCGGTCCACATGGTCCCGACTTCGAGCCAGTCGATCCAGTCGCGGTATTCGTGCAGTTTGGGGGTCCGGAACGGGTCTTGGTCGCGGTAAAGGTCGAGGCTCGGGACCTTGTTGAGGATCACACCCTCATCGAGCTCGGGGTACGGCTGGCCGGAGAAGACCTCGACATGGTGTCCGAGGGCGACGAGTTCGCGGCTCAGGTGCCGAAGGTAGACACCTTGACCGCCACAGGTCGGCTTGCTGCGGTAGGACAACAGCGCGATCCGCAGCGTGTCATTCACGGACACCCCTTTCTCCGCCGGTAGACACCTGAGACGGGCGTGTACCGTGAAAGATGACCTTAGTTGGAAAAGGCTACCATTCGGTAGGTCATCTGGAATTGTTCCTACCCCGGCTCGCAGCCCTCGCGAACTGCGACGTTGGCGTGACCGAACGTAGTTCGGTGGAACCTGTTCTAGCTGGCTTGGTGCTGTTCGAGACGCGTAGCTGTACATTCCCGTCCCAACGGACGTGGTTGCGATAGTTGGAGGACCCGTTGGCCAGGCGCGCTCTGATCACCGGCATCACCGGCCAAGACGGTTCCTATCTGGCGGAGCACCTGCTCGCCCAGGGGTACGAGGTCTGGGGTCTGGCCCGAGGGCAGGCCAACCCGCGGGTGTCGCGCATGCGTAAGCTCCTCGCGGACGTTCAGGTGGTGCGGGGCGATCTGCTCGACCAGGGGTCGCTGATCTCGGCGGTGGAACGCGTTCAGCCCGACGAGGTCTACAACCTGGGCGCCATCTCCTTCGTGCCCATGTCCTGGGAGCAGGCCGAGCTGACCGCCGAGGTCACCGGTATGGGCGTGCTGCGCATGCTGGAGGCCATCCGCGTGTGTTCCGGTGTTTCCCGAGGTTCAAGCACCCGCTCCGGGCAGATGCGCTTTTATCAGGCTTCATCCTCCGAAATGTTCGGCCAGGTCACCGAGACGCCCCAGAACGAGCGCACCGGCTTCCACCCCCGCTCGCCGTACGGCGTGGCCAAGGCCTACGGGCACTTCCTCACCCAGAACTACCGCGAGTCCTACGGCATGTACGCCGTCTCCGGCATCCTGTTCAACCACGAATCCCCGCGCCGGGGCGCCGAGTTCGTCACCAGGAAGGTCACCCTGGGGGTGGCCCGCATCAAACTCGGCCTGGCCTCCGAGCTGCGGCTGGGCAACCTGGAGGCCCGCCGCGACTGGGGCTTCGCCGGCGACTACGTCCGCGCCATGCACCTCATGCTCCAGGCCGCCGCCCCCGAGGACTACGTGATCGGCACCGGCCGGATGAAGTCGGTACGCGAACTGGTCGAGGCCGCCTTCACCGCCGCCGGCCTGGACTGGGAGCAGTACGTCGTCCGCGACCAGACCCTCCACCGCCCCGCCGAGGTGGACCTGCTGTGCGCCGACCCCAAGAAGGCCCGGGTACAGCTCGGCTGGGAACCCACCGTCTCCTTCGACGACCTGGTCGCCATGATGGTCGAATCCGACATCCGCCTCCTGTCCAACGGCGGCGACCCCGACCAGGACTCCTCCTGGCCGTAGAACGGTCTTTCACTTTGGCGCGCATGTCGCGTGTGGGGTTCCAGGCGTTGCTCCAGTCGAGTTGAAGCTCAGCCCCTGAAGGTCCTTCCTCCGATCGGCCGCCCTCTTGAGGCCCACCCGTTGCCCAGCTAAGTGGTTGGGCAGGTGGAGCCCGCGCCCTGGTTCAGCGGTGCCCCGCTTCGCTTCGCGCGTGCTTCCAGTCGGACCGGCGCCCGACCACGCGCCGGTCCTCGCTGCGCTCGGGGTTTGATCGGGCGCCTCCGGCGCAGGGGCTGGCGCGCCCGTATGGGTGCTTGAGCAGGTGGGAAAGCAGGGCGGCAGGAAGTGGGGGAGCGGGGCTGGATAGTGGGGTGCCAGAGAGGCTAGGGGCCACCTTGGCGCCCGGGAAAAGCGGTGCCACGGCGTGCTGGGGCCGTGACGTCAGGGTGTGCGGCGGAGATGGCGGCTGGGGGCGTTGCGGTCTGAGGCGGAAGCGGAGGCTGGGCGGCAAGCCAGGGCGGGGTGCCGGGGAGGGTGGTGCCGTGGCGTGTTGGGGCCGTGGTGTCAGGGTTTTCGGCGGAGGTGGGGGCGGGGGCCGTTGGGGTGGCGGCGGGCCTTGCGGATGTGGGACAGGATGCGGGTGGTCTCGTCTGGGTGGGGGCGCCAGCCGCGTTCGATGAGGGAGTTGGCCACCTGCTCCAGGAGGTCGCCCATGCGGGCGGGGACCACGTCGCGGCGGACGGGGATGATGTGCCAGCCCATGGATTCCAGGCTTGTTCGGCGGGTTGTGTCTCTGGCGCGGTCCTCGGGGGATGAGTGGTGGTCGCGGCCGTCGTACTCGACTGCCAGGTGGTAGGCGGGCCAGCCGAGGTCCAGGTAGGCGTGGCGGGTATCGGGGAGGATCACGTGTATCTGGGTGGTGGGGCGGGGGAGGCCGGCTTCCAGGAAGGTCACTCGGAGGCGGCTTTCCCTGGGGGAGGCGGCGCCGCTGTCGGCCATGCTCAGGGTTTGCATGAGGTGAGTGAAGGCGGTCGCCTGGGTGCGGAGGTCGGCGATCCTCACGCCTCGCCTCAGGAACTGGTCGACGATGGCGATGCCGTCGATTCTGGGGAGGGTTCGGGCGCAGTCCAGGGCGGTGCGTTCGAGGGTGGTCAGGCGGATTCCCTTGTGTGTGGTGGTGTCGGCCGGCGGGAGCGACAGCTCGTACGCCTGGCAGCCGGGGATGTCCATGTGGATCGGGATGGCCAGCTCTACCGGCCAGCCCTCCTCGCGTGTGCCGTCGGGCATGGCGTGCAGGCCCCAGACGTGCGCGGCCGTACGGCGGACGGCCACGGCGCTCGGGACCAGCTGCGTGAGCAGGCGGGTGCGGTCGAGGAGGGAGCCCGTGGTGAGGGTGTCGGTCACGGGTTCAGGGTGGCTTGTGGGGGCCGGGTTGGGTGGGGGCGAACGGGGTTCTGTGGATGGGGAGCGGGTTTCCACAGCCCCGCACGCCTACAAGCCCACAACCAGATCCGGCCGTTCCGGCACGGCTCGCCTCATGCAGTCAGACCCGGCCACCGTGCCCGACCACTCCGCCGCTGAGGGAACCGCTGCACAGCCCGGAGGGCGGCACGGCAATCCGGGAGGCTTCGCCGCTCGGACGCCGCTCGGACGCTACGGCGGCTTCGCCGCTCGGGCGTTGCGCGCGGAGCGGGTGGGCACGAGTGCTCGTCGGCGACTCGGGTTGCCGGGTGGAGTGCGTGCCGGGCCGCGGCTGAGAGCATCTCGGCCGGCAGCCTCGGATCGTCCAGCGCGACGCCTAACTACATGTAGGGCCGCGCACGAACGACCGCATCGAACTCAAGTACGGCCGCGCCGTACCCATGATCCACCACAGGCCTTAACTACCGGCTGGTCCGCACGACCGCGTTCCACATCCTGGAAGTGGAACAGGTCCCGTTGCGCGAGCACTCGAAATCGGACGCCGACAGACATCCCCCATGGCGTTCCGAAACTGCCGTACGGAGACGAACTCCGGTACGGTGGGCGGATGGCAAACCCCGGACGCCCCCAGAGTGGGCTGGAACTGGGCTATGCCCGCGTATCCACCACAAAGCAGTCATTGGACAGGCAGCTCGACGCGCTCGCTTCCGTCGGCATCCCTGAAGCCCAGATCTACGTCGACACGAAGTCCGGCACCACCGTCGACCGCGACGGCCTGAACCGGCTGCTGGCCTACGCCCGGCCCGGCGACGTGATCGTCGTGCACACTCTCGACCGGATCGGTCGCAACCTTCGCGAAGTCCTCAATCTTGTCCATGATCTGTCTGAACGCGGCATCGGAGTACGGTCGCTGGCAGACCCGCTGCCGATCAACACCGCCGACGAGGGCATGGCGAGGATCGCCTTCCTTCTGCTGGCGCTGTTCGCCGAGATGGAGCGCACCTTCACCGCTGAACGCGCCGCCCACGCCCGCAGCGTCGCCGAAGCCCATGACCGGCGCATCGGCCGCCCCATCGCTCACCCCGAGGACAAGATCGAGTACGCGCGTCTCCTCAAAGCCCAGGGCGACTCCCTCGGCGTTATCGCCGCCAAGACCGGCATTCCCAAGACCTCGCTACACCGCTACCTCACCACCGATCAGCCGACCGGAACGGGCCCATCCGCATGACCGGGCCCGACGATGTCCCCGCCCTGCGAGCCGAGTGGCTGCTCCAAGACCCTGAGCTCTGGCCGTTGCTCGCGTTCGAGGGCGGCACCGACGAACGCGGTCTGCCTTCCGATGGGACCTGGGAGGATCGGCGGCAGATCCTCGATCTCCGGAAGCTGTCCGACGTCACCGACGAGCAAGTTGAGCAGCTCATCGCCGAACGCCGCCGCTATTACACCGAGGCGCTCGAACTGCTGGACGATGCCGCCCCGCCCATCCCTGCCGACGACCCGAACGGGCGCCCTGATGGCCGAGCAACCGCATCGCGACCCCGAACCGGACCTCCTGCGGACTCTGCGCCGCGGCCAGATCGTCACGGGAACCGTCATCGAGATCGCCGGCTTCGGCGTCACGTTCGTCGACATCGGCGGCTTCACCGCGATGATCAATATCCCCGAGCTGTCGTGGCGGCCGATCGACCATCCGAGCGACGTCGTCGCTGTGGGCCAGGAGATCACCACCGAGATTCTCGACATCGATCTCTCGCGCCGCCGCGTCTCGCTGTCCCTCAAAGCCCTTGAGAACGATCCGCTTCGCGATCTGCGGCGAAGCGTCGGCCGCATCGTCACCGGCCCCGTCACCAAGGTCGTGCCTTTCGGTGTGTTTGTACGCGTGGAGGACACCGACCGCGGGTTCGAGGGCTTGCTTCCAAGCGCCGAGCTCGGAGTCGAACCGCCGGCAGTGGGCGAAACGGTGACCGTGCAGATCAAGCAGGTCGATGTGATGCGGCGGCGCATCGAGCTCTCGCGTTCCTCCGGCTCCGCCGACGAACAGACGGGTACGTGACGGATAGCCGGCTTCAACGGTGTTTTGACCACGATCTGTTGATCGAAAAGCTCTCACCCGCAAATGGCCCACCTCAGCCTCATCGACTTCGCCACCACCGAAGCCGTCGCCATCACCTACATCACCAGCGGTCACCGCCTCGTCGACCAGCTCTGCCTCGCCGCTGCGGAGCGGTGTGGCCAGGTCGGCGCCGCATCTGCTCGCCGAGCACCTCGGTCAGCCCGGCGTCGGTGCGCTCACAGGAGTCGTCGCTGACGGCGAAGGCGTCGCGGCGGGGATCGCACGCTGGTCGAGCAGGCCGCTGACGAAGCCGGCGAGCACGAAACCGCGGCAGGCGTGCGCGAGGGTGACCGAGGCGGGACTTTGGGCAGGGTGGCGCGGCGGTGATGTCGGCGGCGAGCGCCGTCAGGCAGGCGGCCAGGGGGCTCGGCGGTGAGCGCCGTCAGGCAGGCGGTCAGGGGCTCGGTGGTGAGCGCCGTCAGGTGGGCGGTCAGGGGCTCGGCGGGGGCGGGCGGGTCGGTCAGCGGTCGGCGGTGAGGTGGCGGAGGGCGTGCGCGAAAAGGAGTTCGCGGCGCATCCGAGATGCGGTCAGCGCGTGGCTGCCCCGGTGCCGGAGGAGAAGGCTTGCCGGTAGTGTTCGGCCGCCTGGGCCATGTCCGAGCTGAGGAGCTGGAAGAACCGGCTCGCGGTCCGGAGCCGGATGCTGGCCGGGCTATGAGCGCCGAGGACGTCGGCGCCCTCCTCGATGGTGTCGGCCCACAGCGCCAGCGACCGGGTGCCCACCAGCCACGCCCGGTACCAGACGTCGTCGTCGATGAAGTACCGCTCACGCCGGTTGTCACGTTCGCGCTTGAGGAGCCCCAGTTGCTCGAGCGCGCCGACGGCCTTGGAGATCGACGCGGGGCTGACCCGCAGCCGCTCGATCAGCTCGGCGACGGTCATGTTGCCGCTGTCGCTGGTGAGCAGGCAGACCAGCACCTTGGCGGCCATCGGCGGCCACCCTCCTGACATCAGCCCGGTGAGTTTCTGCTCGTATTCGCGCACCGTCTGAGGGTCACGACTGCCGGCGTCCACGATGGCCGACGTGCTCAGCGGCGGGGTCGGCCGGCGGCGGGCGCGCCATCCGGTCGCTTGCTGCGCCCGGGCCGCGTGGTAGCCGTGCGGGCCACCGTTGCGAGCGATCTCGCGGCCGATGGTCGACCTCGGCCGCGACAGGCGACGGGCGATCTCGGCATAGGCGAGCCCTTCAGCCAGTCCGTCGGCGATCTTGCGGCGGTCCTCGTACGTCAGGTGACCTCCCGGCACGTGCTCCTCCCAGGTTGTCGCACGTGCCCAAGTATGTCGCCAGGAGCGGCCTGAATGCGACACCCGCTGGGCAGTTGTTGCATTTGCCGACAAGGTCGTTGCGCCAATCAATACGCTATGACCTGCAGAGACAGCGCGTTTGACTTGCAGGTTTCTCGAACACATCCGTAGCTTTCCTCATGCGTGAACGATGGCCGTTCGCGCGGAGAGAACCGACATGACCCAGCCGAATCCCGCGCCCGCGCTGCCGACGGAGCGCGTCACGGAGCACCCCTTCGGACTCACGCGACTTCGCGAAGGCCGTCCGCTGAGCATCACCCCGTTCACGATCCGCACCGCTCTGGAGGACGTCGAGCTGATCAAGGCGGGCGAAACGGTGACCGTCTCGATCTCGGCGGCCAACCTCGACCCGCTCCACCGGGACGGCGGGCACGTCCCCTTCGGCCACGGCATCCACCAGTGCCTCGGCCGGCAGCCGGCCCGT
The DNA here is from genome assembly GCF_042740555.1 of Nonomuraea sp. NPDC059007. NCBI lineage: Bacteria > Bacillati > Actinomycetota > Actinomycetes > Streptosporangiales > Streptosporangiaceae > Nonomuraea > Nonomuraea sp. NPDC059007. The sequence goes on along the minus strand of NZ_JBHYJD010000070.1, from coordinate 2,058 downwards.
GCGGAACTACAGATCCCCGCCCTGGTCAGCCGGCGCCTGGCCGTCTACGGCGTCCACGAACTTCCGGTCGCCCGGGACGCGTAGCTTTCCGAATGTCTAGGAGGCCTCTGACATGGCTGCCCAAGTATGCCTCGTAACCGGCGCCTCATCCGGCATCGGCCACGCCACCGCGCTCGAGTTCCTGCGCGCGGGACACATCGTGTACGGCGCGGCGCGGCGCTCGCACCTGATGGGGGCGATCCGTGAAGCGGGAGGTCACGCGCTTCAGATGGACGTGACCAAGGAAGAAGACCGCCAGCGGGCCGTCCGCACCATCCTGGACGAACACCGGCGGATCGACGTCCTGGTGAACAACGCGGGAGCCGTCGTGCACGGCGCGGCCGAGGACACACCGCTGGAGATGGCGCGAGACGCGTTCGAGGTCAATGTGTTCGCGCCGGCCCGGCTGGTCCAGCTCGTCCTGCCGCACATGCGCCGGCGGCGATCGGGCACGATCGTCAACGTGTCCTCGATCGGGGGCGAGCTCGCCCTGCCGCTCGGCGCCTGGTACTACGCCTCCAAGCACGCCCTGGAGGCCTTCTCCGACACGCTCCGCATGGAGACCCGGCAGTTCGGCATCGAGGTCGTCGTCATCCAGCCGGGCATCATCAAGACCGACTTCGAGTCCGGGACCGCGCGGCAGTTGCGGGAGATCTCCGGAGACGGGCCCTACCGGCAGATGGCCGAGGCCATGGCGGGCGCTGCCGAGGCGCAGGTGGGCCACCAGAGCGACCAGGCCTCAGCCCCCGGCGTCGTCGCGACCGCGATCCTGCGGGCCGTCGAGTCGGACCGGCCGGAGACCCGCTACGTCGTGGGCTGGCAGGCCGAAGCCCTCCTGAACCTCAAGAAGTCCCTTTCCGACCGCGAGTTCGACGCGCGGGTCACCGGCTTCGCATGAGCACGGAGTGGCACCGAAACGCACGACATCCGGCATTCCCCGACGCCTACTGGAGACCCTGCCGCGCGTCGGCACCTTCACCCGGCGAGGAGATCCAGGGTCGCCTCCTCGCCGGCCCAACGAGACCCGCAATTCGGAGAAACCCCATGACCCCTGCGATCGCCATTTCCGGGCTCGTCAAGGCCTACGGGCCGGTACGCGCCCTCAACGGGCTCGACCTCACCGTGAGCGCCGGACAGGTGCACGGCTTCCTCGGCCCGAACGGCGCGGGCAAGAGCACCACCATCCGCATCCTGCTGGGCCTGATACGGGCCACCTCCGGCAACGTCAGGCTGCTGGGCGCCGACCCCTGGGCCGACGCCGTCGCGCTGCACCGCCGCCTGGCGTACGTGCCGGGCGATGTGGAGCTGTGGCCCAACCTCACCGGAGGCGAGGCCATCGACGTGCTCGGCCGCCTGCGTGGCGGGCTCGACGACCAGCGCAGGAACGAGCTGATCGAGCGGTTCGAGCTCGATCCGAAGAAGAAGGCACGGACCTACTCCAAGGGCAACCGCCAGAAGGTCGCCCTCGTCGCCGCCCTCTCCGCCGATGTGGAGCTGCTGATCCTCGACGAGCCCACGAGCGGGCTTGACCCGCTGATGGAGGCGGTGTTCCAGCAGGTCGTCGCCGAAGCCAAGGCCGCGGGCCGCACCATCCTGCTGTCCAGCCACATCCTCGCCCAGGTCGAAACCCTCGCCGACCGGATCACCATCATCCGAGAAGGGAAGGTCGTGGAGTCGGGGACGCTGGCGCAGATGCGGCACCTGACCCGGACGGCGATCGTCGCCGAGACCACCACCCCGGTCAGCGGCCTCGACCAGCTGCCCGGTGTCCACAACGCGAAGATCGAGGGCGGCAGCGTGCGGTTCAGCGTGGACACCGAACACCTCGACGTCGCCGTAAGGCTCCTCGCCGGTTTCGGCATCCACTCGCTGGTCAGCCACCCGCCGACGCTCGAAGAGCTCATGCTCCGGCACTACGGGACCAAGGAGGCTGCCTAATGCTTCTGTCAAGCTGCGGTGCGGATCTGGTGCCCGGGGTCGTAGGGCTTGCGGGTGCGCAAGATGGCGTGCAGGACGTTG
>NZ_JBHYJD010000069.1:0-50988 GCF_042740555.1 Nonomuraea sp. NPDC059007 | reverse complement strand
GGGGCTGGCGCGCGCGGCGACTGGGGGCGCGCGGGGGCTGGCGCGCGCGGCGACTGGGGGCGCGCGGGGGCTGGCGCGCGCGGCGACTGGGGGCGCGCGGGGGCTGGGGGCGCGCGGGGTGGGGTCTCCGGTGGTGTGTGGGTGGGGTTAGTGGGTGTAGCGGGCGCAGGCTTCCTGGATGGGGGTTGAACCGGAGGTCAGTTCCAGCACGTCCCCCACCCCCGCCCCGGTACGCAGCAGTTCCGCCACCACCGCGGCCACGTCGGCACGCGGCACGGACCCGCCCGGTACCGACGGCTCCAACAGGACCGCGCCCGTCCCGCCGGTGTCGGTCAGGCGGCCGGGGCGCAGGATGGTCCAGTCCAGGTCGCGGCCGCGCAGGTCGTTCTCGGCCGCCGTCTTGGCGGTGATGTAGGCGGCCCACACCTCGCCCCGCGACAGGTCGGGCGGCGAGCCGGCGCCCATCGAGGAGATCTGTACGATCCGCCGCACGCCCGCCCGCTCGCAGGCCTCGGCCAGCAGGACGGCGGCGCCCCGGTCAACGGTGTCCTTGCGGGCCGCTCCGCTGTTCGGCCCGGCGCCGGCGGCGAAGACGGCAGCCTGCGCACCGGCCAAGAGCGCGGTCACCTCCTCCACCGGCGCGTGCTCCAGGTCGCACACGACGGCGGAGCCGCCGGCGGCCTCCACGTCGGCGACGTGGCCGGGGTTGCGGACCAGCCCGACCGCGTCCTTGCCCATCAGCGCCGCGAGCCGCAGCGCGATCTGACCGTGTCCACCCGCGATGATGGTTCGCATACGCCTCATGGTTGCATGGGGACTATCCCTCCGAACTCCCGGGCTTGATCGTGCGTATCACCGGCAAAGGAGCCTGAACATGGATTTGGCAGACATCGGCGTCACGGGCCTCGCGGTCATGGGCCGGAACCTGGCCCGCAACCTGGCCAGGAACGGGTACGCGGTGGCGGTGCACAACCGGACGGCCAGCCGTACCGACGACCTCGTGAACGAGTTCGGCGGCGAGGGGACGTTCCTTCCCGCGCACGACGTGGCGGGGTTCGTCGCGTCGCTGAAGCGGCCGCGGCGCGCGATCATCATGGTGAAGGCCGGTGCGGGCACCGACGCGGTGATCGAGGAGCTGGCCGGGCACATGGAGCCGGGCGACATGATCGTCGACGGCGGCAACGCGCACTTCGCCGACACCCGCCGCCGTGAGGCGGCGCTGCGCGAGCGCGGCATCCACTTCGTCGGCACCGGCATCTCCGGCGGCGAGGAGGGCGCGCTGAACGGCCCGTCGATCATGCCGGGCGGTTCCGTGGAGTCGTGGGAGGCGCTCGGGCCGATTCTGCAGGACATCTCGGCCAAGGTGGACGGCGTGCCGTGCGCGGTGCACGTGGGCCCCGACGGCGCCGGGCATTTCGTGAAGATGGTGCACAACGGCATCGAGTACTCGGACATGCAGCTCATCGCCGAGTCCTACGACCTGCTGCGCCAGGCCCTCGGCGCGAGCCCCGCCGAGCTGGCCGAGGTCTTCCGGGAGTGGAACAAGGGCGAGCTGGAGTCGTACCTCATCGAGATCACCGCCGACGTGCTCGACCAGGTGGACGAGGCGACCGGCAAGCCGTTCGTGGATGTGGTGGTGGACCAGGCCGAGCAGAAGGGCACCGGCCGCTGGACCGTGCAGAGCGCCCTGGACCTGGGCGTGCCCGTGACCGGCATCGCCGAGGCGGTCTTCGCCCGCGCTCTGTCCGGCCACCCGGAGCAGCGCGCCGCCGCCCGCTCGCTCGAAGGTCCGTCGCTGTCGGGCGTGGGCGGCCGCGAGCTCATCGAGGACGTACGGCAGGCGCTGCTGGCCTCCAAGATCGTCGCCTACGCGCAGGGCTTCGACCAGATCGCCGCCGCCTCCAAGGAGTACGGCTGGGACGTCGACCCCGGCGCCATGGCCACCATCTGGCGCGGCGGCTGCATCATCAGGGCCCGCTTCCTCAACCGGATCCGCGCCGCCTACGACGCCGACCCGGATCTGGCGACGCTGCTGGCCGCCCCCGAGTTCGCCGCGGTGGTCAACGCCGCGCAGGACGCGTGGCGGCGTGTGGTCACGACCGCGGTGCGCATCGGCGTGCCCACCCCGGGCTTCTCCTCCGCGCTCGCCTACTACGACGGGCTGCGCCGCGACCGGCTGCCGGCCGCGCTCGTCCAGGGCCTGCGCGACTACTTCGGCGCGCACACCTACCACCGGGTGGACCGCGAGGGCGCCTTCCACACCGACTGGTCCGGCGACCGCAAGGAGCGCGCCACCGGCTCCTGACCCGCAGGCGCCGGACGGGCGAAGAACCGCTGAACATCCGCTGACATGGCTTGCCCCCGGCGCCCGCTTCGACTGGGCTTTGCGCCATGGACGTGGACGTGGCGGGTCCGGGAGTCAGCGGCCTCGTCACCGTGTTCGCCGACGTGGGCGCGCCGCCCGGCGGCGAACCGGACCCCGGGGGCGGCCGCGTCCCCGACGTCGCGGTGCTCGACGAGCGGCGGATCGTGGTCGGCTGGCGCGCGGGCGTCACCGGCCCGGGTCCCCATGGCCAGGGCTCCATCGGCTTGGCACGCTCACAGGACGGCGGGCGTACGTGGACGGCGGGCGCCCTCGCGGCGGCCACCGGCCACCACAATGTGATCTTCCTCAACGACGGCGCCGCGCTCTACGCCTTCCTGAGCGGGATCGACGGCGGGGTCGACGGCCTTCCCATCGAGCCGGCCGCCAGGCGCAGCGCGGACGGCGGCGCGACCTGGACCGGCTGGCCGATCGAGGTGGACCTTCCCGGCAACGGACAAGGCGTCGAGGTGACGGGCAAGCCGGTCCGTCATCGCGGGGCCTGGCTGCTGCCGTGTTCCGAGCGCGCGGGAGCGGGCGTGCTGCGCTCGTCCGACCTGCGCACGTGGCGGCGCGGAGGGCTGGCCGTGCCGCCACGCGGAATCCTCGTCGGGGAACCGCAGGTGGTGCTCTCCCAGGACGACCCGGACGCGCTGCTCATGGTGGTGCGCACGCGAGCCGGGGACGCCCGCGTGATGCATTCGGCCACGTGCCTCAGCCGCGACGGCGGGCTCACCTGGACGCCGATGGTGCTGGACGAGAACCTGCCCGGGAACGGGTTCTTCACCAAGGACTCCAAAGGCCGATATGTCATGATCTACAACACCGCAGCCGGGCCGGACCGCGAGGTGCTGCACTACAAGGTCAAGGAGCCGGGGCGGCCGTGGAGCCCGGGGCGGCTGTTCGCCGACGGCCCGGCCGGTACGGCGAGCGGCCGGGACGTCCGCGCCGAAGAGGAGGCTCCCGGCAGGCTGCGCGTCGTCTGGGAGCACGACCGGACCGCCATCCGCACCGCCACGCTCGACCTGGCGGCCTGCTTCACCGGCGTGCGCACGCGGCGCGCGGGCGTCTGGGAACCGGGGCCGCAGGGACCGTACGCGGTGACCGCCTCGGGGGCCGGGTTCGCGGTGGAGGTCGGCGGCATGGTGCTGGAGTGGCACGACGACGGCCTGTACGAGGGCGGCAGGCTGCTCACCCGCTCGCGCCCCGGCCCGTGGCGCGTGCTGGTGGACCGCGAGGGCCGCGCCACCCTGCTGGGCACCGATCTCGCGTGGAGCGCCCGCGTGCCGGCGGAGCGGGTGACCGTACGGGGAAAGCCGGAGTTTCTGGAAGTGACCGACTGCCTGGCGGCGTGGCCGCGGCCCCTGGCGCTGCGCGGGACGAGCGTGACGCGGCCGGTGCCGGCCGGTGACTTCACGGTGGAGTTCCTCGGCGAGGCGATCGACGGCAACCTCGACACCAAGGTGGCGAACGGCGCCAAACGGCTCATGCTCTCCATCAGCCGCTCGGAGGTGCGGGCGATGCGCAAGGACTCGCAGCGGTGGGAACGCGTCCACGCCCACCCCGGCGGCCCCGCGGTCTGGCGGGTGAGCGTGGACAGCGCGGGGGTGGCGCGGCTGTTCCGCGACGGCAAGGACACCGGCGTGTCCTGGGTGACGCAGGACAGCCGCGAGCGCGCCCACGCCGCGCACTCGGCCGACGGCGCCGCCCGCGTCGAGTGGAGCCTGGTGACCGCGACGATCGGCAGCTGACCTAGCCCGCGCCCAGCGGCACCGGGTTGGCCACGGCGGTGACCACGCAGTAGCCGATCGGCCCGTGCGCGTCGTGCAGGACGCAGTCGCCGGTGCCGATCCCGCCGGCGCTGAGGTGCCCGGCGGCCTGCATGCCGATCAGCTCGCCGACCGGCTCGCGGGCGAGGGTGAGCGTGAAGTCGGCGTTGATGAACTGCACGCCGAGCGTCCCCGACCCGCTCAGCGGGCTGGCGAAGTCGGCCGCCAGCGCCGCCCGCGCGAACGGGGTGAGCTCCTCCTGCCCCACCAGCGGCCGGTTCTCGCGCATCCACACGCGCCGCGGCTCGGCGGTGTCCCACGCGGTCAGCCGCCACAGGTCGAAGGGCGGCCGCCAGTCCAGCTCGGCGGGCGGGTGCAGGGGCGGCCGCTCGTCCCACGCCGGTGTGTCGTTGCGCTCGCCGCCGGGCTGCTCACCCTCTCTCAGCAGTACGGCGGAGGCCCGCCCGATCACGCCCTGCCCGGTGCTGAGGGTGGCGTCGGCGACCCGGATCCGGCGCCCGTCCCTGACCCGGACCGTCTCCACCCGCACGGGCAGCAGCGGGCTGTTCTTGAACAGGTCGACCGTGAGCCGGGCGAAGCGCAGCCCCTCCGAGCGGTGCTCCAGCTCCAGGCAGCGGGCGGCCAGCCCGCCGAGCAGGCGGCCGTGGAGCATGTCGGGGGACCAGGGGCTGTGGGCGTGGGGGGCGGGCAGGAACTCCCCGCCCTTCAGCTCGAAGAAGGCTTGGGACACAGAACGGGATTCTAGTCGAGGACCTTCGCGTGGGCCCGCAAGAGGGCCGCCAGCCCGCGCTCCATGAACGCCCGCAGGACCGGCTCCCGGTCGGCCGGCAGGAAGTCGGCCTGCCAGTGGAACGTGCACCGCCCCTCGCCCGCCTCGGTGACCTGCGAGATCGCGTGATGGTGCGTGAGCGCGAGCGGGCTGTCCACGATCGCGTAGGCGACCCGGCGGTCCGCCTCGTCGACGTCGACGATGAGCTCCGTGGCCACCGCCCCGTTGTCGAAGGTGATGATCCTGCGCTCGCCGTCGCGCTCGCTCTTCACCACGAAACCGGGCGCGAGCCGCGGCAGGTCGTGCATCTCCCGCAGCGCCGCCCACACCGTCGCGGCGGGCGCGCCGACCACGGCCGACATCCGTATGGAGGCCACGGGTCAGCCCGCCATGACGCAGAACGGGTGCCCCTCGGGGTCGGTGAGCACCGTCCAGTCGCCGCCGCCCGGCTGTTCCTCCGGCAGGCCGGCGCCCAGCGCGACCAGGTCCTCGACCGCCGCGCCGAGGTCGGCGACGGCGAAGTCGAGGTGGACGTGGTGGCCAGGCTGCGGCCAGACCGGCACCTGGTATCCCGCCACGCGCTGGAACGACACCGCCACCGCGCCGCCCTTCAGCGTGGCGAAGTCGGCGTCGTCGGAGGTGAGCTGCCAGCCGGTGGCCTTGGCGTAGAAGGCGGCGAGCGCGACGGGGTCGGCGCTGTTGATGACGATGGAGATCATGTCGTTCATGGCTGCCAGCCTGCCGCCTGGGGCTCCGGGCGGTCTTGAACATCCTTGCGGGATTGTCGTACCCGCCGCGTAACGTTCCCGGCATGCGTTCAAGCGTCCGCCTGGGCTCGGGGCCCGGATTCACCCTCGACGCGGTGACCTGCGTCGACGATCACCGCCGCTGGGGCGCGGCGGAGGTCAGTTCCGACTACCGGGTGGTGCTGGCGCGCCGGGGGCGCTTCCGCCGCATGGCCGACGGGCAGGCCGCCGACGTGGATCCGGCGATGGCGTATGTGGGCAGGCCGGGCGAGGAGGAGCATTTCGCGCATCCGGCCGGGGGTGATGAGTGCACCTCGCTGTGCGTGTCGGCGCGGCTGTGGAGGGAGCTGACGGACGGGCGGGAGGTGCGTTCGGCCGTGTACGTGGACGGCGGGCTCGACCTGGCCCACCGCCGCCTGCTGGCCGCCGCGCGCACGGGCGACGTGCCGTACGCGCTGACCGAGGCCCTGCTCGCCCTGCTCGGCGCCACCCTGCGCGCCTCCGCCGCGTCCGGCGCCACCGCGTCTGGCATCGTCGCGCCGGGCGCCGGTGGGGCGGGCGCCGGTGCGGCGGGGGCGATCGTCGAGCGCGCGAGGGAGGCGATCGACGCCGGACATCCCGCCGCCGCCGGGCTGCTCCCGCTGGCCGCGCTGCTGGGCGTGTCGCCGTTCCGGCTCAGCCGGGCCTTCACCGGCGTCGTCGGCGTCTCCCTCACCCACTACCGCAACCGCGTGCGGGTGGGCCGCGCCCTCGACCGGCTGGAGCAGGGCGAGACCAGCCTGGCCACGCTCGCCGCCGACCTGGGCTTCGCCGACCAGGCGCACCTGACCCGCACCGTACGCCGCCACCTCGGCCACACGCCCGCCGCGCTACGCCGCCAGCTCGCCCCGGAGAGGACCTTCGCATGATCGTCGACGAGTCGCTCCTCATCCCGGCCCCGCCCGAGCGCGTGTGGCGCGCCCTGACCGACGCGCTCGACCGCGCCGAGTGGTGGGGCTACATCGACCTCGACGTCACCCCGGGCGGCAAGGTCGAGGAGCACTGGAGCGACGACTCCGGCCACCCGATGCTCACCCAGGGCGTGGTGACGGAGGTGGAGGAGGGCCGGATGTTCCGCTTCACCTGGTCCGACACCGACCGTCCCGTCGCGACCGCGGTCGAGATCACCCTGACTTCGGCCGAGGCGGGGACGGTGGTCCGGGTGCTGGAGGTCGGCTGGGACGACCTCCCCGACGGGCCCGCCACCGCCGCCGACCACCGCGCCGGCTGGCGCATCCACCTCACCAACCTGCGCCGCCACCTCTCTTTATGATGATGTGTTACGGCGGGCCGCCCCCACCGCCACCCGCCGCACCTGGCGGGCGACATTCCAGGAAACGGTCGTCCACCGTGCGTGGCGGCCCGCCGTTACGACCGGACCCTTGGCCCGCGAGATGGGAACCCCCTGTGCGACACCCCGCTCCTCGCCCCAACCCCCGGCCCTCGCTCCTCGCCCCAGCCCCCGTCCCCGGCCCCGTCCCCCGGTCCTGGTCCCGGCGATGGCCCTGGCCCGCCCCAGCCCTGAGCACCCGTCCCCGGTCCCAGCCATGAGCACCCGTCCCCGATCCCGGTCTTGAGCCCCCGGTTCCGGTCCTCAGCCCTGTCCCCGTCCCGTGCCCATCCCTGTGCCCGTGCCCGTGCCCGTGCCCGTGCTCGTCCTCGGTCTCGGCGATGGCTCACTGGTGCCGGTTCTGGTCCTGGGGTCTGGTGCCGGCCTTGGGTTGGACGCTTCATTGCCGCGGTTGGGTGGTAAGGGTGTCCCTTTGTGGGGGTGGTGGCCTTTCGGGGGGTTGGGGTCGTAAGCTCCGTCGCGTGCGTGATCTAGGAGAGGACCCGCGTCCGGCGCGGGGCGCGGTGCGGGAGATCTACACGGTGGACCGGGCCGCGAGCCTGGCCTACTCCCCCGACCTGGACGGCCTGGCCGATCCCGGGGAGGTCGTCTGGGCCTGGGTGCCCTATGAGGAGGACCCGTCGCGGGGCAAGGATCGCCCGCTGCTGATCGTGGGCAGGACCGGGCGCAGGCTGCTCGGGCTGATGGTGTCCAGCCGTGGGGACGACGGGCCCGAGTGGTTCCCGCTCGGCGCCTGGAACCGCGACGGGAAGCCGTCCTTCCTGCGCCTGGACCGGATCTTCGTGCTGGACGAGGACGACATCAGGCGTGAGGGCGCGGTGCTGGACGGCGAGCGGTTCGCCCGCGTCGCCGCACTGCTCAAGCGCACCCACGGCTGGGCCGCCGACGGTTAGGCCTGGCGCCACTCGGCGATCGTGCCCGCCTCGTGCAGGCAGTAGTCGGGGGCGCCTTCCAGCGCCTTCTCCTCGCCGCCCGGCGTGTAGGTGACGATGAGCCGCAGCGGGCGCCACGTGTTGTTGAACGTCGAGTGGTACGCGCCCGCCGGGATGTGGACGGTGTCACCCTCCTTGATCGGGAACGGCTCGCCGTCGTCGACCATCTGCGTGGCCTCGCCGGAGATCACGTAGATCACTTCCTCGGCGTTCGGGTGGTTGTGGCGCGCGTGGCCCTTGCCCGGGTTGACGATCACCTCGCCGAGCGTGGAGCCGGCGCCGGGGATGAGCGACGGTGTGACGAACCACTTGATCGACCCCCAGTCGAAGGTCATCGTCGTCACCCTGTCCGGACTTACCAGCATCAGACCTCCAGGTTCTTGAATGCGGCCACCTGTTCGGTGATGGCGCGCTCGGTCGGCAGGCGTTCCACCGACGAGGCGCCGAAGAAGCCCGCCACGCCCTTGGTGTGGCGCAGGACGTGGGCGGCGTCGGCGGGTTCCGCGATGGGGCCGCCGTGGCACAGCACGATCACGTCCGGCCGCGCGGCCACGGCGGCGTCGCGCATCGCCTGTACGCGGGCCACCGCCTCGTCCAGGGTGAGCGCGGTCCCGGCGCCGATGGAGCCCTTCGTGGTCAAGCCCACGTGCGGGACGAGGACGTCGGCCCCGGCCTGTGCCATGGCCCGCGCCTGGTCCTCGTCGAAGACGTAGGGGGCGGTCACCAGGTCGCGTTCGTGGGCCAGCCGGACCATCTCGACCTCCAGGTCGAAGCCCATGCCGGTCTCTTCGAGGTTCTGCCGGAAGACGCCGTCGTACAGGCCGACGGTCGGGAAGTTCTGCACCCCGGCGAACCCCATGGCCTTCAGCTGGTCGAGGAAGAGCGGCATGATCCGGAACGGGTCGGTGCCGCACACGCCCGCCAGCACCGGCGTGTCACGCACGACCGGCAGGACCTCGGCGGCCATGTCCACGACGATCTGGTTGGCGTCCCCGTACGGCAGCAGCCCCGCCAGCGAGCCGCGCCCGGCCATCCGGTAGCGGCCGGAGTTGTAGATGATGATCAGGTCGACGCCGCCCGCCTCGGCGCACTTGGCCGACAGGCCCGTCCCGGCGCCCGCGCCGATGATCGGTCTTCCTTCCCCGGCGGTACGGCGCAGCCGTTCCAGAACCGTCTGCCTGTTCACTGGTCCCCCTTGATCAGCAGGTGGAGCCGGTCGGCCATGGCGCGGCCGAACTCCGGGTCGTTGATGTGCGCGGCCAGGCGCACGGTCTCCGGGTAGGCGGCCAGGGCGGCGAAGGCCGCCGCGTCCGCCGCCGGGTCGTGGAAGGGCATTCCGGGCGTGTCGAGTGCGGAGACGCCGCCCTCCGGAATGAACAGCACCGCCGGCCCGCCGGCCCGCGCGAGCTTGGCGGCGATCTCGCGGCCCAGCTCGGCCATCTCGGACTCGGTGGTGCGCATGAGCGTGACGGTCGGGTTGTGCACGTAGAGCGTGCGATCGGCGAAGCGCTGCGGCACGGTGTCGCGGGGCCCGAAGTTGACCATGTCCAGCGCGCCGGGTGCGACGACCTGCGGGACGCCGTGCCGTCCGGCGGCGGTGAGCCGGTCGGGTCCGGCCGACAGGACGCCGCCGACCAGTTCGTCGGCCAGCTCGGTGGTGGTGAGGTCGAGAACCCCGGCCAGCATGCCGCTCTCGGCCAGGCCTTCCAGGGCGCGCCCGCCGGAGCCGGTGGCGTGGAAGACGAGCACCTCGTAGCCGAGCTCGTCGAGCCTGGCCCTGGCCGCGTCGACGGCGGGGGTGGTGACGCCGAACATGGAGGCCCCGATCAACGGCCGGTCGCCGTCCTGCGCCGGGCCGCGCGCCGCGTACTCCTTGGCCATGCCCGCGACGGCGGCGGCGGCGTTGCCCAGGATCGCGCGGGACACGCGGTTGATGCCCGCGATGTCCACGACGGAGTACATGAGCGTGACGTCCTTCGCCCCGACGTACGGCGTGACGTCACCGGAGGCCATGGTCGAGACGATGAGCTTGGGCAGGCCGATCGGCAGGTCGCGCACGGCCCGCGCGGCGATCGACGAGCCGCCGCTGCCGCCGACGGCCAGCACGCCGTCCACCCGTCCCGCCCGGTGCAGGTCGGCCAGGACCTTGGCCGCCCCCTCCCCCATCGCGGTGACGGCCGCGCCCCGGTCCCCCGCCGCCCGCAGCGCCTCCAGATCGGCCCCCGCCTGGTCGGCCACCTGAGCGGCGGAGAAGTCGGCCGCGAGCCCGGACGGCCCGACGCCCGTGTCGACCACGATCACCTCGCTGCCCAGCCCGGCGAGGCGCTCGCGCAGCCAGGAGTACTCCGGCCCTTTGGTGTCCAGCGTTCCGATCAGTACCACTGCCATGTGACCGACGTTATCCCCGCTGCGATCATCTTGGTATGAGGGTTGTGGTGATCGGCAAGGGAATCGCCGGAGCGAGCGCCGCCTACCACCTGAGCCGCCGCGGGGTGGCGGTGACGGTGGTCGACGCCGGGCTGGCCGGGCAGGCGACGGAGGCGGGGGCGGGGATCGTCTGCCCGTGGGTGGACCACGAGGACGACCCCGCCTGGTACGAGCTGGCACGGGCCGCCGCCCGTCATTACCCGGAGATCGGCGCCGGGTACGCGCGGGTCGGAGCGCTGCTGGTGGCCGAGGATCGGGCGGAGCTGGAGCCGGTACACCGCCTGCTTGCGGACAGATATCCGGACGCGCCGGAAATGGGAGAGATCACGGAGATCGCGGACCCCGCGGCGCTCTTCCCGCCCCTGGCCCCCGGCCTGAGCGCGCTGCACGTGCCCGGGGCGGCACGCGTGGACGGCCGCGCCGTCAGGGACGCGCTCCTCGCCGACGCCGTGGCCCGCGGCGTCGCCCTCCTCCACGGCCGCGCCGGACTCCTGCCCGACGGCACCGTCATGCTTCACCACGACAACGCACCCGGCGACGGCGTGCCCCTGCCCGCCGACGCCGTGGTCGTGGCCGCCGGTGCCTGGACGGGCCAGGTCTGCGCGCCGCTCGGGACCGACCTGCCGGTCAGGCCGTGGCGGGGCCAGATCGTGCACGCCGTGCTCGACGGGGTGGACACCTCGGGCTGGCCGATCGTGCTGCCGCGGCGCGGGCCGTACCTGCTGGGCTTCCCCGGCTCGCGGGTGGTCATGGGGGCGACGAGGGAGGACGCCGGCTTCGACGCGCGGGTGACCGTGGCGGGGCTGGCTGACGTGCTGTCTTCCGGGGTACGGCTGGCGCCCGGCCTCGCCACGGCGAGCGTCGCCGAGACCCGGTCGGGACTGCGACCGGTGATGGACGGCGAGCGCCCGCTCATCGCCCGCCTGAACGGAAAGGTGGTCGCGGTCACCGGCCTCAGCGCTTACGGGCTGACCGCGGGGCCCTACGCCGGGATGCTGGCCACATCGCTGGTTCTGGGCGAAACGCCGGAGATCGACCTGGGGCCTTATGCGGTCGTTCCCGGCGTATGATCGTCTTCTCCCCGCTCGTGATCATGTGGGGAGAGCTGGGTGCGGGTGCCGGTACTGCTGGTGGTGTTGCTCGCGGCGGGCGCGTGCGGCGAGGTCGCCGCTCCCGGGTCACCGGCCGGCGCGCCCGCCTGGGACGTCGAGCAGGCGGACATGTGGCGCTCAGACCTTGAGCGGCCGGGCGTGGCGTGGCCCGGCGTTTCGCCGTCAACGGTGGAGCGACCGGACGTGGTGTGGCCGGACCTCGAACAGTCGGACCTCGGGCAGTCGGACAGCGAGCGGCCGGGCGTAGAGCGACCGGAAGGTGAACGGCCGGAAGGTGAACGGCCGGGCGGACGGCCGGAAGGTGAGCGGGCCGCGGCGGGCGGTCCCGAGTCCGGCAGGCGGGTCAAGGTTCCCTTCTCCGCCTCGGGCCGCTATGCCGTGGTCAAAGGCCGGGCACAACCGCGCCCCGGACGCGCCCCGGTGGTGCGGTACATGGTCGAGGTGGAGCGCGGCCTCCCCTTCGACCCCGGGGAGTTCGCCGAAGCCGTCCACCGTACCCTCAACGACCCACGTAGCTGGGGCCGTTTCCAGCGCGTCGCCCACGGCCCGGTCCGCCTGAGTGTGGCCCTGACCAGCCCCCGCCTGACCGACCGCCTCTGCCTCCCCCTGAACACCGGCGGCGACCTGTCCTGCTGGGACGGCCACCGCTCGGTGATCAACGCCGTGCGCTGGGCCAGAGGCGTCCCCCAGTACCACGGCGACCTGGCCCGCTACCGCCGCTACGTGATCAACCACGAGGTCGGCCACGGCCTGGGCCACGGCCACCGCTCCTGCCCGGGCAGAGGCCGCCTGGCCCCGGTGATGCTCCAGCAGTCCATGTCCCTGGACGGCTGCCGCCCCAACGCCTGGCCCCGCCCCTGAAGTTCGGCGTAGGAAGGCGATCACGTTCGGCGGCCTCCCGCCGCGGGACGCGAAATGCGGGTGAGCACGGATCCCGGCCAAGCGTAAGTTTGGTACATGACGACGATCTCCGCGGGCAAGCTGACCGGTCGGACCACCGACGACGTCACCTCCTTCCTCGGCATCCCCTACGCCGAAGCCCCCTTCGGGCCGAACCGGTTCGCGGCGCCCGTCCCGGCCGGCCCGTGGGAGGGCACGTTCGAGGCCGTGCGGTTCGGCCCGGCGCCGCCGCAGCCGCCGCTGCTGCCGGGGGTCGCGCCGTGGAGCTCCGCCGACGGCCTGGACTGCCTGTCGGTCAACGTCTGGACGCCCGATCCGGGCGGCTCCGGCCTGCCGGTGATGGTGTGGATCTACGGCGGCGCCTACCTCATCGGCACCGCCGGCCTGCCCGAGTACGACGGGACCCGGCTGGCCCGCGAGGGCGTCGTGGTGGTGACGTTCAACCACCGGGTCGGCATGGAGGGGTACGGCCTCATCGAGGGGGCGCCGGCCAACCGGGCCCTTCTGGATCAGGTGCAGGCGTTGCGCTGGGTGCGGGAGAACATCGCGGCGTTCGGCGGCGATCCCGGCAACGTGACCGTGTTCGGGGAGTCGGCCGGGGCGGGGGCGGCGGCCTGCCTCATGGCGATGCCGTCGGCGGCGGGGCTGTTCCGGCGGGTGATCGCGCAGAGTGTGCCGGCGACGTTCTACACCCCGGAGCTCGCGGCCCGGATGACGGCGGGGATCATGGCCAGGGCGGGCGGCTCGCCGTACGAGCGCAGCCCCGAGGAACTGCTCGCGGCCGTGCACGACTTCTCCAGCCTCGACCTGCGCGGGAACACCGCGGAGTGGGGCGCGAGCGGCATCGCCGAGATGCCGTTCGCGCCCGTCGTGGACGGCGAGGTGCTGCCGGAGACGCCGTGGGAGGCGCTGGCCGACGGCGCGGCCTGTGACGTGGACCTGCTCGTGGGCTTCACCCGCGACGAGTACGCGCTGTTCCTGGCGATGGGCGAGGGCGGGGACACCGCGCTGGCGCTGAAGACGCTCGCGCCGCCGCAGGCGGGCGTCGTGTACCGGACCGCCTACCCGGAGGCGGAGCTGCATCTGCGGCTCATGTCCGACTGGCTGTTCAGGATGCCGAGCGCGCTGCTGGCCGACGCGCACACCGGCCCGACCTTCGCCTACGAGCTGACCTGGGCGCCCACCGCCCTCGGCGCCTGTCACGGGCTGGACGTGCCGCTCACGTTCGGCACGCTCGACTCGGAGCTGGCCCGGCTGCTCACCGGCGGCTCCTCGGAGGCGGAGGGGTTGTCGGCGCAGTTCCGCTCGGCCTGGACTCGCTTCGCCGCCACGGGCAGTCCGGGCTGGCCGGAGTACGAGCCGGTCAACGCGATGACGCATCTCTTCGACGTGACGCCGTCGGACGTCGTCGACCCGGAGTCCGCGACCCGGGCCCTCTGGTCGGAGGCCGGCTTCCACGCCATGACCTGACCCTCGCGCTCGCCGCAACCTATCGCGATATATCTTCGAGAGAGAGTTGACTATGCAAGGAGTGTGACATGGCGGGATTGCGGACGGCACGGCGTCTGCTCGTGGGCGGGGCCGCCCTGGCCGCGGCCGGATGGGCGCTGCGGGACGTGCCGGCCGAGCTCGGGGCACGGCCACTGATGTCGGGGCCCGAGCGGTCGGCCAGGATGCGGCGCTCGCCGCGGTTCAAGGACGGCACGTTCTTCAACCCGATGCCCGAGCCGACCCACACGGGCCGGCCCGACCCCAGCATGCTGGCGGAGCTGACGCGCGACCGGACCCAGCGCCGGCCGGCCGGGCTGATCCCGGTGCTGACGCCGCCGTCGGGCGAGCCGGCCGCCGAGGGCCTGCGGGCCATCTGGTACGGCCATGCCTCCACGCTGATCGAGATCGAGGGCAAGCGGGTCCTGTTCGACCCGATCTGGAGCAACCGCCCCTCGCCCTCGCAGCTGGTGGGCCCGCGGCGCCACCACCCGGTGCCGGTCGAGCTTGGCCAGTTGCCGCAGGTGGACGCGATCGTGATCTCGCACGACCACTACGACCATCTGGACATGGCGACGGTGCGGCGGCTGACCAGCTCCCAGAAGGCGCCCTTCCTGGTGCCGCTGGGCATCGGGGCGCACCTGGAGCGCTGGGGCGTGCCGCTGTTCAGGATCATTGAGCTGGACTGGGACGAGGAGGCGGTGGTCGCCGGGCTGCGCTTCGTCTCCACGGCCGCCCGGCACTTCTCCGGCCGCTCGCTGACCCGCAATGACACGCTGTGGGGCTCGTGGGTGGTGGCCGGCCGGAACAAGCGCCTCTTCTACGCCGGCGACTCCGGCTACTTCGAGGGCTACAAGGGCATCGGCGCCGCGCACGGCCCGTTCGACCTGGCGCTCATGCCGATCGGCGCCTACAGCCCGGCCTGGCCGGACATCCACATGAACCCGGAGGAGGCGGTCAACGCCACCATCGACCTCGGCGCGGCGCTGATGCTGCCGGTGCACTGGGCGACGTTCACGCTGGCGCTGCACCCGTGGGGCGAGCCGGTGGACCGGTTGTGGCGCGAGGCCAAGGCGCGCGAGGTCAAGATCGTGGTGCCGCGGCCGGGCGAGCTCGTCGACACCGCCGACGCGCCGGCCCTGGACACCTGGTGGGAGATGCTGGCTTAGACGACCGGGGGCGGTGACGGTCTGGTCCGATTCCTGCCGGTGCCCCGGAGCGAGCGCTGCTTGGCTGGATTCCCATGTCCACCACACCACTGGTCCGCTGGCTCGCCGTCGCCGCCCTCACCCTGGGCATCTTCAGCATCGTCACCAGCGAGATCCTGCCCATCGGCCTGCTGACCGCCATCGGCGCGGACTTCGGCCTCACCGACGGCGTCACCGGGCTCACGATGACGCTGCCCGGCATCGTCGCCGCGTTCGCGGCCCCGGCGCTCACGCTGGCCACGGCCCGCCTGGACCGCCGCGTGATGCTGTGCGCGATGATGGCGCTGCTGGCCGCCGCCGACGTGCTGGCCGCGGTGGCGTGGTCCTATGAGGCGATGCTGGTCTCCCGGATTCTCGTCGGGCTCACGATCGGCGGGTTCTGGTCGGTGGGCGCGGGCCTGGCCGGGCGTCTCGTGCCGCCCGCGGCCGTGGGCACCGCGACGGCGCTGATCTTCTCCGCGGTGCCGCTGGGCTCGGTGCTGGGCGTGCCCGCCGGT
The DNA here is from genome assembly GCF_042740555.1 of Nonomuraea sp. NPDC059007. Lineage (NCBI taxonomy): Bacteria > Bacillati > Actinomycetota > Actinomycetes > Streptosporangiales > Streptosporangiaceae > Nonomuraea > Nonomuraea sp. NPDC059007. The sequence goes on along the minus strand of NZ_JBHYJD010000069.1, from coordinate 35,367 downwards.
ACGCTCATCGGCCACGCCGCGGGCTGGCGGGCGGCCTTCGCCGTACTGGCCGGGCTGGCCGTGCTCGTCCTGGCCGCCCTGCTGGTCCTGCTCCCGCCGCTGCCCGCCGACCGGATCACCGCCGCCGGAACGCTGGCGGCACTCCTGCGCCGCCGCGGCACCGCGATCGCCCTGCTGGCCACCTTCCTGGTCGTCCTCGCCCACTTCGGCGCCTACACCTACGTGACGCCGTTCCTGGAGCAGGTCACGCGGCTGCACCCGGCCGCCGTCAGCTCCGTCCTCCTCCTGTACGGCGCCGCCGGCGTGGCAGGGAACTTCGCCGCGGGCAGGACGGTCACCGCCCACCCCCGCGCCACCTTCACCGCGGCCGGCGCCCTCATCGCGGCCGCCACCCTGCTGCTTCCCGTCATCGGCGGCACGGTCTGGGGCGCGGTCGCCCTGCTGGCCCTGTGGGGGCTGGCCTACGGCGCCGTCCCGGTCTGCTCGCAGGCCTGGTTCGCCCGCGCCGCACCCGACGCGCCGGAGGCGGCCACGGTCGTGTTCACCAGCTCGTTCCAGGCCACCTTCGCGCTCGGCGCGCTGTCCGGCGGCATGGTCGTGGACACGCTGGGCGTCGGCGCCGTGATGCTCTGCGCCGGTGTGGCCGCCCTCGCGATGGCCGCGTCCCTGTGGACGCTCACGCGTTAGGGCGACTGCGGCAGCTTCACCGATCCGCGCTTCGGGGCGGGCGCCGACGGCGGCGGCACGACCGGCCCGATGTCGCCGTCGGGCGCCTCGTCCAGGTCCACGATCACCGGCGCGTGGTCGCTCGGCCCCGTGCCCTTGCGCGCGTGCCGGTCGACCCAGGCCGCCTGCACCCGCCCCGCCACCGGATCGGAGGCGAGCACCAGGTCGATGCGCATCCCGAGGTCCTTGTGGAACATGCCCGCCCGGTAGTCCCAGTAGGTGAACACCCGCTCCTCCGGCCACCGCTCGCGCACCACGTCGTGCAGCCCCAGCTTCCGCAGGTCGGCCAGTGCCGCCCGCTCCGGCGGCGTCACGTGGGTCTGCCCCTCGTAGGCGGCCGGGTCGAAGACGTCGGCGTCGGCGGGCGCGATGTTCACGTCGCCGCACACCATCGCCTCGACCGGACCGAGCCGCACCACCTCGCGCAGCGCGGCCAGCCATTCGAGCTTGTACCGGTAGTGGTCGTCGTCCGGCGTACGCCCGTTCGGCACGTACACCGAGTGCACCCGCACGCCCCCGCAGGTCGCCGCCACCGCCCGCGCCTCCTGGTGCGGGAAACCGGGCGCTCCGGCCAGCCCGGTGACCACGTCGTCGAGGCCCGCTCTGGACAGGATCGCCACGCCGTTCCAGCGGGGCTCGCCGTGCGCGGCCACCTCGTAGCCGCGCGCGGCCAGCTCCTCGCCGAGCAGTGCGGCGAAGGCCTGGTCGGCCAGCTTGGTCTCCTGCAGGCAGACGACGTCGGGGCGGCGCTGATCCAGCCAGGGAAGCAGGCGGGGCAGCCGCTGTTTGACCGAGTTCACGTTCCAGGTCGCTACTCGCACCCGATCCACGATATCCGGGATTCACGATCAGCTCTCCCCGGGCGAACCCCGGCTCATAGGCTGGTCCTCTTCACCCTGCGGGAGAGCGATGACCTTCGGATGTGCGGGAAACCTGCCTGATGAGGACGCCGGCTTCGTCGGACGGCTCGGCGTGCTCGCCACCCTCAGACGGCACCTGGCGGAGGCGCGGCTGGTCACGGTGACGGGCATCGGCGGCGTCGGCAAGACCCGCACGGCGCTGCGCCTGGCCCACGAGACGCGCGGCCGCCATCCGGACGGCGCCTGGTTCGCCGGCGTGTCGGCGGTGAGCGACCCGGACCAGGTCAGGCCCGCGATCGCCGCGGCGCTTGGCGCCGGTTCGCTGCCCGGATGGGCCGAGGGGCGCCGCGGGCTGCTCGTGCTCGACGGCTGCGAGCGGGTGGCGCCGCTCTGCGCGCAGGTGGCCGGGGAACTGCTGCGGGCGGCTCCCGGGCTGCGCGTCCTGGTCACCAGCCGGGTGCCGCTGGGCGTACCGGATGAACGGGTGGTCGCGCTGGCGCCGATGGAGACGGCGGGCACGGACAACGAGGCCGTGCGGTTGTTCGCGGCCAGGGCCCGCGCCGTGCAGCCCGGCTTCGAGCTCGACGAGCTGAGCGTCGCCTCGGTGGCCGAGCTGTGCGCCCGTCTCGACGGCATCCCGCTGGCGATCGAGCTCGCCGCGCTGCGGCTGACGAGCATGTCGGTGAACGGCATCGCCGCCGGGCTGACGGACCGCTTCGCCCTGCTGACCGGGCCCGCCGGTCAGCGGAGCCTGCACGACGCCCTGACCCGCAGCTACGACCTGTGCGAGCCCGCCGAGCGCCTGCTGTGGGCCCAGTTGTCGGTCTTCGCGGGCGACTTCGACCTCGAGGCCGCCCGCTTCGTGTGCGGGGAGGAGATCGGCGGCCTGGTCGAGTCGCTGGTGGACAAGTCGGTCCTGCTCATCAGGACCGACTACCCGGGCACCCGCTACAAGCTGCTCGGGACGCTCGCGGAGTACGGCGCGACGCGGCTGGAGGACAGCCGCGAGATCCGCCACCGCCATCTGGTGTACTACCTCGTCCTCGCCACCCGCAGCGAGCAGGACTGGTCGGGCCCGCGCCAGATGTACTGGTTCGAGCGCATGCGCCAGGAACACGACAACGTCCGGGTGGCGCTGGAGCACGCCCTGGACACGCCCGACGAGGCCGCGCTGGCGCTGAGACTGCTGTCGTCGCTCTGGTTCATGTGGGTGTGCTGTGGTTTCGCGGGCGAAGGCCGGAAATATCTGGAACTCGCCCTGCGCGCCAACCCCGAGCCGAGCCCGGAGCGCTGCAAGGCCATGTGGGTGCTGTCGTACGTGCGCAGCGCCCAGGGCGACAGCATGGGCGCCATGTCGATGGCCGAGCTGTGCGGCGCGGAGGCGAAGCGGATCGGCGACTCGAAGGCGCTCATCCTGTCCTCCAAGATGCGGGGCACCGCCGCCCTGCTCCAGGGGGACCTGCAGAAGGCCAGCACGCTGCTGCGCGTGGCGATCGAGTTCACCTCCGACAGCCCGGCGCTGAACCCCGGCCTGCTGCCGGCCGTCGTCGAGCTGGCGATCGTGCTGACCAAGCAGGGGGCGCTCCAGGAAGCGGAGTCGATGCTGCTGGAGTGCCTGCGCATCTGCGAGGACCGCCAGGAGCTGTCCGTGCGGTCGTACGCGTACTGGACGCTGGCGATGACCCGGCTGGAGATGGGCCAGGCAGGAGAGGCGCTGCACGACGTCAGGAAGACCCTGCGGCTCAAGCGGCCGTTCCACGACATCCTGGGCATCCTGCTCGCGCTGGAGACCGCCGCCGGCGTCTACGCGGCGCTGGAGCGGCCCGCGCTCTCGGTCCGCCTGCTGGGCGCCCTCCGGGTGAACTGGAAGGCCGCTGGGCTGCCGATGCTGGGCGCGCCGTGGCTCACCGACGACCACGACCTGCTGGTCCAGAAGTGCCACAAGGTGCTGGGCGAGATCGCCTACAAGGAGGCCTTCGACTCCGGCATGCGGCTGGATCTGGCGCAGGCGACCGCGCTGGCGCTGGGGGCCCCTCCCGCGGGCGGGCCGGCCGAGCTGAAGATCAGGGTCGCCGGGCCCGCGGGCACCGCGCTCACCGAGGACGCCGTCGAGCGGGTCACCCGCGCCTTCGGCTTCACCATGCGGGCCGGGGACGACGGCGACGGCGGGACCGCCTGCGGCCTGGTGTTCCGCGACGACGGCGAGGGGGTGCCGGCCGAGCAGCGCCTGGAGGAAATGGACCGCTCCCTGCGGGAGGATCCGCCCCGGGACCCCTCGGTCGCCAGGCTGTTCACCGTGCTGCGGAACGCCGGTCCCGCCGTGGTGCTGATCAAGCGGACCCTCATCGTCCACGCCCAGGGAAAGATCACGACCCGCCGCCTGTCAACGGCGGAACAGGCGTTCCTGCACAGCCGCCCGCAGCTGTTCGACGACCCGGACGGGCTGGTCGCCGAGTTCCGGCAGCTCGCGACGGAATCGGCGGTGGACGGCTCCGTGCAGGCGGGGCGCGACTACGACGAGGGGATCGCCGGGCAGCTCGGCGTCCCCGTCGCCGTCGCCATCAAGGCATGGGGCGATCCGGAGGGTTATGAGATCTCGCCGAACACCCCGGCCTGGACCAAGCGGGGCTACACCGACTGCAGCCTCGCCGCGCTGGTCATCAAGCCGCCGCCGGGTGCCCGCATGCCTGCGCGCAAGGTGATCGCGAAGGTCTGCCCGCCGGGCCCGCTGGCTCGCGAGTACGCCCGGCACCGGCTCGCCCTCGACGTGAGCGCGGTGCTGTTCCGGCAGAAGCACCTGGCCGGTCTGCTGCCCCATCCACCGCGCGTCGCCGGCACCGGCGAGCGCGTGTTCTTCCAGGAGGTCGCCGGCGGCAGCCTGACCGACATGGTGCAGATGTCCGAGCTGACCTCACCCCAGGAGCTCGTCCCCGTGTTCCAGCGCGTCGTCAAGGGCGTGCTGTCGGAGTGGAACCCGTACCCGGCCGAGGTCCGCGCGGACGTGGACTCGGGAGAGTACCTGCGCGCCGAGCTGGGCGCCCGGTTCGGCGACGACGCGAAGCTGACCACGTGGGCGTTGGAGTGCGGGCTGCTGGAGCCGGAGCGGAGCTGGATCTGGTTCTCCGGCGACCGGTCCGCGACGGTGCTGCCCAACCCGCTGGCCATGGTCGCAGGCGACATCGCCGGAGCCCACCACGTCCAGCACCTGCGCGGCTTCTCCCACGGCGACCTGCACCACGGAAACGTGCTGATCCCGCGCACCGCCGCGGGCAGGCTGGAGCCGAAGCAGTTCCGGCTCATCGACCTGACCACGTTCGAGAAGTGCGCCTCGCAGGCGTCGGACCCGGCGACGCTGCTGCTGTCGGTCATCGCCAGGCAGGTTCCGCGGCCGGGCGAGGAGCTGTTCGACCTGATCGTGAACGGCGAGGGCGACGACGAGCTCATCGGGCCCCTGGTCCGCTTCCTGTACGACTACAAGCTCCTGACCCCGGGCTTCCACGACGACTGGCGCCACCAGCTCCTGCTGTCCCTGCTGGCCGCGGCGCTGACCCAGTGCACCTTCGCCGACGTGGACGAGCACCTGAAGTGGTGGTTCTTCCGGCTGGCGGCCCGGTGCGGCGCGGCGTACCTGCACGGCACCCGGTCGTGGGACCCGCCCGAGACGGCCGTGCCCCAGCAACTCCGGCCGGAGCACATGCGGGGCTTCGAGATGGGCGAACGCTGAACGCGTCCTTTTACCCATTCCCTGGGCTGAACCCGGGCGTGTGCCCGCCCCGTACAACCGGGCGCCACCACGCAGAACCCTCAGCCAAAGGATCGATCATGAAGAAGCTCGTCGTCTCCGGCCTGGCCGTGGCCGCCGCCCTGACCGCCTCCTCCCTGGCCGCCGCCCCCGCGCAGGCCACCACCCCGGTCTACCTCGCCGCCACGCTCACCGGCGCCAACGAGGTTCCCACGCCCGGCCAGAAGGTCGGCGACCGGGACGGCCGCGCCGTCGCCGTCTTCCGCGTCCACGGCAACCGGGTCGACTACGCCATCCGCTGGAACCGGGTGGCCGCCCCGACCGCGTTCCACATCCACCAGGGCCGGGCCGGCAGGAACGGCGAGGTGAAGATCCCGTTCTTCGGCGCCGCGCTGCCCGCCAACCTCACCGCCGTCAAGGGCGCCGTGACCGTCGACGACCGCGGCCTGCTGCGCCGCATCACCGCCAATCCCGGGAACTGGTACGCCAACCTGCACACCGCCGAGTTCGGCGGCGGCGCCGTGCGCGCCCAGCTCCACCGCGTCCGCCCGGTCTCCCTGGACTCCGTGCTCGCCTACGGCTCCGGCCGTACGCTGACCTCGGTGGCGACCGGCGCGCAGGAAGTGCCCGCCCCCGGCCAGAAGGTCGGCGACCGGGACGGCCGCGCCGCGTGGCTGGTGTGGGCCCGGGGCACCCGGGTCGCGTTCGCCACCGCGTGGGCCAGGATCGGCGCGCCCACGAACGGCCACATCCACCGCGGAGCCAGGGGCGAGAACGGCCCGGTCGTGGCCGACTTCTTCGGTGACCCCAAGGGCCTGCCCGCCTCGATCACCGGTGTGGCCGGCAGCACGAGGGCCAAGGCCGCCGTGGTGCGGGGCATCAACAGGAACCCGAAGAACTGGTACACGAACCTGCACACCAAGGAGTTCCCCGGCGGCGCCGTGCGCGGCCAGCTCCACCGCGGCGGCTGGTAGACCCCGTCAGCGCACCCGTCCCCGCGGCTTCAGCCGGGTGCCCGGCAGCTCGGGGGCGGGCAGCGGCTCCCCGTCGAACCCGCGCACCTCACCGAACCCTTTACCCTGCGTCCATTCCTTGCGGTAGGCGGCGATGTCGTCATGGGAACGGCCGACGAAGTTCCACCACATGACGATCTCCTCCGCGAACGGCTCGCCGCCGATCAGCAGCACCCGCCCGCGCCCCTCCAGCACGATCCGCTCGCGGCCCGGCGGCAGGTACAGCAGCGGGCCGGCGGGCACCGGCTCGACCGCGCCGTCGAGCAGCAGCAGCCCGTGCTCGAACCCCGGCTCGACCGCCAGCTCGGCCCGGCCGTCCACCGAGACCTCCGCGCCGACCAGCGGCGTGTAGGCCGTGGCCGGGGACGGCCCGCCCATGAGCACGCGGGAGCGGTACCCCGGCCCGTCCAGCACCGGCAGCTCCGCGTGATGCTCGAACGCCGGTTCCACGCCCCGGTGCTCCTCCGGCAGCGCCACCCACAGCTGCACCCCGTGCAGCGTGCCGCCCTCGGCGGACTCCTCCGAGTGCGAGATGCCGCGCCCGGCGGTCATCAGGTTGAGCTGGCCCGGCCGGACCGCCCGCAGGCTGCCGAGGCTGTCGCGGTGCAGCACCTCGCCCTCGACCAGCCAGCTCACGGTCTGCAGCCCGGTGTGCGGGTGGGGCGGCACCCGCATCGCCACCGTCTCGGGGCCGTAGGCGTCGACGAAGCACCAGGCGCCGATCATGCGGCGCCGTACGTGAGGGAGGGTGCGGGTGACGCTCATCGCGCGCGGCCCGCCCAGCGGGACCGCGCGCCCGGTGAGCAGCTCCGTCCCCGTCGCGCCGTCCGCCGCGCAGACGACCTCCTGAGGGTCGCGTTCCAGGTTGCTCACACCCTGAAGGTACACGCGCCCGGTTCTCAGTAGACCGAGATGTGGGGGTGGTCGTAGTGGTTGGCGGTGGTGCCGCCCCGGTCGGTCATGGTGCGCCACTGGCCGGTGCGCACGTGCCAGATGCGCTGGCGGTAGATCACGTACATGATGCCGAGGCGCTTGGCGTTCTTGACGACCCACGCGCAGATCTCGTTGCCGCGGGCGATCTCGGCGGCCGAGGGCATGGCGCCGCCGCGGCTGAGCATGAAGTCGCAGGCCCGGCCGAGGGGGTGTTCGCCGCCGTCGCGGATCGAGCGGTAGCAGCCGATGCCGAACGGCACCTCGAAGCGCTCCTGGACGAGCTGCTTGACCAGGCGCATGCGCGGGGTGATGTTGTCCTCGCCGGCGGGCAGCTGCGGGACGAAGGTGCCGTCGCGGCGGGCGCCGGGCACGTCGTGAAGCTGGTCGATCTTGTCGCGCATCTTCTCGATCAGCTTCTCGGCCTTCTTCTTGCGCGACTCCAGGTCCTCGACGGTCGCGCGCAGCTCCTCCTCCTGGGCCGCCGACTCCTCCTGGGCGCGCTGGAGCTCATCGCGTACCTGGGCGAAGCCCCGCAGCCTGGCGTTCTGGACGTCGACCATGTGGCGGTTGAGCGCGAGCCTGTTGAGCAGGGACGCCGGGTCGCCGCCGCCGCTGAACATGTTGGCCAGGTTGGGCTCGCCGGTGATGTACTGGGTGGTGCCCATGAGGCGGAGGTTGGTGGCCTCGCGGTCGTAGACGGCCTGGGCGCCCTTGAAGCGTTCGCGGGCGGCCTTCTCGGTCTTGTCGACCTTCTGCAGCTCGACGCGGCTACTGTAGTAGTCGGTGATGAGCTTGTCCGACTCCTTCTGGAGGGCGGCCAGCTCCTTCTTCAGCTGCTTCACCGTCGGCTTGGGCTTGGCCGAGGCCGGTATCGGGGCCACGGCGAGCGCCACCACCGCCGCCAGCGCCGCCAGCGCCGCGAGTTTTCTCCACAGCGGCCCGCGCCGCACGCCAGCGGGTGACGCAGCCGCCACGCTTCTCCTTCGACCGAGCCCACGGGCGGTTCGCCGTTCCTTAACCGCAGGCCGGGGGCGCCCTCTGTCCGATCGAAGATAGTAGGGGATAGCGGCCGTTGAGGTGCAATCAGGTCATTCGGTATCGCGCCGGTGGCGGCTCCTGCCGGCCTGCCGCGCGGCGAGGTGGCGGCCCAGCAGGACCGAACCGGGCAGCACCGCCATACCCAGCAGGCTGCTGCCCAGGCCGAGGTCGAGGTCGGCGTCGAGCAACTGCTTGCCGCCCTTGAGCACGGGCAGGTCCAGGGAGACCTTCAGCGACACCGACAGCAGCGGCTCGGGCTTCTTCTCCGGGGGCTTGCCGCCCGAGGAGGGCTGGGGCTGCGTCGCGGGTGGTGGGGTCGCCTTCGTGGGCTCGCCCTTGGTGGGCGCGTCCTTGGTGGGCTCGGGGCCGTGGGTCGGGCCGGTGTCGCGGGCGGGGCTGCGGGTGGGCTCGGCGGTCTTGCCGGGGGTGCGGCTCGGCGTGGCCGTGGGGCTGGGCTCGTGGGTCGGCCGCAGCGTCCGCGTCGGCTCCCCCGCCGCGGTGACCTCGTCCGGCGGTACGGCGGTGCCCGCGCGGTCGCCCGCGTCGGTGATCGGCGGCGAGAAGGGTAGGCCGGTGGAGGGGCCCGGCGTGCGCGAGGGCGTGGTGGCCGGCGGCGATAACAACGGCGCCGAGCTCACCGGGGGTAACGCGCGCGCGGTCTCGATCGGCGGGTCCTCGGTCCACATGACGAAGACCGAGACCACGGCCGCCGCCGTGGCCGCGATCAGCCCGCTGGCGATGGCGAACTTGGCCACCGGCGTCAGCGCGCTGCGCGCGAACCCGGTCGCCACCTCGGCTCCCGCCGACGGCACCAGCGGCAGCAGCGCGATGTGCGGGACGGTCAGCAGCCCGAGCCCGGCGCGGCCGCGCCGCTCCCACCCGTTCCCGTACGCCCTGCCCGCCACCTCCTCCAGCTCGGCCAGGAAGGCCTGCGCGGACGGGGGCCGCTCGGCCGGGTCCTTGGCCATGCCGAGCTCGACCAGCCCTCTGACCCGCTCGTCCACGTTGGCCAGCGGCGGCGGTACGTTCTGGTGCTGGTAGGCGAGGACGGCGGCGTCCTCGCCGGGGAACGGGCGGTGCCCGGTGAGGCACTCGAAGAAGACGACGGTGGCGGCGTAGACGTCGGTGGCGGGCCCGGCGGGGGCGTCCTCCCACTGCTCTGGCGCCATGTACGACGGCGTGCCCACGTAGGTGCCGGCCTCGCCGAAGCGGGTGGCGAGGCCGAAGTCGACGAGCTTGCTGACGCCGTCGGCGGCGACGATGACGTTCTCCGGCTTGAAGTCGCGGTGGGCGACGCCGAGCCCGTGGGCCGCGGCCAGGCCGGTGAGGGCGCCCTTGAGGACGGCCAGCGCCGCCTCGGCGCCGGTGGCGCCCTCGTGGGTGAGCAGGCGGCGCAGGGTGATGCCGTCGACCAGTTCCATGACGATCGCGGCGTCGTCCTCGCCCTCCACGTACTCGTAGAGCCGGGCGGTGTGCGGGCTGTCCAGCGCGCCGATCACCCTGGCCTCGTCGCGGAACCTGGCGACGAACTCCTTGTCCTCACGGAGTCCGGGCGACAGGTGCTTGATCGCCACGGGTAAGCCGTCCGACGCCCGCACGGCCAGCATGACCTGGCCCGTGCCGCCGTGTCCGAGCTCGCGAATCTCCGTGTAGCCCGGAACCTGCATCGCGGAACCCCCTGGGCAAAAGATCCAGTCTCCCGGACACTAGCCCGTATTGGCGGGCGGTACAACACGCTCCGTCGAGAAGCCGTGACGGGATCGGCAGAGCAGGTGGACGCCCGCCGCGCACCCCAGCCCCACCGCCACCAGCCCCCACCAGGCCAGACCCGCTTCCAGCGCGGCGCCGGTCAGCACGTTGCCGGCCGCCACGCCGATGCCGGAGGCCGTGCTGTAGAGGCCGTAGCAGGTGCCGATCCGCTCGCCGCCGAAGCGCGCCACGGTGGCCATCTCGAAGGGGTAGACGATCATGCTGCCGAGCGTGAGCAGGACAGTGGCGGCCATCACCGCCACCCCGCCGGGGAGCCCGGCCGCCATCAGCCCGGGTGGCGCGAAGGACAGGCCCATCAGCGCCAGCCCGCGGGTGATCGCCTGTCCGGGCGTCCAGCGCGCCGCCGCCCACGCGGTCACCTTCACCTGGCCGAGCATGGCCATCGCGCCGGACACCACGAAGATCCACACCGCCTGCTCCGGTACGGCCAGCGGCAAGCTGAGATAGACCTGGAACCCGAGCACGTACGAGCCCGTCATGGCCAGCGCGAACAGGCAGAACGCCCGGTCGCCGAGCGCGCCGCGCCAGTCGGCCAGTATCGAGACGTCCGCGTCCGCCCGGCTGCCCCGCCGCGCCGGCAGCGCCCTGGCCTGGGCGAGCGCGAGCACCGCGAACAGCGCCGCCGCGCTCAGGCAGGTCAGGCGGAAGGCGACGGCGTTGAGCAGCAGCCCGACGAGCGGCCCGGCCAGGATGCCGGTCTGGTAGAAGACGTTGAACAGCGCGAACGCCTCCACCTTCCGCTCCCCCGCCTCCTGGGCCAGGTAGGCGCGGGCGGCGGGGTTGAAGAACGCGCCGGCCAGGCCCGTCAGCGCGGAGGCGGCCAGCAGCGCGGGCACCGCCTCGACCAGGCCGAGCATCGCGAACCCGGCCGTGCGCAGGAGCAGGCCGGTGAGGATCATCGGCTTGTAGCCGAGCCGGTCGGCCAGGCTGCCGCCGAGCAGGAACAGTCCCTGCTGGCACAGGTTGCGCACGCCGAGCACCAGCGCCGCCGCCCACACCGCCAGGCCCAGGTCGCCGGTGAGGTGGGCGGCCAGGTACGGCATGAGCATGTAGAAGCCGACGTTGATGGTCAGCTGGTTGATCATGAGCAGCCGGATCGGCCTGCTGTAGCCGGACATCACGACGTCGCTCCCGCCGGGCGGGTGACAATGGCGCAGCGGGTCCAGCGCCCGGCTTCCGCGGCAGCCGGGTGGGGCAGCTCGTCCGGTTCCGGCTCGGGTTTGGTGTCGAGCAGGCCGTGCTCGGCGCAGTAGGCGTCGCCGTACACGGTGTCGAAATAGCGCTCGGGGCCGTCGGGGAAGACGGCGGCGATGCGGGTGCCCGGCGGCTCGCGCCGGGCCAGCCACGAGGCGACCAGCGCGACCGCGCCGACGCTCCACCCGCCGGTGGCGTAGCGGGCGGCGGCCAGGCGGCGGCAGGCCCACACGGCCTCGGCGGGCGCCACCCAGTGGACCTCGCGGAAGGCGTCGTAGGCGACGTTGGCGGGATGGATGCTGCTGCCGAGGCCCCGCATCAGGCGCGGCCCGGCGGGCTGGCCGAAGATGGCCGAGCCGACGGTGTCCACGCCGACCAGCCGCACGTCCGGGCTGTGCGCGCGCAGCACGCGGTGGATCCCGGCGCTGTGCCCGCCGGTGCCGACGCTGCAGACGAGCACGTCGACGCGGCCGAGCTGGGCGGTCAGCTCGGCGGCGAGCCCGGCGTAGGCGGCCGCGTTGTCGGGGTTGGCGTACTGGTCGGGGCAGTAGGCGCCGGGCTCGCCCGCCATGAGCTCGCGCACGCGGGCGCGCCGCGCGGCCTGCCAGCCCCCTTCCCGGTACGGCTCGGCCACGATCTCCAGCCGCGCCCCGTAGGCGAGCAGCAGGCGGCGCATCAGCGGCTCCATGCCCGGGTCGGCCACGAGCGTGACGGGATGGCCGTGCACCACTCCGGCCAGCGCCAGCCCGAGGCCGAGCGTCCCGCTGGTCGACTCGATGATCGGGGCGCCGGGCCGCAGGTCGCCGCGCCTGCGGGCCTCGGCCACCATGTGCAGGGCGGGGCGGTCCTTGATGCCGCCGGGGTTGTAGCCCTCGAGCTTGGCCCAGAAGCCGCGCTCGCCGCCCGACCAGAGCTCGGGCACCCACAACACCGGGGTGTTGCCCACAAGTCCTGATATATCCACTTGTTCTCTCCTGTGCTGAGGTACGGATGGACGCGCCGGGGGCGCTTCTACATCCGGCTCACGCACAGGAGGGCGAGCAGGGCGGCGGGCCGTACGGACGGCTGGGCCGGGGACGGCGGGACGGCCGGGACCGGCGCGGCGGCGCAGCGGCCCTGCTGACCGGGCGCGGGCGCGTCGACGGCGGGCTGCTGCGCGGCGGGCGCGTCGCAGGAGGCCTCGTGCTCGTGCGGATGCGTGCCGGTGTCGCAGCCGGACACCCCGGCGGGCTGCGGGGTGTCGGCGTGCGCGTGCGGTCCGGCCATGCACAGGAGGGTGAGCACGACCATGAGCGCCACGAACGGCCTCCAGGTCATGGCGTGCACGCTACATCACGCTGCGTGACCGCACCCCGCCGGCGCGGCACTTTTTACTACTTCCTATAGTAGCCAGCGCGGCCACATTTGCTCCGTTACCCCACAGGGGTATACCGTGACCCGCGCAGATTGACGAACGGAGCTTCAAGCATGTCCACGCACCAGGAACACCAGGGCCACCACGAACACGGTGACCACGCGGCGCACGGAGAGCACGGCGGCCACAGCGCGCACGGTGCCCATGACGCGGACGGCGCACACGGCGCTCACCCCGAGCACGGACACGGCGCGCACGGGCATGGCGCGACGACCTGGAAGATGGCGGCGCTTGCCACGCTGCACTGCCTCACCGGGTGCGCCATCGGCGAGGTGCTGGGCATGGTGATCGGCACCGCGCTCGGCTGGGGCAACGTGGCCACCATCGCCCTGGCCGTCGGCCTGGCGTTCGTGTTCGGCTACGCCCTGACCATGGTCGGCGTGCTCAAGGCGGGCCTGACCTTCAAGCAGGCGCTGAAGGTGGCGCTGGCCGCCGACACGGTGTCGATCCTCGTGATGGAGATCGTGGACAACGGCGTCATGGTGATCGTGCCCGGCGCCATGGACGCCGGGCTGGCCTCATGGCTGTTCTGGGGCGCGCTGGCCTTCGCCTTCGTCGTCGCCTTCCTGGTGACCACACCGGTCAACAAGTGGCTGATCGGCAAGGGCAAGGGCCACGCCGTCGTCCACGCCTACCACTAGGCCGGGTTGTTCGCGTGGGTGAGCGTCTCCCAGCCGAGGAAGTGGCTCACCCCCGCCGGGCGGCTCTGCTCGACCAGCCGCTGCGTACGGGCCATGCCGATGCCCATGCGGTTGCGCAGGGCGTTGAAGCCCACCTCGAACGTAGGGCCGAGCCCCAGCTTCACCGAGCCGCCGCAGAGCCAGGACGGCACCGGCTCGCCCAGTTGCAGGCCGGCGTGGAAGCCCATCGCGTGACGTAGCCGGTCCTTGCCTTCCGCGTACAGGTCGAGGCCCTGGTGGCGGGCGGTCTCCGCCACGTGTACGGCGGCGGCGATGCCCCAGCCGGTGTGGCCGAAGTCGCGGCAGGTCTCCTGGGCCAGGCCGTTGACGAAGGTGGTCTGGCCGTACCAGTAGCCGATGAGCTCGTCGCGGGTGTCGTACCTGCTGCCGGGCGCCTGCTTGGGCAGGGAGCCGTCGGTGGTCAGGTAGACGTAGGCGGCCAGGCGGCCGCGCCAGGTGGTGACCGCGCGGTCGAAGGCGGCGCGGTCGTCGAGGTGGACGGCGATGCCGATCGCCGCGTCCGTCATGATCAGTTCCCAGTTGCCGTTGGTGTTGGGGCTGCCCGCGATGACGATCGGCAGGTAGACGGTGCGCAGCTTGGTGGCGAAGCGGCCGGCGTTGGCCCAGCCGGTGTAGGTGTGCTTGACGAGCTCGGCGGCCCGGGAGAACGACGCCCCGGCCCAGCCGGTCTGCAGGCGGGCGTTGTGGCCGGTGTGCTGGGTGATCACGGCGGACCAGGCGTCCATGATCTGGACGGCCTTCTTGGCGTGGCGGTCGTCGCCGGTCAGGTACCACTGCAGGGCGTGCGTGTAGGCGGCCATCGCGTCGTTGCGCTCGTCGGAGCAGCCGTTGTTGGGGTTGGAGGACGGGCCGCACTCGACGTTGGCGCGCGGCTTCGGCGTGTAGGACAGCGAGGCGAACGAGCTGGCGCGCAACGCCGCCCACGCCGACTTCCAGGGCTCGGCGCCGAGGTTGGCCTTGACGTGGTCGAGCTGGGCCCGGCTGACCAGGACACCGGGATGGTTGAAGGCAGCTCCGACCTTTTCCGCCGAAGCCGGCTGGACCGGTACGGCCAGCGCGACGGCTAACAGAAGGACAGCGAGGATGGGGCGCACGACAGGCTCCTTACCGCAGCGGGCAGACATCGGGTGTCTGACCCCCATCCAAGCCAGCCGTCGAAGGCCCGGTCAACGACCAAGGGGAAACTAGGCGGATAGAAGCGTGCGCGCCGCCAGGAGGCGCCGGATGTTGCCCGCGGCGGTTCTCCCGGCCCGGTTGGCGCCGATGGTGCTGGCCGAGGGCCCGTAGCCGACGAGCTGCAGGCGCGGCTCCCTGACCACCTGGGTGCCCTCGACCTTGATGCCGCCGCCGGGCTCGCGCAGCCGCAGCGGGGCCAGGTGGTCGAGGGCGGAGCGGAAACCGGTGGCCCACACGATGGCGTCCACCCGCTCGTGCCGCCCGTCCGCCCAGGTGAGCCCGCCGGGGGTGATGCGGGCGAACATCGGCAGCCGGTTCAGCACGCCCTTCTCGCGCGCCGCCCTGATCACCGGGGTGGAGCTGAGCCCGGTGACGCTGACCACGCTCTGCGGCGGCAGCCCGGCGCGCACCCGCTCCTCGACCAGGGCGACCGCGTCTCGCCTGGCGACCTCGCCGAACGGGTCGTCGCGCCAGACCGGCTCGCGCCTGGTCAACCAGCGCGTGCCCGCGGCGACGTCGGCCAGTTCCGCCAGCACGTGCATGGCCGAGGCGCCGCCGCCGACGACGGCCACCCGCCGCCCGGCGAACTCCCCCGGACCCCGGTAGCCGGCGTAGTGGATCTGGCGGCCCCGGAAGCCGCCGCCGCCCGGGTAGTAGGGCCAGTAGGGGCGGGTCCAGGTGCCGGTGGCGTTCACCACGGCCCGCGCGGCCCAGTCGCCGCGGGAGGTGGCCACCACGAGACGGTCGTCGCCGCCGCGGCCGACCGCGGTGACGCGGACCGGGCGAAGCACGTCCAGGCCGATCTCCGCCTCGTAGGCGCCGTAGTAGGCGGGCACCACCTCGCGGGCGGGGGCGGCGCCGTCCTGGTGCTCCTCCTGCGGGACGCCCGGCAGGTCGAAGATGCTGTGGATCTTGTCCATGGTCAGCGACGGTGATCGGTGCCGCCACGCGCCGCCCGGCCCCTCCTCCGCGTCGAGCACCACGGTGTCCAGGCCGAAGCGGCGCAGGAAGTAGGCGCCGGACAGGCCCGCCTGCCCGGCGCCGATGACCACGACGTCAGTGATGTCCACGATCTCTGGCAACCGTCACGGCGTCTGGATCCTTCCCACGACGGTGACGGAGTCGGTGGGCAGGCCGCCGGTCGAGGAGCTGAGGTCCACGCCGGCGGGCCTGGGCCGGTAGCCGGTCAGGCCGTCGAGGCCGATGGTGACGTCGCTGGCCACGAGCCGGGGCGCGCCCCTGGTCCGCAGCTCGAACTCCACCCCGTCGCCGGGCGGCGCGAAAAACTGCGCCTCGAACGGCCAGGCCGCCCCCGGGCGCGGCGCGCTCTCCGGCTCGGGGAACGGCACGCCGGGCCGCCCTGCCACCCGGATGACGCCCGCGGTGGCGGGCCGGTCGGCGTGCAGGTTGACCTGGTAGGCCGAGCGCTGGGAGCGTACGCGGACCCGGGTGATGGTGTCGGCGCCCTCCTGCCGCCGGCTCAGCACGCTCACCTCGGGCGCGGGCAGTTTCGCCGCCTCGGCCGTGCCCGCGTGGGCGGGGCGCATGCCGTACGGCAGGGGCACCTTCCACTCCCCGGGCGCCTGGGGGGTGAGGGCGGCGGCCCAGGGGTGCGGACGGTCGTCGGCGGTGATCCAGCTCGCGGCGCCGGTGGCGGTGTCGAGCACGTAGGCCAGATGAGCGGCCTGCGGGTATCGCTCGTCGAAGCGGTCGTGGATCAGCCCGCCCCCGATCAGCACGAACACCAGCGCCGTGGCGGTCAGCGGGCCCAGCGCCACACGCAGCCGCCCCCGCGGACCACGTGTGGCGGGCGTGACCTCAGCCAGCAGCGGAAGCGCGGAGTAGGCGGCCAGCACGAGCAGGACCACCGCCACCGCGGCCAGCGCCAGGCCGAAGGCCGCGAACGTGCGCGCCCCGACGGTCAGCAGCACGACGCCCGCGGCGGCGGCCACGGCCCGCACGGCCAGGGCGGCGTGCGGCCGGGCCGGCTCCAGCAGGAGCGCGGCGATCCCGGCGAGCCCGCCGGCCAGCGCGGGGATGGCGCCGTAGTAGGACATGCCGGGCATCACGCCGGCGAGCGCGGCGCCCGCGACCGCCAGCCAGGCCAGCGAGCCCACGGTGAGCGCCGCCGTGCCGAGCCATCGCCGCAGCAGCGCGTACCAGCCCCAGACCAGGGCCACGGCCATCGCGATGAGCGCCAGCCGGTACAGATCCGGCCGGTACGGCTCGCCGAACACCATCCCCGCGTACCCGGGCTGGATCATGGTCAGCAGTTGCCACACGCGGTCGCCCAGGAGGTAGGCCAGGGCGACGGGCGCCGCTCCGGCCAGCGTGGCCAGGCCCATCTTGGGCAGGGTGGCGGCCCGCCGTACCCGGGCCAGGACGGCGAGGCCGAGCACGGCCAGGACGCCCAGCGCCGCGAGCGGCGCGACGAACCCGCCGGGGTAGGCGAAGACGACGCCGAAGGCGGAGAAGAAGGCGGCGTCACTGGGCACGCGCTGGGCGGGCAGGTCGGCGGCGAGCGCGGCGCGGGTCAGGGCGAGGCCGTTGTCGCCGTGCATCTGCAGCACGGCGGGGTCGAAGTTCTCGACCGTGTCGCGCGGGTGGTGGTAGTAGGCGCGGCCGCCGGCGGTGCCGAGGTCGACGCCGATGAAGCCGTGTTCCTCCAGCGTGGTCAGGTCGGAGTGGAAGCCGGTCTGCCGGTAGATGCCGATGAGGGCGGACTCCCCCACCGGGTGCGGCATCGAGGACAGGGCGTGCACGAGGCCGGTGCCGCCGGGGGTGACGTTGTAGACGGCGGAGGGCGCGCTGTTGCCGGGTCCCTCCAGGTTGACGACCACGCCGCCGTCCTTGGCGAGCGGGTGGTGGGCGGCGAAGGCCTCGGCGCCGATGAGGCCGGGCTCCTCGCCGTCGCTGAGCAGGATGACCAGGTCGTTGCGCGGCTGCTGCCCGGAGGACGTGAGCGCGCGGACGATCTCCAGGATGGCGGCGACGGAGGCTTTGTCGTCGCTGGTGCCGGGGGTCGTGGTGGTGGAGTCGTAGTGGGCGGCGAGCACGACCCTGCCGGTGGAGGCGCTGCCGGGGATGACGGCCACGACGTTCTCGGCCAGGCCGGAGGTGATCTCCGAACCGAACGAGCGGGCCCCCACCCCGGTCTGGACCTCGGGCTTCAGGCCGAGCGCGGTCAGCTGGGCGAGCAGGTAGTCGCGGATGCGGTCGCCGCCGGGCGAGCCGATCGGCGTGGGACCGCCGGTGGCGATCTTCTCCAGGTGCGGCCAGGCGCGGGCGGCGCTGAACTCCCCGGCCGGAGCGCCGGTGCCCGCCACCGCGGGCGGGCGTTCGAACAGCCAGGCGGCGCAGGCCACGGCCACGACGGCCACTAAGGCGACGGCTCCGGCGAGCGTGCGCCGGGATGCGCGCACCGGCGCGACGCCGGTTCTCTCAAGCGTGTGCATGGGTACACAATGACTTGTGCACAACAGATTGTGCAAGCTGGACTGTGCACAGGGCAGCGCGAAAACGCAGATGAGGACGGGAAACAATGCACAGAAATCAGGTAGGTTGACGCCCATGGCCGATCATGAGGTACGCACGCTGACCGACCTCGAAGCGCTGCGGACGCTCGCCCACCCCCGCCGCCAGCGCATCCTGGATCACCTCAGCGCCCACGGCCCCGCCACCTCCGCCGACCTGGCCCGCGATCTCGACCTCAACACCGGCGCCACCAGCTACCACCTGCGCGAGCTGGCCAAGCACGGCTTCGTCGAGGAGGTGCCGGAGAAGGCGCGCGGACGCGAGCGCTGGTGGCGCCACGTCCGCGCCGACCTTCGTTTCCCCCGCCGCAGCGAACAGGACGAGCAGACCCGCGCGGTCATGGACGAGCTCCAGGCCCGCGCCTATAGTGAGGACATCGCCGCGTTCCGCCACGCTCTGGCCACGTCGGAGCCGGGCGGCTGGGGTGACGCCTTCCCCTTCTCCCGCGGCACGATCACGGTCACGTTGACGCAGCTCGCGGAGTTCTTCGAGGAGTACGTGGCGCTGGTCATGCGCTACGGCGACAGCGCCGAACACTCCCCCGAGGCCCGCCGCGTCCACACCCGTTTCCTTGCGTTCCCGGACATCGCCGACTAGGGTCACCTGTCTATGTCCAGCCCCGAGTCCGACAGACGCTGACCACCGGCGCTCCGGTGGTCGGCCTCCGCATGCCCGCGCGGCGTGCGCGGATGGCGTGACCGGGACCGCCGTTATGGTCCTGTCCGTCTCTCACTCGGGAGTCTCACTGCCATGCCTGTGGCGGTCTTCATCCTCGGCCTCGCCGTCTTCGCCCAGGGCACCTCGGAGTTCATGCTCTCCGGGCTGCTGCCCGACATCTCCGCCGACCTCGGCGTGTCCCTGTCCCAGGCCGGTCTGCTGACCTCGGCCTTCGCCATCGGAATGGTGGTCGGCGCACCCGTCCTGGCCGCCGCCACCCTGCACTGGCCGCGGCGGCGCTCGCTGGTGCTGTTCCTGTCCGTCTTCGCCGCCGCCCACGTGGTGTCGGCCCTCACCCCCGACTACGCCGTACTCCTCGCGGCCCGCGTCGTCTCGGCGCTGGCCAACGCCGGGTTCTGGGCCGTGGCCGCCGCCGCGGCGGTCGCCATGGTGCCGGTCCGGGCCAGGGCGCGGGCCCTGGCCATCGTCGTGGGCGGCGTGACCGTCGCCTGCGTCGCGGGGGTCCCGGCGGGCGCGGTGCTCGGTCAGCTGTGGGGGTGGCGCTCGGCCTTCTGGGCCGTCGCCGTCCTGTCGGCCCTGTCCGCGGTGGCCATCCTGCGCGCCCTGCCCTCCGGTACGGCCCGCCGTACCGCGTCCACGGGCCCTTCCCGGCCGGAAGGCTCTTCCCGGCCAGAAGGCTCTTCCGCGGCAGGGGGCGCCTCCCCGGCGGGAGGTGCCGCTGTCGCGGACGGTGGTGGCGAGGTGCGGACCGGGGTGCGCGCCGAGCTGCGGGCGCTGGCCGATCGGCGGGTCGTGGTCACCTACCTGCTGAACGCGCTCGTCCAGGGCGCCACCTTCTGCGCCTTCACCTTCCTCGCGCCCATGGTCACCGAGGTGGCCGGGCTCGGCGAGGGGTGGGTGCCCGGCATGCTGGTGCTGTTCGGCGCGGGGGCGTTCCTGGGCATCACGATCGGCGGACGGCTGGGTGACGCGCAGCCCATGCGTGTCCTCGGCTTCGGCATGACCGCGCTGACCGCCGGATGGGCGGTGCTCGCCCTGGCCGGGGGCAACCCGGTGGTGCTGGTCACGCTGGTGTTCGCGCAGGGGCTGCTGGCCTTCGGGCTGGCACCGGCCCTGACCTCGCGCGCCTACCAGCTCGCGGCCGGGGCGCCCACCCTGGCGGGGGCGTTCGCCACGGCCGCGTTCAACGTGGGGGCCGCCGCCGGTCCCGGGCTCGGCGGGCTGGCCCTCGACGCCGGGTTCGGCTTCCGCGCCCCGATGTGGGTGAGCGCGGGCCTGATGGTGCCCACGCTGGCCGTGCTGGCGTGGGCGGTCCTGCTGGATCGGCGGACCGCCCACGCGCCGGTCAGCCGAGTGTGATCCGGTCCAGGTTCGGCCCTCCGGTGGCGGTGGTGGACAGCAGGCGGACGGTGTTGGCCCCCGCCTGAAGGTCGGCGGTCACCGTCGTCTCCACCCAGGTGGTCCACGCGCCGGTGGGGTCGAAGGGCTTCTCGTCGGCGGCGAGCACGCCGTTGACGAGGACGTCCATCGGCCTGCCCGCGGTGGTCCCGTTGGCGAAGCGGATCGTGAGCGGCCGCGGCCCGGCGGTCGCGGCGCTCACGGTGAACTCCACGTAGGAGCCGGCGAGGTTGTCGAGGTTGACGAAGCCGGTGCCGGTGAAGCCGGCGTGGTTGGACTCGACCACCCCTTGGGAGATGGCCGCGCTCTCCGCTTGATACTCCGAGCTCGGCGCCGTCGGGGCCGGCACGTCCAGGTGGTCGATGTTCGGGCCGCCGTTCGCGGTGGTGGCGACCAGCTTGATCGTGTTGGCCCCGGCGTTGAGCTCGGCGGTGATCGGCGCGTTGACCCACGTGGACCAGGCGCCGGTGCCGGGGAAGTCGCGGGTGACGGGGGCGCCGCCGTTCACGGAGATGCTCATCGGGCGGTTGACGGCGGTGCCGTTGGCGAAGCGCAGGGTGAGCGTCGCGGTGCCGGCACGGGCGGCGTTGGCGGTGAACTCGATGCCGCTGCCGGTGACGTTGTCGAAGTTGACGAAGCCGGTGCCGGAGTATCCGGCGTGGTTGGACTCCACGAGACCCTGGGTGATCACGGCCTGCTCGGCCTCCAGGCGGGTGACGGTGCCGGAGGTGGGCCTGGCCCTGATCAGGCGGGTCTCGCCGGGGCGCAGGGTGGCGCTGTAGGAGGAGGAGACGGTGCCCTCCGCGGCGCCGGACCACAGGTTCGTCACCTCGGCGGCGCCGGAGAAGCCGACCTGCGACCAGTTCACGCTGACCGTTGAGTTGCCCGAGGTTCCGGTGTTGAACAGGGCCACGATGTAGTCGCCGTTCGACTCCCGTTTACGCCAGACCTGGTTGACGCCGCTGTTCACAATGCGATCGGCGGCGACGCCGTCCTGGTTGACCGCGATGAGCCGCTCGTTGGCGAGCATGGCCAGGTCGGTCGAGGTGAGCGCGGTCAGGTCGCTGCCCAGCAGCAGCGGCGAGGCGGCCATCGCCCACAACGTCAGGTGGGAACGCCGCTGGTCGGCGTTGATGCCCATCTGGTCGCCGTTGCCGATCTGCAGGGAGTCGAGGTCGTTCCAGCCGCCGGGCGCGGCGTACTGCTGCCACGCGGCGGCGGAGGCGAAGCGGCTGGTGATCTTGGCCCAGGTGGTGAGCGGGTAGCCGGAGCCGTTCGGGCCGGGGCCGCAGTAGCACTCGACGTCGCCCTGCGTACGCCAGCTGTTGGCCAGCCGCTTCCAGGTGGTGGCCTGGGCGATGGGCAGGTTGTTGGACAGGGCGAAGTTGATCGGCCTGCCGGTCTGCCGCAGCGCCTTGTCCCAGCCCTCGACGTCGGCGATCGTCGTGGCGTCCACGCCGTCGATCTTGAGGTAGTCCACGCCCCACGAGGCCATCTGGTTGGCCCAGGAGTTGATGAACGCCTGCGCGCCCGGATGCGACCACTTCAGCCGGTACATGTTCTTGCAGTTGTAGTTCTTGTGCATGCTCGCGCCGGTGTCGGCGATGTCGGCGGCGCGGTAGCTCGTACCCTCGACCGGGGTGTTGCGGGTGACGGCGTTCTTGGCGATGCCGGGCGTGACGTAGAAGCCGAACTTCAGCCCCTTGGAGTGCACGTAGTCGGCCAGCGCCTTGATCCCGGAGGGGAACTTGGCGGCGTCCACCTGCCAGCGGCCGAAGCCGTCGACCAGGAAGCCGTTGGCGTCGCACTTCTGGTAGAAGTCGTCGAGGTTGATGTAGACGTAGCCCTTGGCCGGCAGGCCGCTGCTGACCATGGCGTCGGTCTGGGCCTTCATCTTGGCCTCGTCCGGCCAGCGGCGTACGAAGCTCCAGCTGCTCCAGCCCATCGCGGGCCGGATCGACAGCCCGTTGTCGGAGGCGCTCGCGGACGGCGAGGAGGAGATCGCCAGGCCGGTGGCGGCCAGCAGCACGGCCACGGCGGCCGCGCGCAGTCTTGTCGGATTCAACGCGTTCTCCTTCAGCCGAGGCTGATCCGGTCGAGGTTCGGCCCGCCGCCCGCGGTGGTGGCGGTGGCCCTGATCGTGTTGGCGCCCGCGTTCAGCTGGACGGTGAGCGTCCGCGTCGTCCAGGTGGTCCAGGCGCCGGTCGGGTCGAAGGCCAGCTCGTCGGCGGCCTGCGCGCCGTTGACCGTGATGTCCATCGGGCGGCCCGCCGTGGTGCCGTTGGCATAGCGCAGCGTGAGCGTCACCGGGCCCGCGCTCGCCGCGTTCGCGGTGAACTCCACGTAGGAGCCCACCAGGTTGTCGTAGTTGACGAACCCGGCGCCGGTGAAGCCCGCGTGGTTGGACTCCACCGCGCCCTGCGAGATCGTCGCGTCCTCCGCCTGGTGGTCGGTCGGTGAGGGTCCGCTGGCCGCCTCGACGTCGAGGTAGTCCAGGTTCGGCCCGCCGCCCGCGGTGGTGGCGGTGGCCCTGATCGTGTTGGACCCGGCGTTCAGCGGCACCGTGAGCGTGCGGGCCGTCCAGTTCGTCCAGGCGCCGGTCGGGTCGAAGGCGAACTCGTCGGCGGCCTGCGTCCCGTTGACCGTGATGTCCATCGGGCGGCCGGAGGTGGTGCCGTTGGCGAAGCCGAACGTCAGCGTGGCGTTCCCGGCCCGCGCGGCGTTGACCGTCCACTCCACGTAGGGCCCGGCGAGGTTGTCGCCGTTGACGAAGCCGGTGCCGGAGTATCCGGCGTGGTTGTTCTCCACCGCGCCCTGCGAGATCGTCGCGTTCTCCGCCTCGTAGCGGTTCTCCGGCGGCTCGGCGCCGCCGCCGGGGTAGGCGCCGCCGATCCACGCCTCGTCCACGCGCAGCCGGGCGATGCCGTGGCTGCCGGTCTTCTCCAGGCGTACGTGCCGGGCGGTCGTGGGCGGGATGTCGATGAACTGGACGCCGCGATGGTTGGGCAGGTTGCCGGTCTTGACCGGGCTGCCCCAGTTGGTGCCGTCGTTGCTGACGTAGACGCGGTAGCCGTTGATCCGCGCGGAGTTCGCGGCCGGGTACGTCGTGGAGTCCTCGCGCTGGTTGATCCCGATGTAGCGGACCGGACGCTGCGAACCCAGGTCGAAGCGGAGCGACACCGTGCCCGCCGAGGTGGCGTCCCAGTACGTCAGGTAGTCGCCGTCACCGGCGTCGGCGGCCGGATGGCCACCGGCCGAGGCGGAGGCCGACAGGGTGACGCCGGTGTGAATGCCCTCCCGGCCGGCGGAGACGACCTTGAAGACCGTGTCGTACGGGTCCCAGCCGGACACGCCGCTCAGCGTGAGCGTCCCGTTGGCCTGCGTGAAGCTCACCGGCGCGCCGGTGCGCAGGTTCACCACCGAGCTGATCTTGTATCCGTTGTCGCGCAAGGACAGCGTGCTGCCCGACGGCCGGTTGATCACGTGGATGTAGTGCAGGTTCGGGTTGGTCTTGCTGATCGTGGTCACGCCGTGCGCGCCGTTGTTCCAGAAGCCCGGGTCGAGCCCGCCGTACATGTAGCCGCCGCCCTCGGTCCCGGACAGCGACTCCCAGATCGCCTCCAGGTAGGTATGGGCGAAGTTGTTGAAGCTCTCCTGGGCCGGTGGCATGCGCCCGGCCTTCATCGGCGTCTCGGCCATGAGCGCCTTGACCGAGGATCCGGCGTTGGTGATCAGGCGGCCGAGCGTCAGCTTGTAGTCGACGGCCTGGTCGGAGCCGCCGTACCACCACGGGCCGCTGGTCGGCAGCTTGAAGTCGGCCTCGATGAGGCGCGGCGCCGCCGTGTAGACCGCCTGCGGATAGTCGTAGTTCGGCGTCATGCCGGTCTTCTGCTCGTTGCTGATCATGTCCATGATCGGCGTGTCTTCGTTGTTGTTCGACAGCGTCATGTCGGGCCGCTCGCGCCGGATGCGCTCGTAGAGGCCGTTGCGCTCCCAGTAGGCGTTGTCGTTGTCGATCCAGAACCCGGCCAGCTTCGGGTAGCGGGTGAGCTGCTCGACGAACTGGTCGTAGCTGAACTCGCCGAAGCCGTCGCGTGTGTGCAGGTCCACGTTGCGGCCCTTGTAGCTGGAGTAGGCCGCGGAGTTCAGCCACGACTGGCCGGAGCCGAGCCCCTCGTTCCACCACTGCGGGTCGTCGGTCATGTAGTGGATGACCTTCACGCCCTGCGCGTCGGCGGCGTCGATGAGCTCACCGAGCAGGTCTCTGCTGGTACGGCAGGAGCCGGGCACGGCACTCGGGTACGGCCGCGCGTACCCCAGCCGCGAGTGGAAGGTCGCCAGCACGATGTACTGCGTGTGCAGCTTCTTGGCCTCCTGGACCCAATAGTCCGGGTTCCAGCCGCCGCCGGTGACGGCCGCCTCCCAGGCGCCGCAGCTCGTGTGCTGGGGCGAGGTGCGCATGCCCCAGTGCAGGAACAGCCCGCCGACGGACGAGCGCAGGAACGCCTGGCGCGGGTGCTGAAGCTCGGCCCGCGCCGGTACGGCGACCAGCATGCCGAGGATGAGCGTGAGGACGGCCAGTAAGGCCGCACGCGGGGCTCGGGACATTCGCGCTCCTCTACGGGCCGGTCACGGCGAGGTGGTCGAGGTTGGGTCCGCCGTTGGCGGTGGTGGAGGTGGCTCTGACGGTGTTCGCACCGGCGTTGAGCTGCGCGCTCAGCGTGGCGTTGGTCCAGGTGGTCCAGGCGCCGGTGCCGGGGAAGTTCACGGTGACGGGCGCGCCGCCGTTCACCGAGACGGCCATCGGCCGGTTGACGGTGGTGCCGTTGGCGTGCCGGAAGGCCAGCGTCGCGGCGCCCGCCTGGGCGGCGGTGACCGTCCACTCCACGTAGGGCCCGGCGGCGTTGTCACCGTTGACGAAGCCGGTGCCGGTGAACCCGGCGTGGTTGGACTCCACGACGCCCTGCGCGATCGTCGCCTCCTCCGCCTCATACCGTGAGCCGGTCGGGGGCGGGCCGTCGGACGGGGTGAAGGACGGGTCGCTGGAGATCGCCACCCGGTCCAGGCGGGCGCCGTCCTCGCGGTAGGCGAAGGTGACGGTGTGGGTGCCCGCGTTCAGGTCGTAGGTGACGGGGAGCTGGGCCCAGTGCCAGGAGGCGCCGAGCGGGACGGTGTTCCAGTTGGTCCACGCGCCGCCGTCCGCGCGCACCCAGAACGAGTCGTCGCCGGTCGTGGGGGCGATGACGCGGGCCCAGACCTTGAAGGACCCGGGATCGGGTACGGCGAAGCCGAGCGTGGCGTGACCGGTCGGCGGCGCCGCCGACTGGCTGTTGTTGCCCGGCGCGACGGTGACGTAGGAGCCGCCGGAGGCGGCCGGGTCCTGCTGGATCTGCATGGGGGCGGTGATGGTGGCCGCCTCGGCCTCGCCGTACAGGCTGACGGGGTTGCCGGGGACGGGGGTGGAGTTCGTCGCGCGCACCCGCAGCGCGCCGCCCGCGGTGTTGGCGCCGGTGACGGAGTAGCCGTTGATGCCGCTGACGCCGACGTCGTAGGCGCTGCCGGTGCCGCGCTGGGCGATGACGTCGAGGCGGATGCCGGAGCCGTCGTCGATGATGAAGGCGGGGCGGTTGTCGTTCTGGTCGAGGCGCATCTCGCCCTTGACCGTCAGGCCCTGGACGTGACGGGCCCAGATGCCGAACGCGGGGCGGGTGCCGTAGTCGCGGGGCGGGTAGCTGGTCAGAAACTCGCCGGGCACACGATTGGCGTCGGAGGCGGGGTGGCCGCCGGGGACGGTCAGCTTGACGCCGTCGAGCATGATGCCGGGGCCGATGTCGACGGCGGGCGTGCCGGTGATGGTGCTGGTCAGCTCGGGTCCGCCGGTGGTGCCCGAGGGCTCGGGGGCGGTGAGCTCGTGGCCGGTCACGTTGGTCAGGTGGATGTTCCTGATCCGGCCGGCGGGCGGCGAGCCCGGACAGCGCTTGCGCTCGCCGATCTTCATGAAGATCGGGGTGGTGGTCTTGGTCAGCGAGATGTTGGTGTAGTGGACGTCCTCGATGATCGCGCCGTCCATCGAGACCATGCCGATGCCGGCCTTGCCCGCGCCGAGCACGGTGATGTTGTCGAAGCGGATGTCGCGGAAGTTGCCGCAGGTCTCCGAGCCGAACTGCATCGCGTTGTTCTCGTGGGAGTAGATCGTGGTGTCGCGCACGCGGACGTTCTGGCTGGTGTAGGTGTGGCCGAGGGCGAAGTCGCTCTTCAGTGCCACCGCGTCGTCACTGGCCTCGATCCGGCTGTTCTGCAGGACGACGTTCCAGCTGTTGATCAGGTTGATGCCGTCGCGCACGCCGTTCTCGGCGTAGACGGTCTTGAGGTTGTCGATGAGGACGTCGTGGCAGCCGTTGAGCAACGCCATGAAGTGGCCGCCGCGGCGGATGGTGATGCCGGTGATGCTGACGTTCGCGCACTCGGTCAGCGCGATGGCCTTGTTGCCCGCGCCGGAGGGCGGCGAGTTGCTGGTGGACAGGTTGCCGTCGCCGTCGATCGAGCCGGCGCCGGCGAAGTGCACGTTGCTGACGCCCCGGCCGACGAACAGGGAGTTGTTGAAGTGGCTGTGGCCGAAGTCCTGGTAGTCGTCGAAGGCGTTGGGCTCGGGGGCGTCCATGCCGCTGCTCGCCGCGCGTACGGTCGCGCCGGAGTCGAGGCGGATCGTCACGTTGCTCTTCAGGTGGATGGTGCGGGCGCGGTAGTTGCCCGAGGGGAAGACGACGATGCCGCCGGGGGCGGCACTGGCGGCGTTGATGGCGCGGTCGATGGCGTCGTCGTCGTTGGTGCTGCCGTTGCCGGTGGCGCCGTAGTCGCGCACGTTGAACTCGGCGGCGGCGGTGGTGGCGCTCGCGGGGGCGGCGGTGAGGGGGAAGGCCAGGAGGGCGAGGACCAGCGGCCAGGCGGCGCGTCTCATTGCTGCACCTCTCATTGCTGCACCTCGATGTAGTCCAGGTTGGGGTTGCCGTTGGCGGTGTTCGCGGTGATCCGGACCGTGTTGGCCCCGGCGTTCAGCGTGATCGGCAGGGTGATCGTGGCCCAGGTGGTCCAGGCGCCCGTGCCGTTGAACGACTGACCGGCCACCACCGCGGCGCCGTTGACCGCGATGGCCGCGGCCCGGTTGGCCGTTGTGCCGTTCGCGTAACGCACCCGCAACGTCGCCGGGCCCGCGTTCCCGGTGACCGTCCACTCGGTGTAGCTGCCCGCCACGTTGTCACCGTTGACGAACCCCGTACCCGAATGGCCCGCGTGGTTCGACTCCACCACGCCCTGCGAGATCGCCGCGTTCTCCGCCTCGTAGCGGGTGCCGGTGGGCGGGTTGGTGGTGGAGATGTCGCGGCCGTTGTGGAAGACGTTGATCAGCTGGAGGTTGTCGACATTGTTTGCGACATTTCCGGAATTGGTCATGTTGGTGAAGGTGCTGTTGGAGATCGTCACGTTCTGGATGTGCCTGGCGGAGCGGCCGTCGATGTTGAAGGCCGCCCGGCCGCCGGTGACGGTCATCGCGTCGATGGTGAAGTTGCGCACCGTGGGCGGGATGCTGCCGGACGTCTCGTAGTTCATCGTGATGTAGACCGCGTCGCGTTCGAGGTTGCGGCCGGTGATGCGGCGCAGGTGGACGTCCTCGACGAAGCCGCCCCGGTTGAAGCTGGTCTTCACGTACAGCGCGTACTTGACCGGGTAGCGGCCGGGGAAGTCGGCGGCGTTGCACTGGCAGTCCTCGGCGAAGACCTTGCGCACCCCGCCGGACATCTCGCTGCCGACGGTGATGCCGCCCCAGCGGCCGGAGAACTTGCAGTCGCGCACCACGATGTTCTGCGAGGGCCGGTTGACCCGGCGGCCGTCGCGGTCGCGGCCCGACTTGACCGGGATGCAGTCGTCGTTGGTGTTGAACCGGCAGTCGTGGATGAAGACGTCGGTGCAGGAGTCGGGGTTGCAGCCGTCACCCTGGGAGTTGGTGCTGTAGAAGGTGACGTTCCTGACGGTGACGTTCGTGCAGTAGACCGGGTGCAGCGTCCACATCGCGGGGTTGCGCAGGCTGAGGTTCTCCACCAGGACGTTCGTGCAGTTGTAGAGGCCGATCATGTTCGGGCGCAGCTTCGTGCCGGAACCGAACACCCGCTGCTCCACCGGGTGGTCGCCGGCGCCCCAGCCCCACAGCCGGTCGCGGTCGGCGCCGCCGCCGCCCCACGAGGACCACTCGCCCGCCGGGGCGTTGCCGTCGATGGTGCCGGTGCCGGTGAGCGCGATGTTGGTCCTGCCGTTGGCGTAGATGAAGGGCGAGTAGTTGTGGCACTCGATGCCCTCCCACCTGGTGAAGACCGGCGGCAGGTAGGAGCCCGGGTCGGTACGGAACCGGATCGTGCCCTGGACGTGCAGGTTCACGTTCGACAGCAGGTGGATCTTGCCGGTGCGGAACGTGCCCGCCGGAACCAGCACCCGGCCGCCGCCCGCGGCGTTGCAGGCGGCGATGGCGTTGCGGAAGGCCGCGGTGCAGTCGGTGCTGTTGTCGCCGACGGCCCCGTAGTCGGTGATGGGGAAGGTCCGGTCGGGGAAGGCGGGTGGCACGATCCTGGCCAGGATCGCGGGCACCTCGTCCCAGGGCGAGACCGCGGCCGTGCCCTCCACGACCGCGGTCCCGCCCCTCACTCCGGCGCCCGTGTCACGTGCGCGCGCCGCCGCCGCACGCTCGCTCAGGATTGCCGGGAGCGTGCCCCCGAGTACCAGGGCCCCGGCGCCGAGCGCCGCGGTGCGCAGGGCCTCGCGCCGGGACAGCGCGGCGGCGCGCAGCGCCCCGCCGGGTAACGGGCTGCTCATTGGGTCACCTCGATGTAGTCCAGGTTGGGGTTGCCGTTGGCGGTGTTGGCGGTGATCCGGACCGTGTTGGCCCCGGCGTTGAGCGTGATCGGCAGGGTGGTCGTGGCCCAGGTGGTCCAGGCTCCGGTGCCGTTGAACGACTGGCCGGCCACCACCGCGGCGCCGTTGACCGCGATGGCCGCGGCCCGGTTGGCCGTTGTGCCGTTCGCGTAACGCACCCGCAACGTCGCCGGGCCCGCGTTCCCGGTGACCGTCCACTCCGTGTAGCTGCCCGCCACGTTGTCACCGTTGACGAACCCCGTACCCGAGTGACCCGCGTGGTTCGACTCCACCACGCCCTGCGAGATCGC
Organism: Nonomuraea sp. NPDC059007; assembly: GCF_042740555.1. Taxonomy (NCBI): domain Bacteria; kingdom Bacillati; phylum Actinomycetota; class Actinomycetes; order Streptosporangiales; family Streptosporangiaceae; genus Nonomuraea; species Nonomuraea sp. NPDC059007. Next base: position 5,981 of record NZ_JBHYJD010000069.1, on the reverse strand, counting down.
CGCGTTCTCCGCCTCGTAGCGGGTGGTGTTGCCACCGCCGCCCGGCACGGCCTTGTACGACTTCAGGTTCGTCAGCAGCAGATGGCAGTTCTGCAGCGAGCCCGAGGTGTCGCCCAGCGAGCGGTAGATGCCCCACTTGGGCCGCACCCGGTCGCCGAGGAAGGTGTCCACGCCGGTCCTGGTGGCGTCGACGACGGTCGTGCCGCCGCTGCTCAGCACCCAGCGCACCGCGCCGGACGACCCGTCACCGATCTTGATCTCGTAGTCGATGTCGATCCACTTGTCGTGCAGGGGCGCGAGGTCGGTCCGGCCGACCAGGATGTTCGGCTCGAAGACCTTGTGCTCGATGGTCTGTCTGCCGTCCACCCGGCGCAGCGAGGTGACGGTGATGGGCGCGGTGCCGCTGCCCGGCATCTTGGTCTGGAAGATGTGGGTGAAGGACGTGGTGGCCTTGAGCGTGGCCGGGATGAACATCGAGTACGTGACCCGCCACAACTCCCCCGACCTCCACTGCAGGTGGCCGCTCGGGGTGCGGTTGCCCGTGACCTCGTGGCGCTGGCGGTCGGTGCTGGTGTCGCGGTCGACCGTGTGCATGTTGAAGCGGAAGTTGTCGCCTTCGGGGAAGATGTGCGGCGCGGCCGACGTGTGGGAGTCGGCCCGGTCGTCCTCGATCGACTCCCAGGCGCGCATGCCGTCGCCGCGCGCGGTGGGCGACCACATCTGCTGCCAGGTCTGGCCGGGCGGAAGGAGGGTCGGCGCGGCGAAAGCGGGGCGGGCGGTCAGGAGCGGCGCCGTGGCGGCGGCGCCGAAGAGGATCGCGAGCTGGCGGCGTGACAGTTCCATGATTGCCTATCCGATAGTGATCTTGTCGAGGTTGGGACCGCCGTTGGCGGACGTGGACACGAGTTTGATCTTGGTGCCGAGCTGCGCCTGGAGAGAGAGCGTGTGCCAGGTCGTCCACGCGCCGGTCGGCGGGAAGGTGAGCGCTCCGGCCCGCACGCCGTCGACGAGCACGTCCATGGGGCGCGCGACGGCGGTGCCGTTGGCGAACCTGACGGTGATCGTCCGCGTCCCGCCGCCCGTGACGGTGAACTCGGCCGCCGAGCCCACGACGTTGTCCAGGTTGACGAAGCCGGAGCCGGTGAAGCCCGCGTGGTTCGACTCCACCGCGCCCTGCGTGATGACCGCGTCCTCGGCCTGGTAGTCGGTGCCGGAGGCGGCCACGTCGAGGTAGTCGAGATTGGGCCCGCCGCTCGCGGTGGCCGAGGTGAGCCGGACCTTCGTGCCGAGCCGGGCCGGGAGCGACACCGTCCGCCAGGTCGTCCACGCCCCGGTGGGCGGGAAGTCCAGCGACCCGGCGGCGGCGCCGTCCACGGTGACGGTCATCGGCCTGCCGCTCGTGGTGCCGTTGGCGAAGCCGATCGTGAGCGTGCTCGCGCCCGCAGCGGCGACGGTGAACTCCACGTACGAGCCCACGAGGTTGTCCAGGTTGACGAAGCCCGAGCCGGAGAACCCGGCGTGGTTCGACTCCACCACGCCCTGCGAGATCAGCGCGTTCTCGGCCTCGTGGCGGCCCGGCGGCGACGGCGTCCCCGGCAGGCCCCAGCGCGCGCCCGGCCTGGAGATCGGCGCCCGGTCGACGACCAGCGGCGGCCGCGGCCCCGTGTGCAGGAGCACCTCGCGGTCCTTGGCCAGCACGATCTGCACGGTTCCGCCGCCCAGGTCGGTGACCTGGGCCGGGGTGCCGTCGTCCAGGGTCGCGGTGGGCGGGCCGGGCAGGCCGTGGCGCAGCTTGAGCGGCTCACCGGCCAGGCTGCGTACGCGGATGAACCGGGTCGTCCCCGCCTGCCGTACCGCCGAGACCAGGAAGGCGCCCTGGGTGCGGAAGTCGTGCAGGGTCACGTCGGGCCACGCGGACGGCACGGCGGGGAAGACCCGGATCACGCCGCCCCAGCTCTGGCAGAGCATGTCGTGGATGCTCTGCGAGGCCGACAGCGGGGTCTCGATGACCGGGCCCGCCTCGGTGTAGTGGGTGTTGGCGCGGCACGGGTAGGACGTGGCCGGGTCGAAGAAGCACGTCAGGTAGCCGAGCGCGGTGTCGCCGCGGCCCATGCTCGCGTACATGGAGGCCGCGCCGGTGTAGCTGTAGCCGCGGTGCGCGCCGGTGACCGCGTGCCAGCGCGCGATCGAGCGCTCGATGAGGGTACGGCTCGCCGGCTGATCCCACGTGACCAGGTACAGCGGGTAGATCATCATCAGGTGCGAGTAGTGCCGGTGCGACTGGCTGTACGGCGTGCTCGCGCCGATCATGTACCCGTTGCCGTCCGTCGGATAGGGCGTCAGGTTCGCCAGCGTGCTCTGCCACCTGGGCTTGAGCGGGTCGTCGACGCCGAGCCTGGCCGCCGCGTCGAGCAGCGTCTGGCAGCCCCACCTGATGAGCGCGAGGTCGTAGTTGGTGTCCTTGGGCGGCACCACCGGGTACTCGGGAGACAACGTGCTGGGCAGGTGCAGCCTGCCGTCGCCCTCGGTCCGCAGGAAGTGCAGGTAGTAGTTGATCGCCCGCCTGAGCAGCGGGAACAGCGTGTCGCGCAGCAGCGTGTCGTCCATGGTGTGCCGGTAGGACAGCCACACGTTGTGCAACGCCCAGGTCAGGTCGCCGACCTCGGCGCCGCTGCCGGGCGTCCCGACGCTCCTGGTGGCGAACATGTCCGAGCTGCGCCCCACGCCGCTGGAGTCGGCGCGGTAGGCGCTCGGCACGTTGTCGACGAGCCGCTGCCGGTTCCGATCGAGGGTGGTGGTGACCGAATCGAGCTCCAGGTGGTTGGACCCGTGGATCAGCCAGTACTCGAGCTGCACGTTGAGGTTCCACCACACGCCCGGCCACGGCGTGGGCTCCAGCCACGGCCCGGTGGTCGCCATCACCGGCCCGCCGGCCCGCGTCGCGCTCGCCGTCTTGTACAGCTGGATCCAGTAGAAGGACTGCAGCCGCTCGTCGGGGAGGCTGAGGAAACTCTTGGGGTAGAAGGCGTGCCACCAGGCCTGATGCTCGCTTCTCAGGCTCTGGTACGGCCCCGCGTCCCGCACCTTGGCGAGGCAGGCGGCTTCGGCGGCGGTGTTCGACGGGAAGCTGTGGGCGACGCTGAGCAGCAGGAGGCCGCCGCTCTGCCGGTAGGCGGTGGCCGTCTGCCCGCCGCCGGCCAGCGCCTGGAGCACCTGCCTGACCTCGCCGGTGGTCCTGGTGGTCCAGGCGGGGTTGCGTACGTACCCGGAGGGCGGGGCCTCGGAGGCCTCACGCGGGCTGTCGGCCGCCTCCGGATGGAACGTCCACCGGACCTGCTCGCCCCCGGTCGCGGTGGCGTCGGCGACGAAGAGCTCGTCGTGGACGAAGGCGGTGAACGTGATCCTTCCGGCCGTCGTGGTGATGGAGCCGGTGAGCTCGGCGTCCCACAGGCTCAGGCGCCAGTCGACGGCGGTGATGGTGCCGGCCGGGTCGAGGGTGAGGTGGCCGACGGGCAGGCGGCAGGTGCCGAACCCGCTGCCGAACTGCGGCCGGTGATCCTGCACGCGGCCGTGCTGGGTGGTGAAGCGGACCTTGTTGGCGCCGGGCTCCTTGTAGACCATGCTGCCGAGCAGGCCGTCGCCCAGGAAGGGGCCTTCGTGCCAGACGGTGGGCAGGCGGGCCCAGAGCAGGTCCTGCCTTTCCAGGAAGTCCCGCCACTGTTCCGGCGTGCTCACGCGTTTGTCCAGCTCCCATGCCGCCCCGGCCCAGGCCGCGTCCAGCCCGCCCGGGAACGCCGCGACCGCCATGGACCCGAACGCCCCGCCGAGCACCACCCGCCGCGACACCCCCTGCCCGTGCCACGTCCCGGCCCCACCCCTCGGGCCCACCGGATCCTCGGGCAGGACGCCACCCGGCCCCGCCACCCCGCCACGCGGCTCCGGCACATCGGACACGCGGACCGGGTCTCCAGGAAGCGCGGGGTGCCGGCCTTCCGGTGGTTGGCCGGATGCCGGTGACGGGCCGGGTGCCGGTGGCGTGCCCGGGGTGGCCGGGTCCGGGGTGGCCGGGTCCGGTGCGCCGGCCGCCTCCTCGGGGGTCATGCGGTGACCTCCAGGTGGTCGAGGTTGGGGCCGCCGTTCGCGGTGGTGGCGGTGGCCCTGACCGTGTTGGCGCCCGCGTTGAGCTGGGCCGAGACCGTGGCGGTCTGCCAGGTGGTCCAGGCGCCGGTGCCGTTGAAGGGCTTGGCCGCGGCGATCACCGTGCCGTTGACCGCCACGTCCATGGGGCGGTTCGTGGTGGTGCCGTTGGCGAAGCGGAAGGCCAGCGTCGCCGTGCCCGCGCCCGCGGCGGTGATCGTGAACTCGACGTACGAACCCGCCACGTTGTCGTAGTTGACGAAGCCGGTGCCGGTGTGACCCGCGTGGTTGGACTCCACCACACCCCTGAAGATGGTGGCGTTCTCGGCCTCGTAGCGGGTGCCCGCGGGCGGCGTGCCGTACAGGGTGCCGTTGATTCTGACGTTGTGCAGTTGCACGTTGTCGGCGTTGCTGATCTGCGGCGCGGGCGTGTCGATGGCGGTGAACGTGGAGTTGGAGACGGTCACGTTCTTGATGCGGCTGGCCGAGGAGCCGGAGAGTTTGATCGCGAACGGGGAGTCGTCGATGTCGAGGTGCTCGACGGTGATGTTCTGGATGACCGGGTGGACGATGGGGCCGTGGCCGGGGCCGGTCAGGCTGTAGTTCATGTCGATGTAGAAGCCGCCGCGGTCGCACGGGCCGCCGGTCAGGCCGCGTACGTGCACGCCGTCGACCACGCCGCCGCGGCGGTTGTTGGTCTTGAGGTAGAGCGCGTAGAACGACTTGTAGCTGGAGCCGGGGAAGATCTGGTTGTTCTCGGCGAAGATGTTGCGCACGCCGCCGGACATCTCGCTGCCGACGGTGATCGCGCCCCAGCGGCCGTAGTACTTGTTGCCGCGGATGACGATGTTCTCCGACGGCACCCCGACACGGCGGCCGTCGATGTCGCGGCCCGACTTGATCACGGTGCCGTCGTCGCCGGTGTCGAAGGAGCAGTTCTCGATGAGCACGTCGGCGCAGCTCTCCGGGTCGACGCCGTCGACCATGGCGCCCCGGCTGTAGATCTTGACGCGCCGGACGGTGACGTTGCGCGACAGGACCGGGTGCACCGCCCACATCGCGGGGTTCCTGATGTCGAGGTCCTCGATGAGGATGTTGGCGCAGCCGTACAGCTGGATCATGTTGGGCTTGAGAAAGTGGCCGTCGCCGAACTGGCGCTGGTCGATCGGGACGCCGTCCACGGCCATCGCCTGCAGGCGCTGCCAGTCGGGGTCGCGCCGGCCGTCGAAGCCGAACCACGGGCCCGCCGCGGCGTTGCCGTCGATCGTGCCGGTGCCGGTCAGCGCGATGTTGGTCTGGTTGCGGGCGTAGATGAAGGGCGAGTAGTTGTAGCACTCGATGCCCTGCCAGCGCGTGAACACCGTCGGCAGGAAGGACGCGGCGTCGGAGCGGAAGCGGATCGTGCCGCCGGACTCCACGTGCAGGCGCACGTTCGACAGCAGGTGGATCTTGCCGGTGCGGAAGCGTCCCGTGCCGGGGACGAGCACCGTGCCGCCGCCGGCGGCGTTGCAGGCGGCGATCGCCTCGCGGAAGGCGGGGGTGCAGTCGGTGGTGTTGTCCGGCCTGGCGCCGTAGTCGGTGATGGGGAAGGTCCGGTCCGGGAAGGCCGGCGGCACGATTCTGGCCAGGATCGCGGGGACCTGGTCCCAGGGCGAGGCGAGGGCCGTACCTGATGCGGCCACCGCCGTGCGGGGCAGCAGGACCGCGCCGCCGCCCGCGATGCCCGCGGCCTTCAGAAGGTCACGTCGAGAGGGTGTCATCGAGGCTCCGCTCGGGGGTGACTCGCCCGCGGGCGCCCCGTGCGGCCCCCCCCGGCGGGGAGGGCGGGGCGATGCAATGAAGGT
>NZ_JBHYJD010000068.1:0-50998 GCF_042740555.1 Nonomuraea sp. NPDC059007 | reverse complement strand
CTGGCGGCGTCCAGGATCCGCTGAGATGTCATGAAGCTCACCTACCCTCGGTCAGTTTGTTCGCTATATTGCTAACCAGTAGTCAGTCTAGTGCCCTGGAGATGATCCGCATGCGGGCCACAGTTGGATCGAAAAGGAACATATGAGTGAGCAATCGGGTCCGGCCCCGCGCATCCTGACCACGCGGGAACTGGAACAACTCCTGGGGGAGCAGCAGTTCGGCGTGCTCGCCACCGTCAAGCGCGACGGCCACCCGGCCATGTCGACGGTGTTGTACCGATGGAGTGCCGCCGAACGGGTCATCCGGATCTCCACCACCGCCGGCCGCCTCAAGGCCCGCCAGGTCCGCAACGACCCGCGCGTCGCCCTGCACGTACGCGGAGACGACGTGTGGTCGTTCGCCGTCGCGGAGGGCGAGGCTCAGCTGACCGAGCGGCCGGAGGAGTTGCTGGCGTTCGCCGGCCAGGTGGATGACGCACCGGCCTTCCTGGAACAACAGGCACGCGAGCAGCGTGTGATCATCAAAATCTCCGTGTCCCGCCTGTACGGCACCGCCCTGGACGTCAACCCGGCACCGTGACACCTCACCACGAAAGGACGCCGCACGTGTTTCGCAGGCCGTTGATCGCCCTGCTGGGGGCATGGTCTCTCGTCGCCCTGCCCGCCCCGGCGACCGCCACCACGCAAACCTGGACAAGGGGGTGGGCGGCCGCCGTACAACATCCCAGCCAGAGCGAGTGGATCTCCAACTGGGCCTACGCGGGGTTCGGGAACCACTCCGTGCGCCAGGTCGTCCGCGTCGGTGCGGGTGGTTCGAGCCTGCGGCTGCGGCTGTCCAACGTGTACGGCACCGCCCCCCTCCGCCTGGCCGGCGCGAGCATCGGCAGGTCGGCGGGCGGCGCGACGGTGCGACCGGCGACCATGCGGACGGTCAGGTTCGGCGGATCCGCGTCCGTGACCATCCCCGCGGGCGGGCACATGGCGGCCGACCCGGTAGACCTACGGGTGAGAGCCGGCGAGCACGTGACCGTGACCCTGTATCTCAAGGACCGCACCGGCCCGGCGACCAACCACAACCTCGCGGTCGCCACCTCCTACCGGGCCACCGGCGACCACACGCGCAACGCCGGTGCGGCGCCGTTCGCCGAGCGGAGCACCTCCTGGTACTACCTCGCCGGCCTGGACGTCTCCGGCCGCCGCCCGGCCAAGAGGGAGACCATCGTGGCCTTCGGTGACTCGATCACCGACGGCCAGGCCGCGACGACGGACGCCGACCGCCGCTACCCCGACGTCCTCGCCCAGCGGCTGAAGCGCGCGGGCCGCTCGGAGGTGGTGCTGAACAGCGGCATCGGCGGCAACCGGGTACTCAACGACTCGGCGTGCCTCGGCGAGAGCTTCCTCAACCGGTTCCGGCGCGACGCCCTCGACCACCCCCGAGTACGGACGGTGATCACGATGGGCGGCATCAACGACATCATGCACGGCGACACCGCGCCATCGACCTGCACGACGCCGAACCCGAAGGCGACCAGCGAAGCCCTGATCAACGGCTACCGGCAGCTGATCCGCACCGCCCACGCCGAGGGCGTGAAAATCATCGGCGGCACCATCCCGCCCTTCAAGGACTCCCCGCTCTTCACCGACCACGGCGAGTCGGTACGCGACGCCGTCAACGAGTGGATACGCGGCGGCGGCGAGTTCGACGGTATCGTCGACTTCGACCGCGCACTGGCCGACCCGGCCGACACCGACCGCCTCCGCCCCGCCTACGACAGCGGAGACCGCCTCCACCCGAGCGACGCCGGCTACCGGGCCATGGCCGAGGCCGTCGACCTCGCCGCCCTCTAATCCCGGGGGGTATATCGGACTACTGCATTCAGTATGTAAGATCACACCCGAAGTGGAGGGGAGTACTCCTTCGCGGCCGCGTCGTCATCACGGACCCGCCCCCGGGGCCCGGCGCGGTCGGTCCGCGACATCGCGGGCGGAGAAGACCTCCGACGGACGTGCCAACGCCAAGTCGGAGGAGCTTTCATGCCCCCACCCCTGCCCGTGCCCGCCTGGCTGTGGGCGGCCACCATCGCCACCCTGCTCGGACTGATCCTGCTTGATCTGATCATCGTCAACCGCAGACCCCACAAGGTCACGATCGCCGAGTCGGCGCGATGGATCGCCTTCTACATCGGCTGTGCCGCCGCCTTCGGCGCAGCCGTGTGGATCTTCGGCGGCGATGACCACGCGGCTGCCTACATCACCGGCTACATCACCGAGTACACGCTGAGCGTGGACAACCTGTTCATCTTCATGCTCATCATGGCGAACTTCGCCGTGCCCGCCATCCACCAGCACCGCGTCCTGCTCATCGGGATCATGATGGCGCTGGTCATGCGGGGCGTCTTCATCGCTGTGGGCGCGCAGGCCGTACAACGTTTCAGCTGGGTGTTCTGGCTCTTCGGCGGCATTCTCATCTACACCGCGTGGAAGTTCGCCTTCGACAGCAAGGACGACGACGAGTACGACCCCAACGGCGGCGTCGTCCGCCTGGTGCGCAGGCTGTTCCCGGTCACCGACGTCTACCACGGCTCACGGATGACCATCAAGCAGGACGGCCGCCGCATGCTGACCCCGATGTTCATCGTCATCATCGCCATCGGCGGTGCGGACCTGGTCTTCGCGGTCGACTCCATCCCCGCGATCTTCGGCATCACCCAGGACGCCTACCTGGTCTTCGCCGCCAACGCGTTCGCGCTGATGGGGCTCAGGCAGTTGTACTTCCTGCTCGGCGGCCTCGTGGAGAAACTCGTCTATCTCACGTACGGCCTGGCCGTCATCCTCGCCTTCATCGGCGCGAAACTCGTGCTGCACGCGCTGCACGAGAACGAGCTGCCGTTCATCAACGGCGGCGAACACGTCACCTGGGTTCCTGAGATCAACAACTGGATATCGCTGGCCGTCATCGTCACCGTTCTCGCCGTTACGACGGTGGCGAGCCTGGTCAAGTCCAGGCGCGACGGCCGCCGGACCACCGAGCCGGCCGTACCCGAGCACGCCGACCAGCAGCGGGACTGACGATCGGGCAGGCCCGCCGACCGGCGGGCCTGCCTCGAACCTGTCACCGTCGGATGAGAAGTCCGATGGTGTTCATTGTCCCGGTCTGGGCAGCAGGCAGCCGGGGCGGTTCAGGTCGATAGCGTTCCCCGGCGCGACGCACGTGGTGAGCCAGTACGTCTGGGTGCCGTAGGCGGTGGCCTTCTTCGCGGTGATGACGCCGTCGCGGTCCATCTCGCACGGGTTGTTCAGCGTGCACCTGCCGCCGTCGCGGTTGCTGGTGTTGTTGATCCCGACGATCTCGCCGCTCGCCGCGTCGAGGACCGGGGAGCCCGAGGTGCCGGGGCCGGTCTTGCAGGCCGGCGTGTAGCGCAGGACGTCCTTGGTCATGTAGCCCGACTCCAGCACACGGTACGAGAGCCGGTCGAGGGCGCATGAGTAGACCTTCTTCAGGCTGCCGGAGACCACCCGGATCTTGCTGCCCGGCTCGGGGCGCCGCGCCGAGATCGTGAGCGGGCGGACGCGGTGGTCCCGCTCCAGTTGCCGGTAGGTCGTGCCGAGCTGGTACAGCGCGAGGTACGCGGTCGCGTGCCTGATCGGGCATTTCTTGCCCATCAGGTACAGAGCGTGGCCGTGTCCCTCGTAGATGACGCTCACCGAACCCGGGACCATCCGGGTGAAGCTCTCGGTCACCACCAGGTCGCCGTGGACGCTTCCCGCGCCCAGGAGCGGCGGCAGGCCGTCCGGCAGGAGCGGGCGTGACGGGTTGGCGACCTTTAACGGCCAGCCCGTGCACCCCAGGCCGTCGAGCCGGACGGAGCCGAGATTCGGCAGGGCCTTCTCCGCCGCGCGACGGTAGGTCCGCAGCTCGGCATGGCCGGCGTACCCGCGACCGTCGCCACAGGTCATCGCCAGGACGCCGGGCATGGCCCAGACGCGGGTGTTGCCGAGGACCCAGGCGCCGAACCCGGACCCGTCCCCCCGCCGCGCCTTGTCGACCGACTCGGCGAAGGTCAGCCAGTTCGCGTGGTCCGGGCCCGGGTCGGTCGGGAAGGCGAGCTGCCGCAGTTGCCATCCGGTCATCTCGCCCTCGCCGAACTCGGGGGAGGTGGCCGAGATCGGCTCGCGGTCGGCCGCGCGGACGAGTGCGCGCCATACCGCTCCGGGGTCCTCGCCGTGCAGCGCGCAGGCGGGAGTGGCCGCGCACCAGCCGGTGAACGCCCGGAAATTCCGCTCGAACGCGACCGAGACACGGAGTACCTGGTCGTTCCAGCCTGCGGAATGGTTGACCACCCCGTCGACGTACAGCGCCCGGATCCGCTGCGGGAACAGGCGCGCGTAGGCGATGGAGGTCACCCCGCCGTAGGAGTTGGCCATGAAGCTCAGCCGCTCCTCGCCCAGCGCCGCCCGGATCGCCTCCATGTCCCTGGCCACCGACACGGCATCCAGGTGGGCGAAAAGCCCGGTCGGATCCGCTCGCTGACAGTCGCGGAACGCCTTGGCCATCACGGCGGCCTGGGCGGCGAACCGCTCGCGACTGCGGGGATCCTCAAGAGCGGTGCCGGGCTTCAGGCAGATCGCGGGCATGGTCTTGGACCAGACGTGGTTGCGCGGCCGGTAGCCGACGAGGTCGAAACGGCGGCCAAGTTCCCGCAGGTCGGGCGCGGCCCGTTTCAGATCGTCGATGCCGCTGCTCCCTGGGCCGCCCGGGACGCCCAGAATGCTGCCGATCCGCCGCGCGGGCTCGGTGGCGGGCAGCCGGACCAGATCCAGCCGGACCGTCCGCCCGCCGGGCGCGGCCCAGTTCACCGGCACGTCGAGCGAGGCGCACTCCATGGGCGCGGGAAGCTCCGCGTCCGAGCACGCCCCCCAGATCAGCCGCCCGTCCCTGTGGGCCGCCTTCGCCGCCGGCGACCCCGCCGCCAGGACCACCGCGCCGGCGAGAATCGCAAAAGCCCTCTTCATGACCGCCACCTCCGCATCACCGGTCGAGCACGGTCTGCCCGACGATGCTGTACGGCCCCGCCGAGTTCGGCCATCACGGTGCCGCGCTCGCGCGAGCCGGCCGGCGTCAACCTCGGAGCGGGTGTAATCACGACTTCCAGTCTCAGCCGCCCCGAGCCGGAAATCCTCGTCCACATGGCGGATCACCGGCTGGGAGCAGACTCCCAGCCCCACCCCCGACCATGGGAGGACGCGCGGAAAGTTCGGCGGTAGGCCAGGGGGATATGCCGAGGGCGGTGTGCATGTGCTGGCGTAGCGAGGCCGTCGTGCCGGATCCGGCGCGGCGGGCGATCCGGTCGATGGAAAGGTCGCTGGCCTCCAGCAGGTGGCGGGCGAGTTCCACCCGCTGCCGGGTGAGCCGGTCGCCCGGCCGCCGAGGGCCTCCTGCGCGCCGAGATCGACGGCGTACTGCCGCTGGAGCAGGCCGCGGAGGCACATCGGCGCGGCGAGACCGGCCGGACCACCGGCGAACTCGTCCTCGCCGTGGCCAACGAGACGGGGACCGGTTGAAGGGCGACCCGATCTCGGAGTGGGTGGACAATCAACGCCATGCCACGAACGCTTGTGATCGGGTTGGTCTTGGCGTTGACCGCCTGCTCCTCCAGCACTGCCCTGGCCCCGCGTCCTGATCGGGGGGTGAGCGTGGAAATGCGCAAGCAGATGCTCATCGCGGAGTGCATGCGGCAGGAGGGCTTCACCTACGTTCCCTTCGAGGCCCGACTCGCCGACACCTCCGCCGTCAGCCGCAGGGAACTGGCCGCCCGACGCGGCTTCGGAGCCTTCGCCCATCTGGCCGTTCCCGATGACCCGGTGGCCAACCACTGGCTCGCCTACGACAAGGACCCCAACATTAAGCTCCGCCAGGCCTTGTCGCTCACCCAGCGAAGGGCATGGGCGCAGGCTTTCGGACGCTGTTTCGTCGTCGCGGTCAAGAGGCTCACTGGCAAGACCGTGAAGGATTTCGTGGACTACCAAACGAGCTACGGCAAGGAGGTCCAGGCGGCGGTGTCCCGCGAGCTGGATACCGACCCCTACCTGCTGCGGCTGGCCAAGGCCTACAGCACCTGCCTGAGCGCCCGTGGAGTGAGGCACGCGTCGAGCAAGCCGACCGAGATCACCGCCGCCGTGAGCCGCCCCTTCCACGACGAGCTCCATGCGATCAGCGGTAAGACGAAGAACGGCCTGCCCGTCGTGCCGAACATGTCGCCCGAGGCCGCCAAGCCCTACTTCGAACGGGAGGTCAGGGCCGCCCTGATCGACGCCGACTGCGGTCAGACGTTCAGGAACGCCTACTTCCCCCGGCGCGCCCAGCTCAGCGCACCCTACGCGAAGGCGTGGGCCATGCCTGTCCGGGGCTGACCGAAGCGACCTCGCGGGAGGCCGTGAACTATCCGGAATGCTGGTCAAGTCGCGTTTCAGGGCTCTTCTCGATCAGTTCGGCGATCGACCGGCCGAGGCCGCGCGTGACGGGTCCTCCGTCGCTCAGTCCGAGCTGGGCAGCCAGGTCACAGGCGTGCAGGTCGACCGCGGCCTCGATGAGTGCGGCGAGGACTTCCGCCGTGCTCCGTGCCCGGTACCAGCTCGTCAAACCCAGGACCACGGCGGCGAGGAGCGCCGGCCACCAGATCGCGCCGAGGATGAGATAGAGGAGCGCCCAGCCGCCGAGCCGGGCGGCGGCGGCATGGCTGTCCTGCACGGCGGTGATCTCCGCCCGGGGCGGGTCCGGGAGGAGCAGCCACAGCCTCGGCCACACGGCAAGCAGATCGAGGGCGTACGCCCGGCGCACGCGCACGGTAAGCGCGCGGAAGCGGTCGCCGATCCAGGTCGGCCCGGCGGGGGGTTCGAGCGAGACGGCGTCCCGGCGGCCCAGCGCGGCGACGGCCGCAGGAGGCAGGCGGACCGTTGACCGGCCGCTGGGTACGGACGCCGCCAGCTCCCGGGTGATCCGGGCATCCTCGCGGTCCCAGCGCGCCCTGCGCCGCCCGGTCAGGAAACGGGACAGCCGGCGGCCCTCGGGCCGGTGCCAGGCCCACTCCAGTGCCCGGCCAAGGACCGAGGCGAGGAGCCCGGCCACGGCTGACGCGGACAGAACGCCGGCGGAAACCAGCAGAATCGCACCCATGCTGGCAGAGACGGGCTCGGCCGCCATGCGATCGATCCACGAAGCCAGCCAGGAAACGTTCAGGGCGTGACGGTGGCCCAGAACTCCGGCGACCGTACCGGCGAAGAGGTAGATCAACCCGGGCAGGACCAGCAGCGTGGCCCAGCGCTCGGCGAGCTTCGCTCCGATGCCGGCGAGAAAGCTGTTCATGACCTGAACTGGAGCTTTTTCAGTCTCTGTCCGGTGATCGCGCAGACCGCCCCTTCTACCTCACGAACCCTCAGAAGGCGGGCACAAGCCTTGAAGGCCGGGCAGACCCATGCGTCGATCGCGGAGGTTTGTTGCTTGCCGGGGAGCTTGCGGTAGATCCGTACGGGGTGGGTTAGATAGCCGTGCCCGCTACGGGCCATCGCGTCGTCCAGCGCATCGAGGTCGCGCTCAAGCTGCTCGTCGTCGGCCCGCTGATCGTCGCGACATACCGCGGCTTCGATACGCGCCAGCGTCCTGCCCACACCCGCGCTCTCCGCGATGTCACGCAGGTACGCCCCATTCTCGCCCAGGACCACGCACAGGCGATCGACGCGGGCAGGAATCTCGGTCATGCCGCCCCATACGGATCTTGAAGATGTCCCTCGGGCAAAGGCGTATTCACGGGAAAGTGTAGGGGGCGCCGATGCGTCCGGCAGGAAAACCGATCGTACGGCGTGCGGGAGGACACGTGCCGGAGGACGTCGAAAGTCTCGTGAGGCGGATACGCGAGCGTGTCATTCACTGCCGGGATACGGGGCGTCCCGATCGCGTGGTGGGTTCTGACGCGCTGGCCGAGGCCGCCGCCCTGATCCGGCTCACCGACGGTAAAGGCCTGTTCGGTCGAGGGGCCGCCGGTGGCCGCCACAAAGCCGCGTGGAGCGCACTGGCGGAACTGTTCTGGCTGCGGTTCGCGGCGCGCCCGGAGGCCGACGAAAGCCTGACGGATCTGGCGAGCGCGTTCGCGTTCATGCGCCGAGCTCCGGCGGCGACGCCTTACTTCATTCGGGTGGGAATGGAACGTCATCGTGCCCACATCGACCGGTACGCGGCCGGAAACGCCGGCGATCACTCCGAGCGGCTGGCCCGCGCGGACGATGTGGTCAAAGGCCGACGGGCCGAACCTACTCGCGCGGAGTTTCAGCAGGCGGCCGAGGATTATCGCTACGTCCTGCGCTACACGCCGATCCTTTCCCCTGGCCATGTCGAGTGCCTTGGCAACAAAGTCCTCGCGGTGATGTTGGGCAACGAGTGGGACGACCCCATGATCTCCGAAGTGGAACGGGATCTTCGTCAGATCCTTGCGATCGAGGCAGCGGGAATGCCCTGGCGGGTGGCCGCTCTGTCGAACCTCGTCACCTGTCTGCAGTTTCGCTGGCACTGGCGGGTCGAAGACCCCGCCATCCTGCGCGAATGCGCGAGTCTGGGATGGGAGCTGGCGAATTCGCTGCCTGACGACTCGCGCATACGGCTGGAGAACTCGTTCATGACGGGACGAGTGATCCACGGGCTGTGCGAAAAGAGCGGTGACACCGAGCTGTCCGTGGTGGCGGTCACGCTCCTGCGCGAGGCCGCCCGTGCCGCGGACGAGCGGAACGACACGGCCATGCGCAGGGTGATCGCGGACGTGCTCTCCACGGCACTTCTCCAGCAGTACCGCGTCGGCGACAACCTGGCGGCCCTGCGCGATGCGCGAGAGGAGTCCATCCTCGCGATCCCGCCGTTCGGCCACACCGGTCGGGCCGAGGCACTCGTCCGCCGGATGATCGTCTGTTGCGAGCTGGTCGCCAGGACCAAGGACGTGGAGCTGATGCGGGAGGCCGAAACGATGGGCCGCAGCGCGCTTCAGACCCTCGGCGAAGACGACCCCGTCCGCGTCAGGGTCCACGACAACCTGGCGGAAGCGCTGCGCGGACTCTTTACGGCGACCGGCGACCGGCAATGGTTGCAGCAGGCGGTGATCGAGGCACGGGACGCCGAGGCCGCATCCGCTTCGGCTGAACCCTCTGAACAGGCCATACTCCTGGCTCGCCTGTGTGACGTCCTCCTGGTGCTGTACGAAGAGCAAGGCAACAGCCGCGATCTCGGCGAGGCGATCGAGGCGGGCAGAAGGGCGCTTCAGGTGTGTCCGCCGGATGTTCCGGCCCGCACCTCGTGCCTGACCATTCTTGCCAAAGCGATGTACCTCACCGGTGACCGGACATCCAGCCGGG
This sequence comes from Nonomuraea sp. NPDC059007, assembly GCF_042740555.1. Lineage (NCBI taxonomy): Bacteria > Bacillati > Actinomycetota > Actinomycetes > Streptosporangiales > Streptosporangiaceae > Nonomuraea > Nonomuraea sp. NPDC059007. Next base: position 41,605 of record NZ_JBHYJD010000068.1, on the reverse strand, counting down.
AGGCGAGCGAAGAAGCGGTGGCCTTGGCCGAGCAGGCACTGGCCACGTGTGAGGTGGCCACGGAGCGACGAACCATCGCCCTTCGGCTCACGGCGTATCTCTGCAGGCTGGGCCGTTCTCCCGGGTACGCCCGGCGCGCCGTCGACCTCGCTCACCAGGAGCTGGCGGCACTGCCACCGGAGTCGGCGGAACGTGCTCCGTTCCTGGCCAACCTGGCGGCCATCCTCGGCCTCGTCGCGCAGAGTCAGGACGACCCGGCGTCCACACACGAGGCGCTGAGCGTCGCGCGAGAAGCGGTGGCGGCCGCTCCTGGCAACGGGAGCGCGCATGCCAACCTCGGACTCATCCTGCGGCGGCTGTACGAACGCACACCCACGAAATCCCTTCTGGACGAGGCATCCGCCGCATTCACCAGGGCGGCGAAGGAAACGGGTCTCCCCGCGATGACCCGCATCCAGCTGTACCGGAATCTGGGCTGGGCGCACATGACGGCGGGTGAAACGGAGAATGCCCAGCGGGCTTTCGAGCAGGCCATCACCCTGCTCCCGCATGTCTCGTCGGTGCTGATCTGGCGCCACGATCGGCAAAAGGCCCTGGCCGAGACCGCTGGTCTCGCGGCGGAGGCAGCCTCGGCCGCGGCGGCGGCCGGCCATCCTGAACGGGCGGTGGAACTCCTGGAAAAGGCGCGAGGGACGCTCCTGACCGAGACCATCGACCGGCGGGGCCTGCTGGCCGGCCTGGCCGTTCAGAACCCGGGGTTGGCCGATCTGTTCGGGCGCTTGCTGCACAAGGCAGAGCTGTTCGAGCGCAACCCCGACGAACTCGCCCTCTTGCGCTTCGAATCGGAAAAGGATCATCCAGAAACGCAGGGACCCCGTACCGGAGGCCGTAAGCCCAACCCCGGCGGCGACCCCGGCGAACTCTGGCGGAGCGCATTCCTGGGGCTGGACGTTCTGCGGCAGGAGTATGAACGCGCCTGGGGACCCATCGTCGGAGCGGTCCGCGGTGTCAGCGGCTTCGAAGACTTCATGCTTCCGCTCTCCGCCGAAGCCCTGCGAAGGCAGGCTACGGATGGGCCGATCGTGTTCATCAACGTGAGCCGCTATCGCGGTGACGCGCTGATCATCACTCCGAAGAGGATATTCAGCCTTCATCTGCCGGATGTGGATGAGCCGGCGATCATCGCGCAGGTGAACCGGCTGCACGACACGCGGGCCCGCCTGTCGTCGCATTCTCTTCCGGAACGGCGGCGCGCCCAACAGGACATGTCCGCGGTGCTGGGCTGGCTCTGGGACCACATCGCCGGTCCTGTACTGGACGCCCTCGGCTTCACCGGCCACGATTCATCCGCACCGCCGCGAATCTGGTGGTGCCCGATCGGCGTGGCCGCCCCTTTGCCCCTGCACGCCGCGGGGCATCACCATGACGGCCGAATCCCACGTCGTACGGTGCTGGACCGCGCGGTCTCGTCCTACACTCCCACGGTCCGGGCCCTGCGCTACGCGCGAGCCACCCGGACACAGAAATTCTGGACCGGCAGACCGGGAGCTCTCATCGTCGCGGTCCCCGAACTCCCCGGCGCGGAGAAAGACCTGCCCGCCGCCCTCGCCGAGGCATATCGCGTGCGCGACCACATCCCGGACTCTCTCCTCCTCAGTAACTCCGCCGCCAACCACGACGCCGTCTCAACGGCGTTGGAGTCCCATGGCATCGTCCATTTCGCCTGCCACGGCGTCAGCGACTGGAGCCGCCCCGACTGCAGCACGCTCCTGCTTTATGACCACGCCGACTGCCCGTTCAGACTGACCACTGTCGCGAACAAACATTTGCCGGGGGCGGCTCTCGCCTACCTTTCGGCATGCGACACGACACACGCGCTCCCACAGTTGCACGACGAGGCCATTCACATCACCTCGGCATTCCAGCTCGCCGGCTATCGCCACGTCATCGGCACACTGTGGCCCATCGACGACCAGGCCGCGCTGGAAATCGCCGACGCCTTCTACACCGCCCTCACCAACGGCGGCACAGCCCCGCCCGACGTCGAACACGCGCCCGCCGCACTGCACCGCGCGGTGCGCGAACTACGCGACAAGTACCCCGGCAGCCCCGCTCTGTGGGCCGCACATATCCATGCCGGTTCGTGAAGAGTCCGAGCTGGGTACTACCGTCGATCCGGTACGGCCGAAGCCAGCCTGACCGCGAGAATCAGCACCGCCACCAGGGCCACCGCGACCAGGGGAAGGCCCAGCAGGAAACTCGCGCGCCACGACATGAGCTGGGCGACGATCATCCCGAAGAGCACTCCCGCACCGAGGCCCACCAGGACGGCGGCGGCGGGAACCGGGATCGCCTTCCACAGTTCGGGCCCGGGGAACGCGGCCCTGAGAAGGCCGGTCCCGGCCCACAGCACGACCGCTCCGGCCAGTGCCTGCAGGACATGGCCGCCGATCAGCAAGCTGGGCATGGGGGTGAACGCGCACAGCACGGTTGCCAGGCCGAAGACGACCAGCCCCAGGGCGATCGACACGGTCAGCAGCACCGCCTGGCGACGGGGCGCCGGAACCAGCACGCCCAGGAACGCGACCAGATAGCCGTAGGTCCCCACCTGCATGATCGCGGGAGGCGCCGCAAGATCGGTGATGACGATCGGCATGATCGCGATCGCCATCGTCGCGTAGACGGACACGAGTAAGGCGCAGAAACTGAGGGCGACGAGCAATGGCCAGCGTCCGGACATGCCGGAAACCCTATCCGCGAGTGATCCGGCCCGAAACCCAGGGCTGGAACGACGCATCGACATCCCGTCGTCAGAGGCATTTCTGCGTGGACGCGGCGGCGGTCGCGGTCTTGCCGTCCATCGCCGGGCGGGTGATTTCCTTGGCTGTCAGCACATACCCGCGGGGCTCGCGAAGGTCACTGGCGAAGACCATGCCGGAAAGTGTTCCGTCGGATCTGAGCAGGGGGCTGCCCGTGCCCCCTGGCTTGACGGGTGCCTGAACGATGAGGACTTCGCGGCGGATCTGGCGTTCGTGGTAGATGTCCGGGCCATGCGCGGTGAAGCCGCGCCCGACGCTGCCCGATGTCTTGGCGAGGTCCCCTCCGCGTGGATAGCCGGCGAACGTGGCGCTCTCGCCGGGTTCGATGGGGCCGAAGACCAGCTCTCGCGCGCGCAGGCCCGGCACCCGCAGCACGGCGACGTCACGGCCTGGGTCGAAGAGGACGACCCTGCCCTCGTAGGGCTTCCTGCCCGGTGCGCTCACCGCGATCGAGCCGGTGGTGCCCGCCACGAAGTGCGCGGTGGTCATCACTCGTTCAGGCCCGTAGGCGAAACCCGTCGCTTCCGGCCGGGTGTTGTCGCAGGCGGGGGCGATACCTTTCAGCTTGACCACGTACGAGAGTGGATCCGGCCTGGGGAAGGCGCTCTGATCCCCCGGCGCGGCAGTGAGGACGATCAAGGTCGCTCCGAGCGCGGACAGCCTCTTCCCGATCATCTGCGGGATCTTAGTGAAGCGGGCCGTAGTGAGGTGTGAGCTAGGTCACAGTTGAGGTTGACCTTGGGTCAGGGTGAAGGCTCGGCAGCACGACGCCGACCAGGACCCAACAACCTCGAAGGGCAGACCACCATGACGATCATCCTTACCGACCAGGACAAGAGCACCCTGAGGATCGCCGCGTACGGCGCCGTGACGCTGATGGCCGCCGCCGGAGCCGCCGGCGAACCGCACAAGATCGCCACTGCCGGCAGCATCGCGCTGGGCTCGGCCACCGGCCTGATCGGGCATGTGCTCGCCGACCACCCGGAGGCCAAGGACCTGACCGGCAGGTCCGTGGCCGCGATCGCCGACCGCGTGCTGCCGGCCCTGACCGCGGCCATGAACCTCCTGAAGCGGCAGGATCCGGCCGAGGCCGCCAACTTCCGCAGCACCGTCCTCGTCGCCGTCGAGACCGCCCAGATCCGCCAGGACCGGCCGAACCCCGCCACCGCCGAGATGGTCCGCAAGGTCACCGGAGCCCTCGACGCCGCCGGTGCGGACCGCGAGGCCGTACAGGACGGGCAGGATCGCCCGGAGCTGCAGAAGACGATCGAGGAGATCGTCGAATCCGGATTCGTCGGGGTGTCGCTGCGCGTGCACGACGAGCGCGGCGACTGGGCCGGCAGCGCCGGGGTGGCCGAGCTGGGCGGGACCGCGAAACCGCCGGTCAACGGGCACGCCCGGATCGGCAGCAACACCAAGACCTTCACCGCCACCCTGGTGCTGCAACTGGTGGCCGAGGGCAAGGTCGAGCTGGACGCCCCGGCGGCCGGCTACCTGCCCGAGTTCGGGCTGGACCGGCGGATCACGGTGCGGATGCTGCTCCAGCACACCAGCGGGCTGTTCAACTTCACCGGCGAGGTCTACGACGACGGGTCGATCGTGCACGGGATCCCCGTGCCTTACAACACCACGGGCAAGGAGTGGGTGGACATCCGGTTCCACACCTACCGGCCCGAGGAGTTGGTACGGCTGGCGCTGTCCAGGCCGGCCCGGTTCGAGCCGGGGACGGGCTGGAGCTATTCCAACACCAACTACGTGCTGGCCCGGCTGCTGATCGAGAAGGTCACCGGCCGCTCGCTGGCCGAGGAGATGCAGCGGCGGATCGTGGGGCCGCTCGGGCTGTCGGGCACGGTGGTGCCGGGCGCCTCGCCGGAGATCCCGGAGCCGCACAGCCGCATCTACTACCGCTATGAGGAGGACGGCGGGCAGCAGACGATCGACATCACCCGCTACAACCCCTCCTGGATCTGCACCGGCGGTGACATGATCTCCACCGGCCAGGACCTGGCCACGTTCATCTCCGCGCTGATGGGCGGCAAGCTTCTGCCGGCCTCGCTGCTGGCCGAGATGTGCGCCCCGCACCCCACGGGCCTGCCGAACATGGACTACGGGCTGGGCGTGTTCGTCACGAAAACCGACTGCGGCGCCACCCTCATCACCCACAACGGCGGCAACGTCGCCTCCATGACGCTGATGTACAGCACGCCCGACGGCGGCAAGACCCTGACCGCCGTACTGAACTGGGTGGACGACGCCGGCATGTCCATCGCCGCAGTGGTCCGGAAGGCCCAGCACAGGCTCGTCAACCAGGTGTTCTGCGGCGAGTAGGCCGATCCGGGTCGGATGCGAGGATCTCGGCCAGCCGGAGAGTGTCCTCGAGATAGCGCTCGTAGGGGAAGCCGGCTGCGACGAGCCCGGCGCGTAGCTCGTCGTAGAGCGGCTTCCCTGCCGTGTGGAAGGCTTCCCGGCCGGCATCGGTGAGGCGGACCAGCCGCCGCCGCGCGTGTTCGGGGTCGATGGTGATCCGCACCAGGCCATCCGTTTCGAGCGGTCGCAGCGCCCGGCTGATGGCCGGGTCGGACACCGACAGCGCCTGCGCGAGCCGATGCTGCGTCACCGGCTCGATGTCCTCCAACGTGCCCAGAAGCCGTATCTGGCTGTACGTCATCCCGTCCCGGCCATCGGTGCGCCGCCGGGCCGCCTCGCCCAGCAGCATGACCACGCGGTGCAGCAGATCTGCGAGTCCGTCATCCACCCCATCACCCTAGCCGAATGTTACCTTGTTAATATTAACCAGGTAAGGCTTATGTCGAGCCCCGGGAGCTGTCCTCACCATGGCGAACAACGAGATCGGCGCCGAGCGGCTCACCATGTTCGTCGACGCGGTGATCGCGATCGCGCTCACCCTGCTGGCGCTGGATCTCCCCGTCCCCACCGGGGACACCACCGAGGCGATGCTGAGTTCGGTTTCGGCCCACGGCCACGAGTACCTGGCCTTCGCGCTCAGCTTCGTGGTGATATCCGCCCACTGGCGCGCCCATCACGAGATATTCGGATATGTCCGCTCGCTGGGCGGCCGCCTGACCAGCCTCACCCTGGCGTGGCTGTTCATGCAGGTCCTGATGCCGTTCGCGACCCGGGTGCTCACCGCCGACGGCGCCTTCGCGCCCCGGTTCAGCCTGTACGCGATGGTCCAGGTCATGGCGTCCGCGTCGTTCGCACTGATCATCCGGGAGATCCGGCGCGCACACCTCTACCGGACGGACGTCCCGCCCCGGGCGTTCGCCGAGAGCATGGTGCGCAGTGTCTGCCTGGCCGCGGTGTTCGCGGTGTCCGTTCCCGTCTCGTTCCTGACCAATAGCACCGGCGCGTACCTGGTCTGGCTGACGGCGCCGATCGTGCTCACCGTCGCCCGCCGTCTCGGTACTGTGACGTCGCATGACCGACACCGAGCTTGAAATCACCGCAGACCTGGTCCGCGACCTGCTGCAGGAGCAACATCCGGACCTCGCGGGGCTGGCCGTCCGCGAGGTGGCGGGCGGCTGGGGCAACCAGATGTGGCGCCTCGGGGACGAGCTGGCCGTGCGCATGCAGCGCATGGACCCCACCCCGGAGCTCCAGCTCAAGGAGCGGCGGTGGCTGCCCGTGCTGGCCCCGCGCCTGCCGCTCCCGGTGCCGACCCCGGTGCGGTTCGGCGAACCGTCCGAGCGCTTCCCCAAGCACTGGACCGTGATGACGTGGGTTCCCGGCGAGCCGCTGGACCACGGCTCGATCAGCCGCGGCGACCACGCGGCCGACACGCTGGCGACCTTTCTCCGGGCGCTCCACGTGGAGGCGCCCGCCGAGGTGTCGATCGTTACGGACCGCGGTGCCCATCCCCGGGACTGCACGGGCGGTTTCGAGCACTTCCTCCAGGCCGTCGACCCCGGCGACATCCCCGCCGGCGTCCGGGAGGTCTGGGACGACGCCGTCGCGGCCGGCGCGTGGGAGGGCCCGCCGGTGTGGGTGCACGGCGACCTCCATCCCGCGAACGTCGTCGTCTCGGACGGAACGCTCTCGGGCATCGTCGACTTCGGTGACCTGTTCGTCGGCGACCCGGCGTGGGACCTCGCCGCCGCATGGGTGCTGCTACCCCCGGGCGCGGCCGCACGGTTCTTCGACGCGTACGCGCGGGCGGACGAGGCGGCCATCCGGCGCGCCCGCGGGCTGGCCGCCATGAAGAGCCTCTTCCTGATGCTCATGGGGCAGAACGGAGATCGGGGCCTTCCCGGCGGCAAGCCGCACTGGGGGCCCAAAGGCCGGGCGGCACTCGATCGGGTTCTGAAGGGCGTCTGACGCGGTCATCCCGGCTCCTCGGCCAGCAGGGTGGCGAGCTGGGCCCGGCCGGAGATGCCGAGCTTGGTGTAGGCGCGGGCCAAGGTGTTGTTGACGGTCGCCACCGACAGGCCGAGCTGCGCCGCGATGGCCCGGCTGCTGAGGCGCACGGCCAGCAGGGCCACCTCGCGTTCGCGGCGGCTGAGCACCCGCAGGATCTGCTCGTGGTTGAGCAACGGCGTGATGGCGCCCTCGCAGCGCGCGCGCAGGCCCGCGGCCCGCTCGCGCGCCAGCGCCGCCTTGCTGGCCAGGCCGGACTCCCGGTGAATCCTGGCCGTGCACGTCGCGACCTCGGCGGCGAGCAGGTGCTGGCCCAGCCGGTCGAAGGCGTCGACCGCCGCCGAGAGCGCTTCGCCGTCCTCCTTCCGCAGCCCGCGGGCCGCGGTCGCCAGGGCGTGGCTCATCGGGGTGCGCAGCGCCGCGTCCAGCTCTTCCAGCCGGCGGCACTGGCCGTCGCCGCCGAGCCGTACCACGTCGTAGCGCGCGAGCGCCTCGACGGTGGGAAGTCCCAGGCCGAGGGCCTGGTCGGCGGCGTAGCGCGCGACGATCGCGGCGTCGGTCAGGCGGTCCTCGGCGGCCAGGGTCCAGGCATTGCCCAGCGTCATCCAGGGGGCGTACACCCGGTTGGCGGCGTTGGCGGCCAGGTCGGCGCGTTCCATCCAGGTACGCGCGTCGGCCGCCTCACCGCCCACGGCGCACGCGGTGGCCAGCCCCGCCATGAACGTGCGGGTGAGCCGCAGCGTGTCCTTGCCCTCCAGACAGGTGATCGCCTCGCGCAGCGACCGGCCGGCGCTGACCGGCCTGCCCTGGCCGCATTCCACCAGCCCGCGGAAGCCGATGTAGCCGACCGACATCAGCGGGCTGCCGCCGGACAACACCTGGCGGTACCCCTCGTCGGCGACCTTCCACGCCTGGTGCGCCTCGCCCATCGCCAGGGACGCCAGGCAGCGGGCTATCTCAAGTTCGACCACGCCCCACGGCAGCTCGGCTCGGCGGGCCGTACCCACGGCCAGGCCACGCTCGTGGTAACCGGCGACCACGGGGGCGCGCCCGAGAAAGCCCGCGGCCGCCGTGGCGGCCGCGGTCGCCCAGATGACCGCCTGCGCGCTCGCCGTCTCCGTGGCGAGAAGCCGCTCCGCGATCTCCAGTACGGCCCCGCAGCGCCCGTCATGCAGCAGGATCCACGAGCGGATCCCCAGCGCCAGATCCTCGCCCGGCCGGTCGGTGAGATGGTCGAGCACCCGCTCGGCGGCCACGGCGTCGCCGTCACCCCAGTACGTGGTCTCGGCCCGGACCAATGCCCACCGGAGCAGCTCGTCGTCGCCGGACGGCGGCTCCTCCGGCAGGACCGCCGCCGCCTCGGCGCTGCGGCCCCGGTACTCCAGTACCTCGGCGAGCAGGGCGTCGGCCTCAACGGAGGGCTCGGCGTCCCGGGCCGCCCGCGCGAGCCGTTCGGCCAGGGCGAGGTCGGCGCGGTCGATGGCCTGGCGGGCCCCGCGCCGCACGACGTCGGCGCGCACCACCGCTCCGCCCTCGACCTGCCAGAGCGCGGCCCGCAGCAGGTCGTCGCCGCGGCGCAGCGGGGACTCCAGCAGGGCGTGCGCCAGGCGCCACCACAGCTGGCGGGCCCGGCCGGCGGGCAGGCCGGCGCGCACCACCTCGCCGTAGATCGGGTGCGTGAGCCGTACCTGCGTGCGATTGCCCTCGCGCTCGAAGACGGTCAGCCCGTGCGTCTGCGCCTCGTCGATGGCGGCGGGCTCCGCGAGCTGGGCCAGCAGGGGCAGGGGGAGCGGCTCACCGCACGCCAGCAGTTCCAGCACCAGGCGGATCCGGGGCGGCATGGGACGCAGCCGGTCGGCGAGCAGGCGGCGCATGGCTCCCGTGGGGTGGTAGTCGCCGGTGAAGTGCCACACCCCGTGCCGCGGGCGCAGCGCCCGGTCGGCGATGGCGGTCGACAGCAGCTCGCGCAGTGCCAGGGGATTGCCCGCGGCCATGGTGTGCAGCCTGACCCGGGTCACGCCGTCCACGTCGGCGGAGAGGGTGTGGTCGACCAGGTGGTCCACGGCGGACGGCGGCATGGCGGGCAGTTCGAGCCAGGGCGCCATGCCGTCCTTCCACAAGGTGGTGATCGTCTCGTTGCCCTCACCGGAACGGCACGTCGTCAGCACGAACGCCAGCCGGTGCGCGGCGAGATAGCCGATCAGCGCAGCCGATCCGGCGTCGAGCAGGTGGGCGTCGTCCACGCCGATGATCACCCGCCGGGTCTCGCCGCACCGGCGCAGGCGCGTGGCCGTCGCCGCCAGGACCGACACCCCCTGCTCACCGGGCAGCCAGCCGTTCGGCAGCAGATTGGCCACCGCGCCGAACGGGATCGACGCCAGCGCTCCGGTCGCCGCCACCCATTCGGTGTGACAGCCCCGCGACTCCAGGCTGCCGAGGACCTCCCGGGCCAGCCGGGTCTTGCCGATGCCGGCCTCGCCCGAGATGACGACGCCGATCGCCTCCTCCCGGTCGAAGCACGACCGGATCGTTTCAAGTTCCTCGTCCCGCCCGACGAACGGCCATCCCCGCATGAGCGCCTCCCGGGACTATTCGCCGTCCCGGGCATCGCGGATGACCGGCAGTCAACCGCCCTGTGGGCCGTCCAGCGCCTCGACCGCGCCGAGGCGCAGCGCGTACGCGAAACAACCGATGACCACGACCGCGAACGCGACCACGAGACCCAGCGCGACACCGACGCCGGACACCGCGGCCAGCCCGCCCACCAGCGGCGGCCCGCACATCATGGCGCCCCACGTGAGGCCGGAGACCGTGGCCAGGGCGGGTCCGGGCGCGATTCCCGGGATCTTGGAGCTCGCCCGGAGCGCCGCCGGGATGACGGGCGAGAACCCGAGCCCCACGGCCATCAGGCCGGCGATCGCGGTCACGGGATGGGGGACCAGGAGCGCGGGGAGGAAGCCGAGCCCGGCGAGGACCATGAGCACGCGCACGGTACGCACGGTCCCGAACCTGCCGAGCACCCGGTCGATGAACAACCTGCTGGCGAACATGCTGACCGCGTACACCGACAGGCCCAGCCCGGCCAGCTCCCGCGGCGCCCCGGCCGCGTCGGTGAAGAAGACCGAACTCCAGGTCTGGGCGCTCCCCTCGGCCAGGTTGGAGGAGAAGGCGACCACGCCGAGCAGGACGAGAACCATCCCTGCCGGCCTCCCGCCGGTTCCCACGGGCCTGGCCTTCGTGAGGACCGGACGGGGTGCGAGCACGACGAAAGCGGCGAAGGCCACCAGGCCGAGCTCCGCGCCCTGCAAGGCGACGGGCTGCCCGGCGTAGCCCGCGACGGTGCCGGCCGCGCCGCCGGCGAGCGCGCCGAGACTCCAGAAGCCGTGGAGCCTCGACATGATCGGTCTCGCCGTGGCGGATTCGACGTCGACGGCGTGCGCGTTCATCGCCACGCCGACGATCCCCTCGACGCCTCCCCAGATCCCCAGGAACAGCGCCAGGCTCCAGGGGGAGTCGGCCAGGCCCGGCAGCGGCGCGGCCGCGCACATGAGCGGGACCGTCCGGCGCAGCGCCCGCCCGCCGCCGATCCGCTTGACCAGCTGCCCCGCGGCGAACATGGCCGCGACCGAACAGAGCGGCCCCGCGAGCAGGGCGAGGCCGAGCTGCGCGTCGGACAGCCCGAGACCGTGCTTCAGCGACGAGATGCGTGATACGCAGGCCGCGACGAGGAGCGCGTGCGTGAAGAAGACGGCCGAGACGGCGGCCGCCGGGCTCACGCGGCGAACTTGCCGAGGTCGCCGAAGGGCGAGTCGAGCGGCCATGTGCACCATTCCACCGAGGCGTAGAACGAGGTTCCGTCGTCGTTTCTGGCTGTGGCGCGCGGGTGGTCGAGATGGAAGGTCGGATCGGCGAACCGGTCGAGCGGGCCGTGGTGCTCCACCCGGCGCACGAAGTCCAGGTCCTCGCCGCCCCAGCCGGAAAATCGTTCGTCGAAGCCGCTGACGCGGGAGAACAGCGAATCGCGCACCCAGACGCAGCAGCCGGGCGGACGCCGGAGATAGACGCCCCGCGCGGCGCGCTCGTCGACGTGGGCGTCCCCGTGAAAGCAGCGCCGCTCGATCGCTCGCGCGCTGGACTCACGATCGAGGAAGAGAATGTCCCTGAACGGCAGGTGCGCCTGGGTACCCGGCTCCGAAAAACGTTTCAACGCCCGGCTGACGAAATCGCGGTCGACGAGCATGTCGGCGTCGAGCACGCAGATGGTCTCGGCGGGCCGCGCGCCGTGGGCGACGCCCACGTTGACCGCCCACGCCTTGTTGAACCGGCCGGAATGCCGCGCGAAGACGTAGCCGTCGACCACGGGCTCCAGCAGGTGCCGCTGTTTCGGGGCATCGTCGGCTTCGACCACGACGATGCGGTAGTCGTGCCGTGCGGCGCTCTGGTCCAGGAGCGCCGCGATGGCGGCCGCCAGGTTCCGCGAACGTGCGCCGCCCGGTGTGGCGTCGCGGAACGGGATCACGATGGCGGCCCTGACGCGGTGCCCGCCGGCGTTCCCCGGGCGCCGGGGGAGGCCCGACAGGATCTCCGTGGCGGTGGGGGAGCCGTGCGCGGGCGCCGGGGTGTCGTCGCCGACGTGCAGACGGAGCCGGGACCTGCACTCGGTCGCCCAGGCGAGTTCGGCGAGCCGCGCGCACCGCTCGCTCTCGGTTCTGGCGATCGCGTCGTCCAGCCGGGCGCGCAGGTCGCGGTAGAGGACGGGACTGGCGGGTTCGGCGAGGAGAAGCCGGCTCAGCCGCGCGACCTCGCGGATGTCGAAGTCCAGCAGCGTGGCGGCCATGCGCTGGTGGACCTCGCGCGACCAGTCCCAATAGTCGGGCGCCTGGCTCTGGCAGAACTCGTCCGCCGAGATGACCAGGCTGCCCACCGCGCTGCCGGCCACGGCCGAGGCTGACATGGACATGGCGCTTCCCTTCTCACGCTTCGAAGTGACGTAGCTCCGGCGGCTTCGCGAAGTAGGGCTCGATGGCCTTCGCCAGCTCCGCCGCGTTCTCGCTGTCCGGGAAGAGGTCGAGGTGGTGGAAGAGGCTCTCCCAGCCGACGCGGACCAGGTAGCGGCCGCTCGCCTCGGCGTCGCGATGCAGGTCGGCGGAGGTGCAGCCCTCGGCGGCCAGGAGAAGCGGGCTCGCCTGCCGGAAGGCCCTCTCGAACTCCTCCTCCCGGCCGGGCGTGATGTACAGGTAGGCGTACTCGAAGATCATCTACTTCTCCTCGCTCAGGTACCGCTCGACGGCGCCGAGCAGGTCTCGCCATGAGGTCAGGAACTGCGCGATGCCGTCGGCTTCGAGCCGGCGCACCATCTCGTCGTAGCCGATGCCGAGGGCGGCCAGCGCGCCGAACACCTCGGCTCCATCCGGTACGGCGCCGCCCACCGTCCCGTGGTCGGCGAAGGCGTCGATGGCCGGTTCGGGCAGGGTGTTGACGGTTCCGGGGATCGCCAGCCCCGCGGTGTAGTAGGTGTCCGGGTAGGCCGGGTCCTTGACGCTGGTCGAGGTCCACAGCAGGCGTTGCCGGTGCGCGCCCGCCGCGGCGAGCGCCCGCCAGCGGCCGGACTCGAGGTCCCGCAGGTGCCGCCGGTGGGCGAGGCGGGCGTTGGCCAGGCCCGCCAGCCCGCGCAGGCGCCGCGCCTCACCGGTGCCGATGGCGTCCAGCCGCCGGTCGGCGTAGGTGTCGAGGCGGGAGACGAAGAACGAGGCCACCGACCGCACCCGCGCGGGGTCGGCGCCCAGCTCGATCGCCTGCTCGACGCCCTCCATGTACGCCGCGTGCACGGCGGCGTACCGGGACAGCGCGAAGATCAGTGTCACGTTGACGCTGATCCCGTGCGCCACCAGGTCGGTGATCGCCGGCAGCCCGGCCGGGGTCGCCGGGACCTTGATGAGGACGTTGGGGCGATCGATCGCCTCCCACAGCCGCCGCGCCTGCTTGACCGTGCCCGCCGTGTCGTGCGCCAGGCCCGGGTCGACCTCGATGGAGACGCGGCCGTCGCGGCCGTCCGTGCGCTCGTACACCGGGCGCAGCACGTCCGCCGCGTCCCGGACGTCGGTCGTGGTCAGCCGCTCCACGGCCACCGCCGCGCCGGCGCCCTGCCGGGCCAGCTCGCGGAGCTGGGCGGCGTAGGCGGAGGTCCCCCGGACGACGGCGTCGCGGAAGATCGTCGGATTCGTGGTGACGCCTACCACGTGCCTGTCGCGCACCGCCGCGGCGAGAGTGCCGGTCACGATGCGCTCGCGGCTGAGGTCGTCGAGCCAGATCGAGACGCCGTGCTCGCTCAACGCCCGCAGCCGATCGTTGCCCGCCATCGCCTACGCCTTGATGAAGGCGCCGGCGTCGACCGGGACGGTCGCCCCGGTCACATAACGCGTCTCGTCGGAGGCCAGCCACAGCACGGCGTTGCTCACGTCGATCGACTCGACCCAGGGCACCGGGATCGCGTTGAGCCTGGCGGCCGACTCGGCGATCTGCTCCGCCGTGGGCCGGTCCACGCCGGGCACCAGCAGCCGCAGCCCCACGGGATTGCGCACCATGTCGGTGTCGACGTTGCCGGGATGCACGCTGTTGACCCTGATGCGGTACGGGGCCAGCTCGTTGGCCAGGGAGCGCATCAGCCCGACCAGCCCGTGCTTCGAGGCGGCGTAGTGCGCCATGTTCGGGCGCCCGAGCAGCCCGGCCACCGAGTTCGTCAGGATGAGCGACCCGCCTCGCCCGGCCTCGATCATGTGGGGGATCACGCTGCGCAGGGTGTTCCAGACCCCGGTGAGGTTGACGTCGATCATGTCCTGCCACTGCTTGGCGGACAGCTCCCAGCCGCGGCCCAGCGAGCCGATGCCGGCGTTCGCGCACACGACGTCGATGTCGCCGAACGCCTCGCGCCCGGCCCGCACCGCCGCGTCCAGCTGATCGACGTTCCGCACGTCGGCGACCGCGGTGATGATCTTCGCGCCGCGGGCCTCGACGAGGCTCCTGGTCTCGTCGAGATCGTCCGCGCGGGCCAGCGCGTAGTGCGTACTCCCGACCTCGTGACAGATGTCGGTGGCGATGATGGCCGCGCCCTCCTCGGCCAGCCGTAGCGCGTGCGACCTGCCCTGCCCGCGCGCGGCGCCCGTGATGAGGACGACCTTGCCGTCAACCCGTCCCATTGTGGTCCCCTTTGCGGCTCGTGGGTTGTGCGAAGTTCGCGGCGGCCAGGCCTCGGGCCTCTTCGGCGGTACGGCGCAGCGCCGCGACGGCCGCGCCGGGATCCTCGGCTCCGTAGACGGCCGACCCGGCCACGAAGGCGTCCGCGCCGGCCGCCGCGCACGACTCGATCGTGCGCAGGTTGACGCCGCCGTCGACCTGGAGCCACAGCGGCAGCCCCTGCTCGTCGATGACCCGCCGGGCGCGGCTGACCTTGGCGAGCAGGTAGCCGAGGAACTCCTGGTTGCCGAAACCGGGTTCCACCGTCATCACCAGGAGCATGTCCACCTCCCGGAGCAGGGCCTCGTACGGCTCCAGCGGCGTGGCCGGATTCAGCGCGAGCCCGGCCTGCGCGCCCGCGCCGCGAATCGCCCGCAGCGTGCGTACCGGCGCTTTGACGGCTTCGGCGTGAATGGTGACGCTCGCGGCCCCAGCCTCGGCGTACCGGATGGCCCAGTGGTCCGGGTCGGCGACGCCGAGATGGATGTCGAGGGGGAGTTCGGCGCTGCGGACCAGCGATTCCACCACCGGCAGCCCCACGGTCAGATTCGGGACGAAGTGGCTGTCCATCACATCGACGTGGATCATGTCCGCCGCACCGGCCACCCGGTTGGCCGCCTCGGCCAGGCGGGACATGTCAGCCGCGAGAATGCTGGGCGCCATACGGAGTGCCACGGTCTGCTCCCGGGGTACGAAGAACGAGCGAATGGTCGTTGATCTCGAGTTCGATCCGGCCGAGGTGTTCGGCGATCCGGTCCGCCTCGGCGAGGGCGGCGCCGTCGTGCCGGAACATGACGGCGATCGTGGTCATCCCGGCCGCCCGTGCCGCCCGTATCCCGCTGGGCGAGTCGTCCACGGCCAGCGCGTCGGCCGGATCGACGCCGAGCAGGCCGGCGGCCAGGAGGAAGCCCTCCGGATGCGGTTTGGCGTGCCGTACGTCATCGGCGCTGACCAGCACCCGAGGAACGGGAAGCCCCGCGCCGCGCAGCCGCGCCATGGCCACCTCGGTGTCGTTGGAGGTGACGATGGCCCACCTGTCGTCCGGCAGGGCTTCGAGCAACGCCGCCACGCCGGGCAGCGCGACGGTGCTGCCCGTACGGTCACGCTCGGCCAGCCGCACGGCCTCGGCCTCCGCCGCGATCTCCGGCTCGCCGAGATGCGGAAGAAGGGAACGCACGATGTCAGTTCTGCGCCGCCCGTAATGCTGGGCCAGGTCGAACGCGGCGGCTATTCCCTTGGATGCGGCCCACGTTCCCCAGCAGGCCTCGGCATCCGCATAGGAGTCGACCAGGGTGCCGTCGAGATCCAGCGCGATGGCGCTGAAAGAAGTACGCATGAAATCCCGCCTTTTCCCGTCCCGGAGTGGTTCTGGGCGAACGTATGCCGGGCGCCCGCCGGGGCAATAGATCAGGCGGATTAATCAGGTGGCCGCGCACAGCCCGGCCAACTAACCAGCCAGGGCGATCACCTCACCGAGGCCCGTGGCCGACCCAGGCCGCCCGGAACCTCCTCTTGGGCACTGACGATCACCCAACCTGGCCGGGCGGGAGCTGCTCGCGGCTCGAACAGAGTAGGTGTGACTACTCCTGACAAAGCTCGTCGATGGCCGTCCGTCGGGCGCGAGCCGGAACTGAAGGCGAGGCACTGCACCGATCGGGCGGGCGCGGCGAGTGGGTCGCGGCGAGTTCCGCGGCCGCGCAGATCCCGTTCGGGGCGCTGGCGCACCTCGTACCTGACCACGTTCCGGTCGCCGCCGGGTCGGTGCAGCTGATGCGAGCGATCGGCCGGCGGGTCCGCCAGGCGACGGTGCTCGGCGTCGACGACACGCACCTGCTCGACGAGGCATCCAGCACGGTGATCGCGGGTCTGGCCGGTGTTCGTGGTGGCGACCGTACGCGGCATGGGCGCTTCGCGCAACACCTCGCACACCGTGACGACGGGCGAGGGATGGAGGACCGACACGTTCCCCCTCTGATCGATTGATCGAGCGATTCTGCCCCCAGGCGAGGTATCCCCGGGGGCAGAAGTCCGCCACGCCTCCCGTGAGGCAAGGACCCGCCTGCGGTGTCACCGCGGTTGGGCGGTCTCCCGGATCGCCCCGATCACCATGTCCAGCTCCGCGCCGAAGATCTGATCAGGCGTCACGGCCCGCAGGCTCGGCAGCAGGGCCTTCAGCTGCTTCATCCCCTCGCCCGCTTCCGCGGCCACGAACAACTCGGCGTTGCGCTCCGGGGCGGTCGGATCGCCGTGCACCTCGCGCTGCACCCTCCCGAGCACGAGGTCCACGAAGATGAGGTAGTAGCGGGCGGCGGCCTGGTCGTCGAGGCCGGCCGTCGCGAGGATGTCCGCGATCGTATCGGCGATCCGCAACCCGCCCGGTCCGGCGTTCACGCGGCTCATCGCGCGCTCGGCGATGCCGGGATGCTCACGCAGCACGGCGCGCATGCTGTGCGCGAGGTGGCGCAGCCGCTCCTCCCACGGGCCCCGCGACGCCTCGTCCGGGATCACCTGGCGGGCGACCTCGTCGGCGACCAGGTCCAGAATCGCGTCCTTGTCCGCCACGTGCCGATAGAGCGCCATCCGGGCCGCACCCACCTCGGCGGCGAGACGGCGGATGGTGAGCGCATCCACACCTTCCCTGCGCACGAGCGCGAGCGCGGCATCGACGATCTGCGCCCTCTCCAGGCTGCCCCACGGCCGACGGTCCGTCACGTCGCCCAGCATACTTGCGGACGCTGTCCGCAAGTGTTTAAGTAAGGCTAACCTAAATGGAGGTGTCGCATGGAGAACTGGGACCAATGGCCGCTACTTGAGGTGCGTGCGGAGGATCCGGCCTCGGTCACCGCGGCGCTGTGGTCGGCCACGCGACGAGAGACTCCCTTTACGGCCGTCGTGGTTCTGGCCGCCTCCGAGCCCGCCCCGCGCGGCAAGGAGGCGCCGGCGCGAGTGCGCATGCTCATGCGGGTACGGCCAGGCCTGCGCCAATGGTGCCGCGGCCTGGCCTTCGTCCTTGCCGGCGACCCTCCGGAGAAGGCGTCGCGGTCGGCCGACAAGTTGTGGGGCTGTCCAACGCTCGCGACCCGTGATCTGGCCGAGGCGAGGGACTGGGCCCGCCGCATGCTGGCCGAGGAGGCGTGATGTGGCTGCTGGCCGGGCTCTTCACGCTGGTCCTTCTCCTTCGCGGCAAGGTCGTGAAGGGCGATGGCAGGATCACCGTCCTCGCGGTGCTGGTGGCCGCGTTCGCGGCGAGCGTCGCGCAGACGATCGTCGTCGCGGCGTTGCCCGCGTTCGCACGCGAGTTCGGAGTGTCCGCCACAGCGGCGCCATGGGCGCTGACCGTTTTCATGCTCGCCGGCGCGGTCGCCATTCCGGTCGCCGGGCGGCTCGGCGACCGGTACGGCTATCGCCGGATCGCGCTGGTCTGCCTGGGCTTCTTCGTCGCGGGCCAGCTCCTGTGCGCGCTGTCCGGCTCCTTCCCGCTGCTGCTCGCCGGGCGGGCGCTCGCCGGGGTCTCCGGCGGTCTGTTCCCGCTCGCGTTCGGGCTCGTGCGCCACGCGGTCTCCGCCGACCGGCTGCCGCACGCCGTCGCGCTGCTGTCGGCGATGTTCGGCATCGGCGGAGCGGCCGGCATGCTCGCCGCCGCCCCCCTGCTGACCGCGTTCGGCGCGGAATGGCTGTTCTGGCCGCTGTTCGCCCTGGGGATCGTGGCGCTCCTGCTGGTACTGCTCCTGCCGGCCGACGAGCCCGCCGCCGGCGCCCGCGTGCGGCAACCGATGGTCGATCTCCGCCTGCTCCGCAGCCGCGCGATGGTGGTGACCAACCTGGCCACCGTCGCGATCGGCACGGCCATGTTCGGCGTCGTCACGTTGATCCCGCATCTCGTTCCCGAAGACCGGATCGTGGTCGCGTTGTTGCCCATGGTCGCGGCGATGCTGGTGACCACCCCGCTCTCGCCGCGGCTCGGCGGGCGGCTCTCCGTCCGGGCGGGCGCCGCGCTGGGCATCGCCTCAGGTGTGGCGCTGGCGTTCGCGCACGATGAGCTGTGGCAGATCTGTGTTGCCGGCCTCTTGCTCGGCGCCGGGTACGGACTGGCGTTCTCGGCGTTCGGCATGCTCGTGGTGGACGCCGTCGAAGCACGTCAAACGGGGATGGCGACGGGGGTCAACACGATCGCCAGAACCGCGAGTGGAGCAGCCGGAGCCCAGCTGGCCCCGCTACTCGTTGCCGTTGGCGGCAACGGTCCCGCGTTCGCCACGTTCGCCCTGATCGCGGCGCTGGCTCTGGCGATCACCGGCGCCCTGCCCCAGCGCACCCCGAACCAGGCTGCTGCGGCACCGTTCTAAGGCTTGTTCAGGTCTGTCCGAAGGATGCGGTCCATGCCGAACTCGAAGACTTCCTCCTGCGTGAACTCCGGCAGGTCATCACCGAACGAGCGCATCACCGGATACCGCTCCGCGGGCAGTTCCCGTAGCGAGTTGCGTACCTTCGACCAGTGGTCGGCGTTCCATCCGGCCCGTTCCTGGTAGATCGAGGCACTGCCGATGGTGAACCGGACCAGGCTGGAGGCGATCCCCACGGCGGTTCGCCGCTCGATCCCGCTGTTCAACAGCAGGGCGTAGAGCACCTCGGCGAGACGCATGTCGCCCTGGCCGCCGGAACCGGCCTTCATGATCGCCGGATGTTCGGTCAGCAGCCGGAAGAAATGCCGCATGACCTGCCGTACCCCGTCGAGCCCGGCGTCAGGCGACTCGGGCACCTCGATGGTCGCCAGCAGGCTGTCGTAGAGCGCGGCGAGGATCTCCTCCTTGCTCTTGAAGTAGGTGTACAGCGCCATGGGTTGCACGCCCAGGTCCTTGGCGAGCCGGCGGACGGTGACCGCGCTGAGCCCTTCGGCGTCCATGAGCTGTGTCGCGTGCTCCAGGATCACCTGATGGCTGAGCGTCCCTCGCGGGGCACGGGGCATGCTCGATCTCCCATCTGTCGTATCGCGTACTGTACATGTACTGTTCGCGTATGGAACAACGTTACCGTGCCGCCGAGCAGTTGCTCGGACACAACAGGCCCATTTTGGTACGCGGCGGCAAGATCCGGCCCGTCTGGCAGGACGGGACCTTCTGGTACCGCGCCGACGGCCGGTTCCTGCGCGTGGACCCCGCGACGGGAACGAAGGAGCCGGCCTTCGACCACGAACGGCTGGCCAAGGCCCTGGGCGCCGACCCGGACGCGCTGCCCTTCGGCACCATCACGCTGGAGGACGGCGCCGTCGTCTTCGACACCGACGGGGCACGCCGGCGCTGCTCGCTCGACACCTACACCATGACCAGGAGCGCGGCGCCCGGCCCCACGGACGTCGTCTCGCCCGACGGCCGCCACGCCGTCTTCCGCAAGGGCCACGACCTGTGGCTGCGCGAGCTCGCGACCGGCGCCGAGTCCCCGCTGACCACCGACGGCACCGCCGAGCGGCCCTACGGCGCCGGCACGGACTCCAGCTCTCACCGGACGCTCCTGCGCCGCCTCGGCCTGCCGTACTATCCGCCGCTCGTCGTGTGGTCGCCGGACGGCAAACGACTGCTGACCCACCGCCTCGACGAGCGCGGCGTCGGGCTCATGCACCTGGTGGAGAGCGCGCCCGCCGACGGCGGGCGGCCCGTCCCGCACACCTACCGCTACGCGCTGCCCGGCGACGAGGTGCTGCCGCGCGCCGAGCTGATCGTCTTCGACGTCGCATCCGGTACGGCGGTGGCCGCCAAGGCCGAACCGCTCCTCGTGGCCCACCTGTCGCCCATCGCGCTCAGGCGGATCTGGTGGGCCGACGACGGCTCGGCCGCCTACTACCTGCAGCAGACGCGCGACTACCGCACCCTGCGGCTGAACAGCCTGGATCCGGCGACCGGCGACGTGCGCACCCTGGTCGAGGAGAGCGGTCCCACCCGGGTCGAGCCGTCGCAGTGGATCGGCCACAAGCCGATCGTGAAAGTGCTCCCCGAAGGCGTGGTCTGGTACTCCCAGCGCGACGGCTTCGGCCACCTCTACCTGTACGGTGACCGGACCGTCCGCCTCACCCGCGGCGAATGGAACGTCCAGGAGATCCTCCACGCCGACTCCACCGGCGTGTACTTCACCGCCGCCGGCCTGGTGCCCGAGGATCCCTACCGTCGCCAGGTCTGCCGGGTCGCGCTCGACGGCACGGGCTTCGCCAGGATCACCGGCGACGACCTCGACCACGAGGTGAGCGCCGCCGACGACGGCTCCTGCTTCGTCGACTCCGCCTCCGCCGTGGACGTGCCGCCGGTGATCACGGTACGCGGATGGGACGGCCGTGTCCTGGTGGACCTGGGGCACGCCGACATCTCCGGCCTGCTCGCCACCGGCTGGCAGCCGCCGGAGCGCGTGCGCGTCAAGGCCGCCGACGGCGTGACCGACCTCTACGGGGTGCTCCACAAGCCGCACGGCTTCGATCCGGCCCGGCGCTACCCGGTCGTCGATCATCCCTATCCCGGGCCGCAGACCAGCCGGGTGCCGCCCTCCTTCGATCCGGGCTTCTACGGTTATGACGCCGAGGCGGTGGCCGCGCTCGGCTTCGCCGTACTCGCTCTCGATGGGCGCGGCACCCCAGGACGGGACAAGGCCTTCCACGACGCCTCCTACGGCGCGCTGGAGACGGGCGGCCACCTCGACGACCACATCGCGGCCCTGCGGCAGCTCGCCGAGACCCGCCCGTGGCTGGACCTGGACCGCGTCGGAATCTTCGGCCGCTCGGGTGGCGGCTACGCGACCGTGCGCGCCCTGCTCGCCCACCCGGACTTCTTCAAGGTCGGCGTCGCCGAGTGCGGCAACCACGATCAGCGCCTCTACCACTCGATGTGGGGCGAGTCCTACGAGGGCCCGGTCGATGCCGGGACCTACGCGCGCTCGGCCAACACCGAACTGGCCGACCGGCTCCAGGGCAAGCTCCTGCTCGTCCACGGCGAGCTGGACGACAACGTCACGCCACACCTGACCATGCGGCTGGTCGAGCGGCTGATCGCCGCGAACAAGGACTTCGAGTTGCTGATCGTGCCCGGCGCCGAGCACCTGTTCGTCGGGTTCGAGGAGTACGTGACTCGCCGCCGCTGGGACTACTTCGTGCGTCACCTGCTGAACGCCGAGCCGCCCGCCGGGTACCGGCTCAACCCCATCCCGTTCGACCCCGAACTGCTCGCGGGCTAGGAGCACCCATGGAGAACTTCATCCGGGCCACCGCCGAGTCGCTGGGCGTCGTCGGCGCCCAGGCCGCCGTCGTCAAGGGCGAAACCGTCCGCTCGTACGCGGTCGGGCTGGCCGACGCCCGCCACGGCACCCCGGTGGACGACGGCACGCTCTTCCAGATCGGCTCCACGACCAAGCTGTACACGGCCGCGATGCTCATGCGGCTCGCCGACGACGGCAGGCTGGACATCGACGCGCCCGTCTCCGGACACCTGCCCGAGTACGACCTCGGCACGATCACCGCGCGCCACCTCATGTCGATGACCAGTGGCCTCGACAACGGCCCCTACGCGGATACGGGACGCGGCGACGACTGCGTGGCCGCGTACGTACGCCTCCTCGCCGGCATTCCGCCCATCTTCGAGCCCGGCGCCGGTTTCGGATACTCCAACGCCTCGACCGTCGTCTCCGGGCTGCTCGTGGAGAGGATCACCGGACGCTGCTGGGACGACGCCCTGCGCGACCTCCTGCTGGAGCCCGCCGGTCTCGCCCACACCGCCGGCCTCGCCGACGAACTGCTCTACCACCGGGTCGCGCTCGGCCACACGCGTGAGCGCGAGGTCGTCAAGCCGTTCTTCTTCTCCCGGGGGCTCGGCCCGTCCGGCTCCACGCTCTGTGCCAGCGCCCTCGACCTGATCGCCTTCGGCCGCCTGTTCCTGCGCGGCGGCGTGCTTTCCGCGGCTGCCCTCAAGGAGATGCACACACCGCACGCCGAGGTTCCCGCGCGCTGCTTCGCCGACCACTGGTGCGCCGGGCCGTACCTGAAGATCTGGGACGGCGTGCGCGTCTACGGCCACAGCGGCACCACCCCGAGCGGTTCCTCCACGCTCAACTGGATCCCGGAGCACGACCTGGTGGTGGCCACGATCGTGAACGTGGCCGAGCGCGGCTATCAGTTCGCCGACGCGGTGATCCGTGAGATCGTGCGGGCCGAGACCGGCGTCGTCAAGCCCGCGCTGCCCGAACCCGACCCGGCGCTGAGCATCGCGCCGGACCCCTACACCGGCCGGTACGGCGCCCACGATCTCCTCTACGAGGTGACCGCGAAGGACGGCCGCCTGCACGCGGTGATCCACGGTCCGGACGGGTCGCTCGCCTCGACGGACCTGCTTCCCCTCGGCGAGCACCGCTTCCTGCCCGCCGACGATGCCTTCACCGCACACCACATGTGGGACGTGGCCTTCGTCATGGGCGCCGACGGCCGCGCGGTCCGGCTGCTCAACGGCGCGTTCGCCGCGCGCTCGCTATGACCGGTGATCAAGTTAGGGGAGCCGGCCGACCTCGCTCACGACCGCGATCCTGAGGACGGCGGACATGTAGAGGACCTTGCCCTCGGGCATGTTCTTCCTCATCTGCGCGGAAGGCTGCCAAGGGGTCTCGTCGGGGGATTTGCCGCCGGCGGGACGGAAGGAGGTGTCGTAGTCGACGACCTGTCGTTCGCCGAGGTACTTGAAGGTGTTCGGGTCGAAGATGAGGTCGTGGCGGATGCCGTGGAACGTCTGGCCGACGGCGATTCCGGGACGTCCGGCGGAGTCCGTCACGTTGTCGTACACCTTGGTGCCGGGGATCTCGGCGGCGGCCTTGAACATCGCGGCCAGGGCCTTGGGGCCGAGGTAGGCCTCGCGGATCGTGTCGCCCACGGTGACGAAGGCCTGAACGTCCGGCGGGTTGCCGCCGCGGCTGTTGCGGTAGAGCCAGTCCTTCATGGCTTCGGCGTCGGTGGGCAGGTCGGTGCGGTAGGCGGGGGCGTCCTGGCAGCCTGTCGGCGGTTCGGCGAGGTCGATCTTCTCCTCGATCGTTTCCTTCTTCGTCGGCGTGACGTCGTTCTTGCGGCACAGCCACGTGCCGTCGCCCGGGCCGCCCTGCTCGCGTACCAGCCCGGCCTGGCCGCCGAACGCCGGGAGCCAGACGTGCCGGTGAGAGGCTTCGGCGGGCTGTCCCTGGCCGCGCTTGTCGAGAATCCCGCTCTGGGCGCTCTTCGCCTCGAAGTACATGAACTGGCCTCGGGTCGGCTTCAGTTCGGGCTCGCTCGCGGCGTACCGGGACGCTTTGACGAGCACCGCGGGGGCCCCGGCGAGCGCCACGGACGTGCCGGGCACGAGCTCGTGGCGGCGGCCGGGCTCGTCGCGGAGGCCGGGAATGATCATTACGGCGGCCGCGCCCGCGGCCAGGGCCGAGGCGACGAGGGCGCTGAAGAAGAGCCTGCGGCGGGGCGGCGTGCGGTGAAGGGTGGACAGTTCGGACATCAGATGCCGCTTCCTGGTCTCGTGGCCAGGCAGGTCCCGTCGTACCGGGATGTTCATGACAGTTCCTCCCTGAAGGCGTTGTCTCTGCCTTTGTGTCCGATCGGTGGTGGAGGTTCCAGGAGTTTCGCGCGCAGGCGGCTGAGGCGGGAGCGGACGGTGCCGATCGGGATGTTCAGCGCGGCGGCGGCTTCGGCGTAGGAGAGTTCCTCCCAGACGCACAGCGCGAGCAACTCCTGGTCGCGGCGCGGAAGCGTCTGGATATGGCCAAGGATGTCGCGCATGCGCCGCTGGTCGTCCACGCGGGCCGCCACGACGTCGGCGACCTCGTGGGCCGGGACGGGCTGGGGCAGGCGGGCGAGGGCGTCGCGATGCCGTCGCAGCGCGCGCCGGTGGTTGCGCAGGCAGTTGGTCGCCACGCCGTAAAGCCAGGCCAGCAACGAGCCGCCCTCCATGCGGACCTGCGTGCGCCGCCGCCAGGTCTCCAGGAAGACCACCGAGGTCAGCTCCTCGGCCACCGACCAGTCGGCCGTCCGCCGGAAGCAGTAGTTGTAGACAGCACGGCTGTGCCGGTCGAAGAGGTCGCCGAAGGCACGCTCATCACCGGCGAGCGCCAACGCCCACAACTCGGGATCGTTGTTACTGGTCACATTCCTCTTGTGTCCGGAGCCGGCCACCGGTTCCGCCCGAGCCTACGGAGGACTCAGATCGGGATGGCTCTGGCGCCACGGAAGTCTTCTGCGAGAACGGAGCAGGGTTTCCGCACACCGCGGCAATCACGGCGGCGGCAGGGAGCGGCGGTACGTGCTGGGGCTGGTGCCGAAGGCTTGGCGGAAGGCCCGGGAGAAGGACGAGGGACGGGTGAACCCCCAGCGGGCGCCGATCACCTGAACAGGCTGTGCGAGCCAGGCGGGGTCGGCCAGATCGGTCTTGCACTGTTCCAGGCGGCGTCGCCGGATGTGCGCGGCCACGCTCTCTCCACGGCTCTCGAAAAGAGCGTACAGACTACGGAGGGAGACGTTGTGGGAGGCCGCGATGGTTTGTGGTGTCAGATGGAGATCGGCGAGGTTGTGGTCGATGAAGGCGTCGATGCGCCGCAGCAGCACCTGTTTCCGGGTTTCGGCCGGGAGATGATCCCAGGCGTCGATCTGCTGGGCCAGCAGGCCGGAGACGAGTTCGAGCACCGCCCGTTCCAACGCCCGCAGCTGGGGTGGCGCGCAGCCGGCGGCGCGGGCGTCCAGGGAGGTCAGGAACCGGCGGACGATGGGACCGATGCCGTGGCGCAGGGTGAACCGGCGGCCCAGCGCCGCGTCGAGCCGGTCCGCGGGAAGGTTGATCATCGTGCGGGGAATGTGCACGATGATCAACCCGGTCTCTCCCTGACCAGGGGTTCCGGCGGAGTAGGGATGGGAGGTGTCGAACAAGACGGCGTCCCCGGCCACCAGGTCGCTCCCGGTTCGCCGCTGGGAGATCCCTTTGCGGCCGTACGTGATCACCCCGAACAGGTAGTGCTCCGGATCGCTGCGGCGGATCAGCGCGGGCGTACGCCATGCCCGGTGGGCGGCATGGTTGTGCCGCGAGACCTCGACCTGGCCCAGGCTCAGGACGTGGGCCCGTGCCAGGAACCCGATGGGGTCATCGATGGCCAGCGTGTGGGGTGCCACGGTCATGGACACCAGGTCCTGGTACCAGTCGGCCCTGTCCTTCGGCACGACCTCGTCCGTGGACATCCGCACCCACACGGGCCGTCCGGCCTTCGCGGAGTCACTGGTCATCTGGCCAGCCGCCGGCTCAGTACCTTGAGCAGCGTCAGGCAGAACAGGGTGTTGTACGCCAGTCCGGCCACCACGTACGGCCAGTACGTTCCGCCGTCCATGGCCGCCCAGAACGCGCGCAGCGGCCAGTACGGCGGCACTATCCCGAAGACGAGCTGCCACGACGCGTCGAGGAAGAAGAAGGGGATGAGCGTGACGCTGAACAGCGCCAGCCCGATCACCCGCATCACCGCCAGTCCTTCGATCTTGTTGCGGCCGAGGGAGGCCATGGTGATGCCGACGACGGGGGCGAACATTCCGGCGACCACGGCCACCGGAACGCTGAGCACCAGTTGCCCGGCGGTCAGCATCATCGACACGGCCAGCGAGGCGACGATCATCAGCGCTGCCACCAGGCCGGTGACGACCGCCCGGTAGGCCGGATAGATCCCCGGCGGAACAGGGGTCACGCGCAGGGCGGTCAGGGTGCGCTGGTCGCGTTCGTCCAGCAGTTGCAGGCCCATGACCGCGCCGAGCAGGAGCGGCGGCCCCAGCACGCAGAACGCGCTGATGATCAGCGACTCGTAGGGGCCCAGGTCGAACCCCCACTGCCGGTCGGCGAAGGCCGTCGCCGCGGGCAGGAACCACAGGAACGCCGCGTACAGGAACGGCCCCAGCAGCACCGCGGTCAGCAGGGAGTCGCGCCGGATGGTCATAAGGTCGTTGCGGCCGAAGGCCGCCATGGCGCGCCTCATGCTCCGCCCTGCCTGGTCACGACGTACTTGTAGAAGACCCCTCGGGCGGTACGGCACAGCAGCACGATCCACGCGGCCGGATACAGCACGGCGTAGGCCGCCTGCCACCCGGTCAGCGAGACCTGGTGGAACGCCGATCCGAGCAGCAGCGCCACACCCTCGGTGGGCACCAGGTAGAACGCCCAGTGCGGGACCAGCCCGGAGTAGTCGAGCAGCGGCAGGTTGGCCAGCGCGAGTACCAGGGTCGAGGGCATCAGCCACTCGCTGACCGAGGGGAACAGCGGCGCGGTGACGAATCCCGCCAGCACCATCAGCAGGGTCATCGCGGTCACCCCGGCCAGCAGCGCCAGTAGGTCGAAGCCCGGGCCGTAGTCGGCCAGCACCACGACGGCGCAGGTGAGGAAGGCGAGCACGGACATGGACAGCAGCTTGGCCGCCAGGTACTCGCCGAACCGCAGCGGTGTGATCAACAGTGCGAACAGCGTCCGTTCGCCCCTTTCGAAGAACAGCGCTCCGGCCGTGAAGAACATGAAGAACTGCAAGTCTGCGATCAGCAGGTACGGCATG
The DNA here is from genome assembly GCF_042740555.1 of Nonomuraea sp. NPDC059007. Lineage (NCBI taxonomy): Bacteria > Bacillati > Actinomycetota > Actinomycetes > Streptosporangiales > Streptosporangiaceae > Nonomuraea > Nonomuraea sp. NPDC059007. The sequence continues at coordinate 14,612 of NZ_JBHYJD010000068.1, read as the reverse complement.
GCCGCCCCGAGCAGGTTGTCGGGCACGATCCACAGCACGCCGATCCAGATGATCACCACCACGCAGGTGGCGTGCCAGAACCCGTACCGGCGTTGCAGCCGCAGGTCGAGCAGCAATGCCGGCCTCAGCGCCCTCATGTCAGCGACCTTCCGGTGACGTCGATGAAGACGTCCTCCAGGCTGGCCTCCTGGCTGTGCAGCGCTTCGATGGCATGCTCGGCCGCGAGCGCGCGGAAGGCCGGATCGTCGGCGAACCCGTCCAGCGGGAAGTCCTTGCCCGCCAGCAGGTCGCCGTCGCGGTAGGTGACGCGCACCACCCGCTGACTCCGGCTCACCTTGTGCTCGGCCGGGGTGTCGAGCGCGGCGATCCCGCCCTCGTTGACGAACGCCACCCGGTCGCACAACTGGTCGGCGGTGGCCATGTCGTGCGTGGTGAGGAACACGGTGCGGCCCTCGGCGCTCATCTCGCGGATCATGTCCTTGACCAGCCGGGCGTTGACCGGGTCCATGCCCGAGGTGGGCTCGTCGAGGAAGAGCAGTTCCGGGCGGTGCAGCAGCGCCCGGACGAAGACGAGCCGCATCTGCATGCCCTTGGAGTACGCCCCGGCCCGGACGTGGGCGTGCTCGGCCAGGCCGACGCGTTCCAGCAGCGCCATGGGGTCCTCGACCGGCCCGCGGTACAGGGAGGCGAAAAAGCGCAGGTTCTCCAGCGCGGTGAGCTTGTGGTACAGGTTGGGCAACTCGAAGGAGACGCCGATCCGCTGGTAGTAGTCACTGCCCCAGGCGGTGGGCTCCTTGCCCCACACCGTGGCCTGACCGGCGTGGCCGGCCAGCAACCCGGTGAGGATCTTCTGGGTGGTGGACTTCCCGGCGCCGCTGGGCCCGAGGAAACCGAAGACCTCGCCCCGCCGTACGGTGAAACTCATGCCCTTCACCGCGGGCTCGGCCGCCTTCGGATAGGTGAACGTCAGTTCGTTGACCTCGACAACGGTCATGTCTCCTGCTTCGCTTGATGTTCCAGCCACCGCTCTTTGATGCGGCCGTACTCCAGCTCCAGGAAGGCGTACATGTCGTGCGCCTCCTGCATCCGCCGCCGGCTCTCCTCGGTGCGGTCGGTCAGCAACTCCAGTCCCCGCTCGGTGACCTTGCGCCACTCCCGCGCCATGCGGGCCTTGTCCTCGGCCTCCCGCAGCCAGAACCCCGGTCGCAACCGGTAGTAGGTACGCCGCGTCCCGGGCACCGGGTAACGCTCCACCGAGCCGCCGCCGATCAGCATCCGCACCGACATGCTGATCGCGCCGCGGCTGGCCTGCAGCGCCTCGGCCAGTTCGTCGGCTGACTGATGAGGCGGCTCGCACACCATCAGCCAGCCCAGGATCCGCCCCGGCATGCGCGGCAGGCCGAGATCCTCCATCCACGAGCCGATCTCATCGGCGAAGTCGTGCAGTGGCGTTCGCTCCATGAGGCGAGACTAGACCTTCTCGGACTGAACTTTCAATACATTCTGAAAGTTCAATCGGTTGCTATGTGCCCGCCTCCAGCGTCAGGCCGGCGATGATCCGGCGGGCCAGCAGCAGGTACGGCACCACGATGGCGTTGAGGATCAACGCGGTGATCAGGCCGCCGCGCGCCATCGGGAGCGTGATCGACACGAACGTGCGCAGAGGCGTCGCGCCGCCGCCTCCTCGGTCTCCTCGGGCAGGTTCCTGAAGAAGCCGGTCAGCAGGAAGACCGTGAAGGGCACCGACAACGCCACGTACAGCAGGTAGAGGCCGAACAGGCTGTTGGGGGGATGATCACGGTCTGCGTCGGCACGCCCTTGAAGGAGGCCGAGACCAGCCAGTACAGCAGGAGGACCTCCGGTACGGCGAAGGTGCCCCGGACGCCGTCGGGCCTGGCGCGCTCGCCCAGGCCGCGCACTCACGTGAGACGGGCACTTCGAATTACGACCCGACGAGCTCACCGTATGTCAAAGAGACGGACATTCCCTCGTAGGGTCAAGGCCAAGACAGCCCCGGAAGCCGCTTTCGTCTCCCGGGGCTGATCTCATTGGCAGCTAGGAATACGCCGTCGAGGGCGCAGGCCGTACTTCTCCGTAAGTGCGGGAGGCCGCAATGTGGCGGTCTCTCGTGCCCGGCGCCGGCGCCAGCTCCTTCCTGTGAGGGGGCAGCCGAAATGGCACTGCGGTCAGGTTTCCCTTGAGCCTCATCGCGCCAGCCCGGCGACGGACCTACGCCGCTAGTTGAAACAATCCTGTTTGTTGAGCGCGATGCCGTACTCGGTGACCTTGCCGCGCTTGACGCTGAAGGAGTAGTAGGCCTTCTTGTTGCCGGGGACCGTAATCACGTAAAAGCCGTGGGCGTCCTTCTTGATACGCGGGTAGGCCGCCTTCACCTGCTTCGCAGTAGAGCCGATCATGATGCCTTCAGGGGTTCTCATGCCCTTGGCGGCGAAGATGGCCGCCAGCCCCACCTTCGGCGAGATATAGATGCCGACCGAGTCCTTGGGGGTCGGGAAACTCTTCAGGTCCCAGCCGGAGCAGCCGCCGCCGCCCGGCATCTTCTTGACCACGGCCCCCGTAGCCCTGGCCTGCTTGACGGTCAGGCCGAGCTTGACAGCGCCGTAGCCGTGGGGACCCAGCGTCGGCTTCGTCTGGGCGGCCGCCGCGGTGACACCGGAGACCAGCAACGAACCGGCGAGGAGCGAGGCTCCGATCATCGTCTTCATCATGCTCTGCTTTGACGGCGAAGTACCGGAAAAGGTTCTGGCAACCTTGCGGCCTTCGCTGACACCCCTCCGCGATCCGCATCGGCTACGCCCGCGTGTCCACCCGTGGCCCAAGCTTCGACCGCCAACTCGCCGACCTCACCGCGTCCGGCTGCCGCAAGATCTTCACCGACGAGAACGCTCTCCGCCCCGAACCCGTGGCCTGGTGCCCTCCTCGAAGGGCCGTCCTCTACGCCAGTTCGGCGTCGCTGTACTTCAGGCAGCGAGTACTGCCTTAACCTCGTACGTGTATCGCGCTCTAAACGGAGAGGCGCCCTGAACGGAGATGGCTGCTAATAGATGCACTGAAAGCATAGAATTAGGGATATCGCGACAGGTTCCCTCGTCCAGGAGAACGAGGGAGTTACTTGCCGTCTGACCTAGTGAGCAGCTTCGTACTTCTCCACGACAGCTGAAGCGATACGACCGCGCTCGCTGACAGGCAGGCCGTGGCTCTTGGCCCACTGGCGGATCTCGGCGGACTTCTCACGGCTCAGGGCGGGACTGCTGCCACTGGCCGCTACACGCCGGCCTCTACGAGCGCTGGACTCGCCCTTGACCTCGCGAGCGAACTCAATCCACTCCGCCATGGACTCATCGAAAGCCTTATCGTGCGCCGCCGAGAGATCGATCTCGTATGACTTCCCCTTGTAGGAGAACGTGACGGTTCCTGCGGCGTCGGTGGTGCCGTCGATGTCGTCAACGAAGGTCTCAACGATTTGCTTCGCCATGCTTCTGCTCCAAAGGTATGTAAGGACTGCCGGGCACCCTAACGGTTCCCAGAAGCGTTCGTGGTTCTTTTCGGTCACCCTCAACCACGGCTATCTGGTGAGGAGGCATCGTGTGGGGCTCGGGAACACGAACCATCGCCAGTCCTGGGCCCGACGTCTGCTGTCCCTGCCCGCGCTGCTGTTGCGGAGTGAATTCTCCACGAAGGCGGAACTGCGGAACGCGGTCCTGCGCCGTCAGGTCCCACAGGTGCGCTGCGAAGTGAAGCCGCCGCGTGGCGTGTGTGATCAGAGCGGCAACCTCCTTGCCTGGCCCACGTGTCCTCATGGCCATGGCTGTCGTTGGGTGCGGTCTGTCGCGCAAGGTACAAGAGGCCGTGGCCCCGCAGCGCGCGCGAACCCCCGGACGAGCCCGAACCGGGTGCATTGGGCCGACCGGATGTGGCACAGGCGAGCGTCGCGCAGAAGAAGATCGCCACCGTCGCCACGCCGGATGCCGGCCCTCCGGGTTGAGACGTTGGCGTCGGCGGGGATGCTCGCCGTGCTGATCTGACAGGGGCGGGGCTCCCGCGGTGCCTTGCCCCGGGATGCGACACGCCCGCCGGACAGCGGTGAGCGCTCGCCGTTAGCCGAGAGCGGTGAAGGCCGTCGCCCGGCCGGGCAACGTGAGAGCCGGCATCCGCCCCGCGGTACCGGCGCGTATGCGATCCATAGCCGCCCACTTCTCGACCACGCGGACAGCGGCTCCACGAATCTACGATTACTACTCGTAGCTCATCATGTGGGTGAAGCGCCCAGGGAGTGGGCATGGATTGGCGGTTTGAAGGCGGATGCAAAACGCTTGGTCTACTAGAGTGCATAGTGAGGCGATCGAGCTACGGGGGAGTGATGAAGGGACCGCGTTCGTACCGCGCTGTGCGTGTGTCGCGCTGGTGTCTGCTCATCATGCTCACCCTCGGCGTCTGCGGCATGCACACCCTCGGTCACATGGGCACCGACCACGCCGCGTCGAAGGCGTCGGCCGTGGGTGGGCACGCGTCGGGTAGCCCGGTCGATCCCGGACGGGGTATGCCTGATCTTGACCCAACGTCCATCTGCCTCGCAGTGCTCACGTCGTGGATGCTTCTGGCGCTGATCGGACGACGAAGCCGTGGGAACGGGTCAACGCGCGCCTCCTCTCCGGTCCGCACGCGCGTGCGCGGAGTCGCCCGGCCACCGCCCGGTCCGGTGGCCCTGTGCTTGGTACGTCTCTCGGTGATGCGCATATAGGCCGGTCATGCCTGCGGGATCGGGCCAGAGGCCCTCCCGCGTCACCGGTCGGCACATCAACCCAACCCAGAGAGTCACAGTTATGCACAGGAATCGATCGACCATGCGCAGGTTCTCGCTCGGAGCCGTGGCCGGAGCGGGCGCACTCATCCTCCTCACTGCCTGCGGCGGCAGCGGTGACGCGATGGCCGGGCATGAAGGTATGTCCAGTTCGGCTCCGGCCACCACCGCCACCGCCAGCGCGTCACCGTCCGCGTCCTTCAACGACGCGGACGTGATGTTCGCGCAGATGATGATTCCGCATCACGAGCAGGCCGTGGAGATGGCTGAGCTCGCGACCACCCGCGCGGCGGACCCGGAGATCAAGGAACTCGCGAGCGAGATCAAGGCCGCCCAGGACCCCGAGATCCAGACCATGAAGGGCTGGCTCACCGCTTGGGGCAAGCCCATGCCCTCCGGCGGAATGGGACATGACATGCCCGGCATCATGTCGGAGGCGGACATGAAGCAACTCGAGGGCGCGAAGGGGGCGGCCTTCGACAAGAAATTCGCTGAGCTGATGATCGCTCATCACAACGGCGCGATCGAGATGGCGCGAACGGAGCAGTCGCAGGGAGCCAACCCGGAAGCCAAGGCTCTGGCGAAGGCGATCGAGAGCGCACAGCAGTCGGAGATCGCACAGATGCGGAAGATCCTCGACCGGCTCTGATCGAACGCGTGTGCCCAGGAGCGATCCTGGGCACACGCGCCCCCTTCCCGGGGACCTGGTCGCCGCCTCGAACGGAGTAACCGTGTGGAGGATGGAGGTCGCTTCGCCTGCGTCTCGCCCGCTTCAGGGGGTGTGAGCGTGACGAGGCGGTGGACGGCGGCTTCAGCGGTCGAGGCCACCGCCGGAGTACGGCTCGCAGCCTGACCGGGGTCGCCGGGTCGGTCGAGGCGATCAGCGCCTACTGCGTGAGTAGACCGCGCCAGCGTCTCCATGACCACGTGGCGCGAAGGATCGGCACTGTGCGGCCGGCTGCCGCTGTGACGGACACCTGCCATTCGCCCGCGTTGACGCCCGCTACCCTGCTGATCGCCACGGGGCTGCCTGTGCCTCGCTGACCACGACGTCGCACACGAAACGGTCCTGTTGCCCCTGGGGCAGCCTCTGTGGCGAGCCGCTCTCCGGTGTCACGTCCTGCACGGGTGGTTCGGGGGCGGGCTCCAACCAGTGTGTGATGCCCACCACCTCTTGCGGGTGCGCGTTCGATCCACTCGTCCGCTCGGCGAGCAGAGCGCCCCGCGCGCGCTTCGGGCTCCGAGCCGCCTTGCCTTCCTTCCCATGGTGATCCCGCCGATTAAAAGGATTTCACTGCCAGCGCTCACGCGGGATGGCCCCTCTGACGGTGCAGCCGTCCGGGGTGCCATTGATCGAGATGGTCCCTGACGTGGCGACGAGGGCGGCACGCATGCCGGCGTTCTTCGCGTCGCTGCCCATGCCGTCATCGCTCACCGTGAAGAGCAGGCCGTTCGTGCCGGTGGTGACGGCGACGGACACCATGGCGGCACTGGCCCGCTCCTCGATGCCGGCCAAAGCCTCGGCGACGCAGGCGAGCACCGCTTCGGCCACCCGATCGGGTACCTCCTCGGCGGGCAGTGCCCAGGTCTCCACCTGGATGCCGGAGCGATGGGACCAGCCGGCCAGTTGTTCCTTGAGCGTCTGGGCCAGATTCGTGTCCCGCTGCGTTCGTGTGCGCATCCATCCCACCTCCATCTACTACGAATAATAGTAGATGGAGTTTCGGAAGACGTCATCGACGCGGCCTACGTGCCTCTCCGCGGCTCGGGCGTGTCCCGCCAGAAGGCATGCCTCAGGCGAAGAGCTGGAGGAACGCACTGCTCGGATCGCGCTTGATCCCATGGGGCCTGCGGCTACGGGCTACCCCGCCGCATAGCCCAGGAGGGTCATCATCCCCGATTCCGCGTGGTAGATGTTGTGACAGTGGATCATCCACAGCCCCGGGTTGTCCGCGTCGAAGTCCACGTCGAGTGTGCTGCCGGGCAGCACGATGACGGTGTCCTTGCGGATTCCGGACGGCAGCGCGAAGGTGTGGCCGTGGAGATGCATGGGGTGCCACATCGTCGTCCGGTTGGCGAAGGAAAGACGCACCCTCTCTCCCGAGCGCACCGGCTCGACGATCTCAGGGGCGTACTTCTTGCCGTTGATCGCCCAGTCGTAGGCCGCCATGGTGCCGGTGAGTTCCAGCCTGACGGTGCGGTCGGGCCGCTCTTGCGGCAGCCGTACCCGCTCATGGGGTTGGAGCTCCGCGTAGCGGACGACCTCCCCTTCGAGCTCGCGCGGACGATGGCCGAGCTTGGGTGTCGCGGCCTGAGGGCTGGTGCGGACCAGCGCGCGAGCTGCGGCGGCCTTGCCTTCGGCGAGCGCGACCAGCGGGAAGACGCCGTCTTTGAGGGTGGCCAGCACGTCGTAGCGTTCGCCCATGCCGATGAGGAGCGCGTCGGCGTCCTTCGGCTGTACGGCGAAGCCGTCGGTGTGGGTGACGGTCAGCCGGTGATCGGTCAGAGCCACACGGAACGCGGTGTCACCGCCGGCGTTGATCAGCCGGATGCGCAGCCGGGTGCCCGGCTTGGCGCGGAAGGTCGCCGGCTCGGCCGGTACGCGGCCGTTGACCAGGAAATGCGGGTATCGGACGTCCCCCGCGTCGCCGCCGAGCAACGGGCTCATCGCGCCCATCAGCATGTGCTTGCCCATTCCGGTGGACGAGGGACCTGGCGTCATGTCCCCATGGTCCATACCCGGCATGCTCATCCCGCGCGACAGTTCGGCGAGGACGTCTTCCGGTGAGCCGGTGACGCCGTCCAGCCAGTCATCCAGGATGACCACCCATTCGTCGTCGTAGCCGAGGGGCTCGTCCGGATCCTCGACGATGAGCGGCGCGTACAGGCCGCGGTCCGGCTGGGTGCCGGAATGGGGGTGGAACCAGTACGTGCCGGGGTGGGCGGCGGTGAATTCGTAGGTGTACTCGGTGTCGGCCTTGATGGGAGCCTGGGTCACCCCTGGCACGCCGTCCGCGTCGTTGCGCAGGGCGAGGCCGTGCCAGTGGATGGTCGTGTCGGCCGCGAGCTGGTTGGCCAGGCGTGCGCGGACCACCTCGCCCGCCGTGACGCGCATCGGGCGGCCGGGTACGCGTCCGTCGTAGGCCCAGGTACGGACGACCGGCCCGCCGAGATCCACCTGGCTTTCGGCGGCGGTCAGCCGGAAGTCGCGGATCCTGCCGGGACGGCGGGCCAGCTCCGCGGCGCGCACCCGCGCGTCCGCCGGTCCGACAAAGGCCGGGGCGGGAGGTGCGCAGGCCGTGAGAGCGGCCCCGCCCAGCAGTCCGATGCCGGTTCTGAGCAGGGTGCGTCGATCGATGTTCATGGTGTCGCCTCACATGCGAGATCGTGCTCGAAAGGGATCGCCGGAAGACCGGACGATCTAGATCAGGAGCACGGCTGTTCGCCGAGGTGAGACGAGGGGCGGCCCGCGGGGCCGGCTCTGCCGGATGGGTGTCCGTGTGTCTCGCGGTACGAGCGGGCCGGGGGTGGTCCCCAGGGCGAACAGGGTCAGTATCAGGCTCGCGGCCGTGCCGAGGAATGCCAGGCAGACCCAGCCGTCGTCCGGGTCCGGGTCGGCGGGTGCGGTCTGCGCGGAGGCGTGACTTGTGGCCGGTGCCATGTCATGCCCCCGCGGGTGACCCAGCGAGTGCATCGCCAGGATGCCGAGGGCCAGGACGACGAGCATCATCAGGCGCAGGATCACCGGACGAGCTCGCTTCATGAAGCCAGGCTACACGAAACAACTATGTGCCATAGTAGTTAAGGGTCGGGTCCGGACATGATTACCGTTTCTGGCCTGCTCAGAAATAGTCCTCCGGGTGGTGGGCCAGTGATCGACGCCGCGAAAGCCACGATCAGAGGAGCGAGAGCGCGTGGCAGTGGTGGGCCACGAAGGAACTCAGCCCGGGGACGGCGGCCAGGGCGGTGGGGCCCGCCAGTAAAGCGCCGACTGCGGCCATCCCCGCCAGCCTCTCCCGGCGGTGCAGCGGGACGGCCGGGCTGAGCATGCGGCGTACCCGGGTCAGCGCGGTCTCGCCTCCCGCGCCGAGCGCGAACGCGGGAACGCGGCCGGTGGCCAGGCCGACCAGGGCGGCGGCGATGTGCGCACGGGGGTGGTGGCGTGCCGCCACGTCGTCGGCGAGCAACTCGATCAGCCGGACGACCTCGCTCCTGGCCCTGGAGAACAGCGGCACCCGGGGACACGCGCGGGCGAAGGCCTCCGCGACGGCGAGTACCAGGTGGTGCCGCCCGCGCAGATGGGCCCGCTCGTGGGCGAGGACGGCGGCGACGTGCGCGGGGGCCAGCGATCGTAGCGCGCCGGTCGTGATGACGGTCTTGCCCTGGCGGCCGGGCAGGCAGTAGGCCAGACGCTCGCCGTGGTCGAGGACGATCGCGCCGAGGTCTCCGTCGTGGCGGCCGACGAGGCTCAGCATCTCGGCGTGCCGCGCGCGTTCGCGGCGAGCGGTGAAGAGTACGGCGGACAGGCAGTACGTGGTCCTGGCCACGATCAGTCCGCTGAGGAGAAGGGCCGCGCGAGCTCCCCACGAGGAAGCGGCCGTGTCGAAACCGGCCGCGAGGAGGGCGGCGCACGCTTCGAACAGACCGGCCAGGCCATGGCCGATGGCGTCGGGGGGTATGGCCGCGGCCAGGCCGCCCATGACAGCCGAGGCGACGACGGAACTGCACGCGGCCAGCCACATGGCGATCGCCAGGCGGGGAGCGCGTTCCGACCAGTGCGCCCGGGTCAGCAGCCGGGGGAGCAGGACGGCGGCGGCGAGGGCGTACACCGCCAGAATGGCAACGACGATCACGAGCGGTGCCTCCTCGGGGGGTACACCTGGAGCGCAGACTCCAGCGCCGTCGCCTCCTCCGGGCTCAGCTGTTCCAGGAAGTGCACCAGAGTGGCGGCGTGGTTGCCGCTGCCCGCCAGGGTCTCCCGCATGAGCCCGGCGATGTACGCCTCCTTGGTGGCCACCACCTCGTACAGGTAGGCCTTGCCCGCCGGCTTGCGTTTGAGCAGGCCCTTGGTGTGGAGCTTGTCCATCACCGTCATCACGGTCGTGTAGGCGATCGCCCGCTCCTTGCGGAGGACCTCGAGTACGTCCCGGACCGAGGTGGGCCTGCGAGACGACCACAGGAGATCCATGATCGTGGACTCCAGGTCTCCCAGAGAGCGCACCATGCGACCGTCCTTCCTGCCCGCGAGCCTTCATACTATCTATAGTCGTAGTTAAGAGGGGAGTGGGCGGCGAGCCGGGGTCTGCCCATGCGCCGGGAGGCCGGCGTGGCGTCGGGGGCTGGGCCTTGAGCGGGTCGAAGCGGTGATCGCCGCGCCCGCCCAGCCTCGTCTCGTCGCGGCGTGAAGCACCAGGTCAGGGACGCTTGAAGCCGATGTGCAGGTGGTCCTGGTGCACGGCGTCGGTGAAGGCTCCGCGGAACGCCCAGGGGCCACCCACTTCGTCCGAGCCGTATCTGATGGCCGTCTCCATGAGCGTACGAGCGGGGTTGGGGCCCTTGTCGCGCGCGTGGGCGGCCACCCGCCGGCCGTCGATCGCCCAGATGTCCACGGCCCGGCCGCGGGTGTGGTTGCTCGTCGACATGCTGCCGAACACCTTCGCCGGGTGTCCGCTGGCCAGCACCGCGACGGAGATCCGATGCTCACGTGACAGGCGCAGTAACATCCGCAGGACCCGATCGTCGATGCGCCCGGCCTGAACGTCCCAGCGGGCGCTGTCGGGCAGCACGATCCTGCCGCTCGCCAGCACCCTCCTGGCCGGCGTGCCGCTCTCGGCGTCTCGGGGCGCGGTCCCGCCCAGAGACGCCAGGCCGGTGACGGTCCAGCCCTTGACTCGCTTCGCCAGCCGGACGTCGACGGTCCGCGTCCTGGTGACCAGTTCGGGGCCGCGTTGCCGCGACAGCCGTACGACGGCCATGATCGAGGCGCGATCGGCCGTGAGACCGCCCAGCTGCGGATAGATCATCTGGATCGCGCCCGCCGCTTCGCCGTCGAGCTGGCCCGCGGCGCGGGTGACCGGACCGACGGGCAGCTTCAGCGCGGCCATGCGCGCGCGGCTGGCCGCGAGCGACCCTTCACCGGCGCCAAAGGTGAACAGCGCCTCAAGGTAGGCGACGGCGGCGCGTTTGACCGGCCGCGCGGGCTCGTCCGCGTTCACGGTGTACGGCTTCGCCGTCGCGGGAGCCGGCGTCGCGCCCGCCCTTTGCGGTGATTCGGCCGGTCCGCAGCCTGCCAGCGCCAGCGTGAGGAGCGAGCTCACCAGCGCCCTGCTCACAGGTCCAGTACGAAGGGAGTCCACGTCTTGCCTTCCGCGTCCCGCACCGGCGCTCCTCGTTTCCAGCCCAGTTCGGCATAGAGGCGATGAGCGGCCTCGTTGTCCTGCTCCGCCTGCAGTACGAGCCGCTCGACGCCGTGGACCTTGGCGATGTCCACGAAACCGGACACCAGCGCGCTGCCCACGCGGCAGCGGCGTAGCTCCTGGTGGACGGCGATGTGGTTGAGCACCCCCGTGCGGCGGGAGGTCCCCTCGGTGGTGCCTGCCGCACGGATGCCGCGGGCGTAGCGTTGTGCCCGGGTACGCACGAACCTGGCCGTCAGATCCGGACGCAGCAGCAAGGACGCGGCGCCCGCGCGCGCGAGCCGCCAGCGCTCCAGCTTGACGACATGTCGCCGATGGACGCGGACGTCGGTACAGCCCACCAGGAACCCGGCGAGCTCGTCACCGAGCTCGGCGATCAACGCCACCGCGGCGGGGCTCGTCAGGTAGGTGCGGTAGTAGCGGGTGAGGAACCGCTCGCCCAGCTCCACGAAGAATCCCTGGGACAGGTCGGCTCGGTGCAGGCGCACGACGTCGGGTACGTCACGCAGTTCCATAACGCGCAGCACAGGTGGAGGCATGGCCACAAACTACCTCAACTACGATGATCGATAGTAGATTGGTTTCGGCGGGTGCTTCTACTGGCAATTCGCTGGGAGTGCTACAGTGCTGATCGTCGGCTGTTTGGATGACCGGTTGAGAGGGAGGTGAGGTTTGATGACCGCGGTGAAGACCGCTGCCGTGTGCAGCGCCCGGACATTCCTCACGTCCCGGGCCCCGGTCTGACCCACTTCTCACCCTCGCCGTGAGCCGTCCGGCTTATGAGGCAGGGTAGCGTCTGCGTCTCGTCGGGGCCCCTTCACCAAGGTGTCTCACGTTGCCAAATCTCTTCACGGATCCATCCGACGCCGGCCTGACCCGCTACGGATGGACGGAAACACTCGACAACGCCTTCGCGGAACACCGCGAGGCCGGCCTGGTGCCGGCCCGGATCGCACGGGTGGATCGTGGCCTGTGCGACGCGGTCACCGAGACCGGCCCGGTGCGGGCCACGCTCTCGGCGCTGTACTCTCCCGACCCGCTCCTCGCGCCCTGCACCGGCGACTGGGCCGCCCTGCGCCCCGGTCCCGAACCCGGACTGGTGGCCCTGCTACCGCGGCACAGCGCGATCGTACGCTCGTCGGCGTCGCGCAACTCCCACGCACAGGTGCTGGCCGCCAACGTCGACACCGTTGTCGTCGCCGTCTCACTGACCGTTCCGCTGGACGCGGCCCGGCTGGAGCGGCTCCTGGCCCTGGCATGGGACAGCGGCGCCACGCCGCTGATCGTCTTGACCAAGGCGGACCTGGCCGCCGACGCCGCCGCCGTACACGCCGAAACGAGCACGCTGGCACCGGGCGTGGACATCCTGATCACCAGCGCGGCCACCGGGCAGAACATCGATGTGCTGACCGCGCTGCTGAGCGGCACGACGGTCCTGCTCGGATCCTCCGGCGCGGGCAAGTCCAGGCTCGGCAACGCGCTGCTCGGCGACGAGCTCCTGGCCATCGGCGAGGTACGGGCGCAGGACGGCAAGGGCCGCCACACCACCGTCCGGCGCGAGCTGGTTCCCCTTCCCGGCGGCGGTGTCCTCATCGACACGCCCGGCCTGCGCGGGATCAGTCTCTATGACGCCGCCGACGGCCTGGAACAGGTCTTCGCCGAGATCGAACACCTCGCCCGGGACTGCCGCTTCGGCGACTGCTCCCACAACACCGAACCAGGTTGCGCGGTTCAGGCCGCCATCCAGGGGGGCGAGCTGACCGAGCGCCGTCTGGCCAGCTACCGCAAGCTACAACGCGAGAACGCGTGGGCGGCCTCGCGCACCGATGCCCGGCTACGCGGCGAACGTACCAACCGGCAGAAGGCCATCACCAGCCATCTGCGCGCCACCTACAAGTTCAGGGACCAGCAGTCATGACCGACCGCACTCCCGGGCCGGACCATTCCCCGCACGACCCGATCACCGACCCCGTCGTGACGGCGTTCTTCGCCCTGCACCACGGCCTGCCCCGCCAGGGGCCCGGCTCCGACGCGACCACCCGCCGCCTGCTCGCCATGGCCGGACCGCTTCCGCCGCACCCGCGCGTGCTGGACATCGGCTGCGGGCCGGGCCGATCCAGCTTGGTGCTGGCCGAGGAGGCCGCCGCCGAGGTCACCGCGATCGACCTGCACCAGCCGTTCCTCGACGAGCTGGCGCGAGCCGCCGCCGCCCGCGGCGTCGGCCACGCCATCCGGACCGTCCGGGCGTCGATGGCGGATCTTCCCTTCCCCAGTGAGAGCTTCGACCTGATCTGGGCAGAAGGATCCGTCTACAACATCGGCTTCGACACCGCCCTGCGCTCCTGGCGGCGGCTGCTCGCCCCCGGCGGCACGCTGGTCGTCACCGAATGCGAATGGACCACCCATTCCCCGTCCACCGAGGCACGGGCGTTCTGGGACCGGCACTACCGGCTGCGTACCCAAGACCAGAACGCCGCCGCGGCGCGCGCTGCCGGATACGCCGTCGCGGCGCTGCACCCGCTCCCCGACAGCGACTGGTTCGAGGAGTACTACACGCCGCTGTCGGAACGAACCCGCGCAGCCGACCCGACCGAGGCCGGGATGCGCGAAGCGGTCGCGGCCACCCTGCAAGAGATCACCATGCGCCACGAGCACGGAACTGACTACCAGTACACCGGCTACGTCCTGCGTCCCCAGACAGACACAGAAACGGACACGAACGCCCCCATGACCACGTGGATCACCCGCCCCGAGACCACCGCCGACCTCGCCCAGATCCGCGAGGTCAACCTCGCCGCCTTCCCCACCTCTCACGAGGCCGACCTGGTCGAGGCATTGCGCGCCGACCCGCAGGCGTGGATCCCCGGCCTTTCCTGGGTCACCGAGGCGCCCGACGGCTCCATCGCCGGCTTCGCGCTGCTCACCCGCTGCCACGTCGACGGCTCTCCGGCCCTCACTCTGGGCCCGTGCGCCGTGTCGCCCGAGCACCAGCGGCGCGGCGCCGGTTCGGCCGCCATCCACGCCGCCCTCGACGCCGCCCGTGAGCAAGGCGAGAACCTCGTGCTCGTGCTCGGCCACGCCGAGTACTACCCCCGCTTCGGCTTCGTCCCGGCCTCCGGTCACTCCATCCGGCCGCCCTTCGACGTCGAGGACAAATACATGATGGCGCTCGCCTTCGACCCCTCCCGGCCTGTGCCCACCGGCACCATCCGCTACCCGGCGGCGTTCGGAGTCTGACCCACGCCCTCCGGAGATTCGGCGCTCAGCCGACCTCTGAGGCGGGGGGGCGGGCCGCGGTGGGGACCCCCACGCCCGCCGGGCCCCCCCCCCCCGGGGGGGGAACCCGTAGGGCAAAAAGTTAACAACCTGCGGGA
>NZ_JBHYJD010000067.1:0-51375 GCF_042740555.1 Nonomuraea sp. NPDC059007 | reverse complement strand
GGCCAGCGCACCGCCGCCATCCTCGAAGCCGAAGGCCAGTCCCGCGCCATCGACCAGGTCTTCCAGGCCGTCCACCGCAACGACCCCGACCCCAAACTGCTCGCCTACCAGTACCTCCAGGTGCTGCCGCAGCTCGCCCAGGGCGAGGGCAACACCTTCTGGGTCATCCCCAGCGAGGTGACCTCCGCGCTGCAGGGCGTGTCCAAGGCGTTCACCGAAGCCCTGCCCCGCTCGGCCGCCACCCGAGACGAGATCACGGACGCGTCGGCGGCTGATGAGGAGGTGGCCAAGGCATCAGAGGCGGCAGCCGAAGCCGTCGCCTCGGCACAGGAGGCGGAGAAGCCTGGGCTGCCCCGGCAGTTGGGCGCGGCCGTACCGGAACCATCCCCCTTCCCCAACCTCGAAAAAGACCCCCAGCCGCGCAACCCCTGAAAGCAAGGAGCTCCGCTACGCTCCGCGCGTGCTTCCAGTCGGGCCGGGGCCCGACCCCTGTCGGGCCTCGCTCCGCTCGGGCTGTCTTACTTGAGATCCCACCCCTTGCCCAGCTGGATGGTCAGCCAGTTGGAGCCCACCCGACACGCTCGGGCCGTCCTTCCTGGGCCCGCCCGTTGCCCGGTTAGGTGGTTGGCCAGGCGGAGCCCACCCCGCAGTTGCCCAGTTGGGTGCTTGAACAGGTGGGCTCCCATCCGTTGCCCATGCGGGTGGTTGGGCAGTTGGAGCCCACCCGTTACCCATGTAGGTGCTGGGGCAGTTGGAGCCCACCCTCAACCCCGTTGGCCCAGGTGGGCTCCATCAGCGGCCGGTGGCACGTCGAACAACCCGTTCCGGGGGTTGGCTAGCCGTCCTGGTCCGGAAGGATCAGCCGATGAGGGATGGCATCACCCGGGAATGACACCAGGAACGCCCCCGACCGCGTCTCCACTGTCACTTCGGCGACCTTGCGGCCGTCCTCGACGTACACCATCAACTCCGGCGCCATCCGCCGAGGCACGCCGTCCCCGGCCCGCCCGTCCTTCCAGGCAAGACTGAGGCTGATCCGGGAAACCCACCGCGTACTCAGACCAAGAGCAGCAAGAAGTCCCTGAACCTTGGCCAAGGCGATCTCGTAGCGCTCGACGACATGATCCGGGACAACCTCCGCGCTCGTCGCCGGTGCCTGCGTGTGGGCCATGTCTCGACGCTAGGAGTGGCCACGATCCAGGCTCAACGAACCTGTACGAACTTGCACGTGTTTCAGCGCAGAACCTCCAAGGCGTTGGCGATCAAGACCCGCGCGGCCGCTCCATGGACAGCAGCGCCGGCCAACTCGTTGAAGGCCTTCTCGTAGAGGTGGATCTCGCGTGGCTGTGTGATGTTGACGGCGGCGCCGACGAGCTCGACCACGACCATTTGGTCGCCGTAGATGGAGAAGGTCTCAGTCGGCCGGTAAGCGCTGCGGACGGCTCCCAACGGGACGATCCCGAGCGACAAGGGTGCGCGCCGCGTGCATGCCAGAAGATGTTGAAGCTGCTGCCTGATCACATCGTTGTCGGCGAAGCGGTCGCGAAGGACCGTCTCCTCGATCACCATCGCGCAACGCCTGGAGCTGCCCTTCAACAACTTCTGCCTGGCCAGGCGGGCCTTGACCGCCTCGTCGATGTCGGTGGCGGCGCCCTCGTGAAAGGAGTTGAAGCCCTCCATGAGGGCCCGCATGTACGCCGCCGTCTGGACCGGCCACGGCAGGACGTGGTTGGAGTAGATGCGGTACAGGTTCGTACCTTCATAGACGTCAAGCCGCAGCTTCTGCATCCGAGTCTGGCTGCGCTGGACTCGACGCCATTCCATGTAGGCGGATTCGGCGTTACGGCTGGCCGCGATGAGGTTGGGAATCTCCTCCGGCACCCCGCAGATCGTGCACCAGGTGCGTATGTCCTCGTCAGATGGCGGGGTACGGGCGTGGACGATGCGTGAGCATTTGGTCTCGTCCCAGCCGGCTTGCCGGGCCAGTGCCCGAGCTGTCAGGCCGGAGTCGCGCAGGATCTCCCTAAGACGGTCGGCCATAGCCTGGCGTGCCTGCTGGGCGCTGGAAGAGGGCGAAGTTCCCACGAGCGGCTAGGCGGGCTTGTACTCCGCGTGGTCCGTTGACCGTTTCCAGACCGCCTCAAACGCGGCAGCGCACAGCTTCACCGCTGACGGATCGGTGTCCAGCTCGTGGCCGGTGGGATCGCCGTCGCCGCTCTGGTAGACCCAGCAGACCAAGTTGTCGTCGAACTGCCAGAAGTCGCAGGCCGGTACGGCGATGTCTCGCGCCTTGGGGCGTGGCAGCCAGCGAACCCGCTCGCCTCCGTCCAGGTTGGAGAAGGGGGTGACCGCGTGCTCGTACCGGATGTAATCACTCACCGGTTCGGAGATCACCCGGGCGCGGCGGAAGGTCAACCCCCGCTCGACGTGCTCCTGGATCAGGCGCGTCCATGGGCGGAAGTAGGAGTCCAGCTTGGAGATCTCCTCCACCGAGGCGCCCTCCAACCAGGCCTGGTATCCGAGGCTTCCGGTGCCGTAGGTGTCGCGCAGTTCCAGGTGAGTGACCGAATGCGTCGTCTTCGCGAAGAGCTCAGCCAAAGTGTGGATCATGGCCACCACATGCCTCCCAAAGCGCCTTCTTCAGCTCGGCCGGTACGCGAAATGCCCGTTCGAAGTCCTCGATATGACTCACTTCACGGATCTTCGCGAGTACCTCTGGACCGTCCTCCGGCCGCCCCACGATAACGAGGCTTCCGTCCTCGTCGTCCACGTGCACCGACGGACAACTGCTGTTGTCGCTGCCTGCTTTGCCGTAGAACCTAAGCGCCATGGGAGACTCCCCGCGTTCGGAGTGTGTACGAACTTGCGCACATGTGAGCCTGAACGCGGCGGACCAACGCGTCAACCCCTCCGCACGGTCAGCTTCACCTATGCCGTGCGGTCATGTGAGGATGGAGCTGCTGCTCCGCCCAAGCACTTCTATCGCTCCTACACCACCGCCGAACTGGACAGGATCATGACCGCACGCCCTGCGGCGAAGACGGGCGTGCGCGCCCGCGAGATGAACCTCTACCGCCGTTACTTCGACCTGGTCGCCGACGGCTCCAAGACCGTCGAAGTGCGGGTGCAGTACCCCAACCTGCGCACCCTCAAGGCCGGCGACCATATCCGGTTCGTGTGCGGCCGCGACGACGCCCTCACCCGCGTCATACGCGTCGCCCGCTACACCAGCTTCGAGGAGATGCTTGACGCCGAGGGGCCTGAGCAGGTGAACCCGACCAGCCCTCGCGAGCAGCAGCTGGCCGACATCCGCCGCATCTACGGCCCCGAGAAGGAAGCCCTCGGTGTCCTCGCCATCGAGATCGAGCTCATCGAAGCTTCGGGTTCGTCCAGGGGCGGAGGGTGGGTCAGCCGGGGCTTGGGCGGCCGTGGCGCCAGTAGCCGATGAAGGCGATGTCCCTTTTCTCGACGTGGCGATCGTTGACCAGGTGGCGGCGTACGCCGGTGGCCAGTTTCGACTCGCCGGCTATCCAGGAGTAACAAGGCTTGCCCAGGTCGGGGGAATCCTTGATGGCCTCCAGAACCAGGGTGCCGGGGACTGTGGGGGCGCCGTCGCGGGACAGCCAGGTCACGTGTACGCCCGCCGGGCACACGATCGTGCCGCGGATGTCGGCGGACTGCGGGACCTCCAGGAACACGTGACCGGTGAGGTCGGCGGGAGCCGTACTCAGGATGGAGAGGATCGCGGGCAGGGCGCTCTCGTCGCCCACCAGCAGTTGGCGGTCGGCGCCGTCGGGTGGGAGATAGGTGTAGCCCTCGTCGAGGATGCCGGCCGGGTCGCCGGGGCGGGCGCGGGCGGCCCAGGCGGAGGCGGGGCCGTCGTCGCCGTGGAGGGCGAACTCTATGTCCAGTTCCTGGTGGTCCGGGCGGTGGTCGCGGACGGTGTAGGTGCGTACCCACGGGCGGCGGGAGGTGGGCTGCAGCAGTGTTTCCGGCATCCAGGCGTCGTTGCGGAAGGTGGGCAGCCACAGGTCGTCCTGGCCTTCGCGCGGGAAGAAGAGGCGTACGCCGTGGTCGCGGCCGGGGCTGGTGAAGCCGGCGAGGGCCGGGCCGGCGAAGGTCAGGCGGTTGAATGACGGGCTCAGCCGGACGTTGGCACGGACTTCGAGGGGCATGGTGCGCCGTCCTCGGGCTCGCTTGAGCTTGGGGATCATCTCCGGGCCTCGGCCAGGCGGAGGCGTACACCGTCGAGGAAGAGCTCCAGGCCGTACGCGAAACGTTCCTCGGGGTCGGCGGTGATCATGCCTTCGACGGCGCGGCGCAGTTCGGTGTCGGCCAGTTCGCTTCCGCGTCGCTCCCAGTCGCCGGCCTCGCGCTGGGCCTGCTCCTCGATGGTGTGGCCGAGCACGTAGTACATGGCGGTGAAGATCACCCACCCGGCCCGGTCGAGCGGGAAGCCGGCGTCGGTGAGGATGCGCATGGCCTGGTTGCCGCCGCGCACGGTGTTCGGCTCGGTCACGTACGTACCCGCGACCACGCGGGCGCCGTCGCGGTGGGCGAGCATGGCGCGGCGCAGGCGGTGGGCGATCTCCGCGAGCTGGGCGTCCCAGGGGCCGGGGGCGAGCGGGGTCTCGGTCACGGTGCCGATGATCCGGTCGGCCATGGCGCCGAGCAGGGCCTCTTTGTTCTTGAAGTGCCAGTAGATGCCGCCGGCCTGGACTCCCAGCCGCGCGCCCAGTTTGCGCATGGTCAGGCCGTCCAGGCCGTCGGTGTCGAGCAGGGCCAGCGCCCCGGTCACGACGTCCGCACGCTTCAGTTGCATGCGGGGAGTGTGGCACGGAACCTGAACACCGTTCAATCCTGAACGCCGTTCAAGTGAGCAGGATCACGCTGACCGGGTGACGGGCTCCCCAATGCTCCGAGGGCCGCGTGAGGTCTCGGAAGCGGGTGAGGGTGCTGGGCCGGCGGGCCTGGGGAGTGGCCGAGATCAGTCGACTTCGAGGGGGGCGCCGTCGCTGTCGACCAGTTCGCAGGGGGCCACGGGGCCGTTGGAGATGCCCGCCCAGATGCCGGCCACCACGTAGCGGTCCTCCTTGCCCACCGCGAACATCAGCACGCCGGTCTGGCCGGGACCGATCTTGGCGAGGTCGAGCTGGTAGCCGGGGTCGTCGCTCATGTCCACGGTGGGCGGGAAGACGGTGAGCTTGGACTGCTCCCGCGGCACCCAGCTGTCGCTGCGCTTCTTCGGGCTGCACTGCTTGCCCTGCGGCACGAAGTCGACCACCACGTCGTAGCCCATGCCCTGGAGGTTGGCCTCCAGGCCCTTGGGGTCCTTGGCCTCGTTGATGGTGACGGTGAGGGTGCCGTCGGGGTTCTTCTCCACGGCGTGGGCGGGGGCGCCGCCGCCCAGGACCAGCGGGAGGGCCACGGCGGCCGCGGCGGCCACGCCCAGCACCGGGGCCAGGATCATCGGGCGCAACAGGTTGCGGCGCGGCCGGGTCTGGATCTCTGCCATCACGAACTCCTTCAGGTCACGGTGACGGCCGCCGGGAAGGTCGCGCTCCTCCGGGAAGACGTTCATGGGGTGCTCTCCTTGACGGACCGGACCGCGGTGCCGCGGTCACCTCTTACCTGTCGGCGGGTGGCGGCGAGTTCCAATTTCTTGCGGGCCCGGGACAGGCGGGAGCGGACCGTGCCCACGGGGACGCCGAGCGCCTCGGCCGCCTCCGCGTAGTCGAGGTCCGCGCCCACACACAGGGCGAGGACGTCCTGCTCGTGTTCGCGCAGCCGTACGAAGGCTTCGCGCACGTCGACCAGGTGCTGGGCGTCGGCAACCCGGTCGATCAGCTCGTCGGCGAAGTCGGGGACGGCCTCGGGCCTGGGCATTCTGGCCAGCGCGTCCCGGTGTCTTCGAGCGGAACGCCGCAGGTTGCGGGCCACGTTGGTGGCCACGCCCAGGAGCCAGGGACGCAGAGAACCGCCTTCCGGTTCGATCCGGCCCCGCAGCCGCCAGGCTTCCAGGAACGTCAGCGACACCACGTCCTCGGCGGCCGACCAGTCACCGGTCAGCCGGTAGGCGTGGTTGTAGACGGCCTTGGCGAACTCGTCGAACAGGTCGCCGAAGGCCTGCTGGTCTCCGTCCCGGATCCGGGCACGCGTCGTCACATCCACACCCTGTACTGTCCGCGGGTGCCCGGGGGTTCCAGGGTTCAGGGATGGAAGTCGGTGACCAGGGCGGCATGGTCGGAGTAGAACGGGCCCGGTGGGTGGTGGGGCAGGCGTTCGGTGATGATCCTGGAGTCGGCGACCTTGAGGCCCTTGGCGAAGATGTAGTCGATGCGCTCGGGGATGCGCACGTGGGCGCGGTCGGGCTGGGTGCTCCAGGTGTGGCCGGGGTCCTGGGAGACGGCGCGGAAGGTGTCGGTGTATCCGGCGTCGACCAGGATCTGGGTGGTGCGCAGGTGGGGCCAGTCGGCGGCGGGCAGGACGTTGAGGTCACCGGCCAGCACCACCGGGGACGGGTCGCCGTCCAGCAGGCGGGGCAGTTCCTCGCCGGCGATCCGGCTGAGCTCGGACAACTGCACCTGCTCCGCCTGCCGGATCGCCTCGGGAGAAGCGCCGGAGGCGATCACGTCACCCAGCCAGGGCTCGGAGAAGTTGAGCCACGTGATGAAGACATTGACCTCAACCCCGCCGGACAAACCAGGCAGGGCAACGCGGATGCCGCCGAAGCGGAAGTCGTCGAACGATGGCGGGAACACGTGCGTCACCGGCAACCGGCTGAAGATCCAGAGGTTGTCGCGGTCCCTGGCGGTGATCCGGGTTCCGGTGTAGCCGGGCAGACCGTGGAGGATCGTCTCGGCGGCGCCGTACGTCTCGATGGAGCAGAAGACGTCAGGGGCGACGGCGGCGACCTGCTCCACGATGAGGGGCAGGTCGGCGCGGCCGCCGTCCCAGATGTTCCACGACAGGACCCTCAACGCCACTCCAGCAGCACATATCCCCGGTGCGGGACGTCGGCCTCGACGTGGACGCGGCCCTCGGCGCGACGCACGGGGACGGGCGCGGGTTCGGCGAGCGGGGCCAGGAGCGTCGCGGTGACATCCCGGTCGAGGTCGGCGACGGGGCGGGCGGGGTCGGCCGAGCCGTTGGCGATCGCCAGGCGCCAGCCCGTGCCGGTTCTGGCCAGGTGTGGCAGCAGGTGCGGGCCGCCGGTGACCAGGGGAAGCTTCGCGTCCAGGTAGTGGAGGGCGCGGTGGGCGAGTGACCGGCCGTCGTCGCAGCGGCCGAGCGACTCGGGGGTACAGGCGGCCAGGGTGACGACGCGGCCGCCCAGGCGGTTGGTGAAGGCGACGCGGCCGTCACCCCAGTGTTCGCCGCGCGGGGTGAGGATCTCGGTCCAGGTCTCGGCTCCGGGCAGGGCCGCGAGCCGCGCGACGGCCGGCTGTACGTTCACGCTGAGCAACTGCCCACTGTCCAGAACCCGCTCCATGCTGAACGGCTGCCGCGCCGGCGCGTCCCGCTCGGCCACCTCCTCCACGCGCGCCCCGAGCAGTTCCCCGAACCCGCGCTCGGCCAGCACGAGCGCCGCGTGCCCGTCGAGCAGCAGCCCGCCGGACAGCAACCTCTCCACCTCGCCGTCGGGCACACCCCAGGCGACCTTGCCGAACACGGCGTTGACCGCGCCCACCCCGGCCTGGACGGGCACCCCGTAGGGCAGCAGGTACTCGGCCGCCCGCAGCGGGTCGGCCCGCAGGCCGTCGAGCCCGCCGTCGCCCCACACGTGGGCGGCGGTGTCGGGCCACCACGGCACCCCCACCCCATGCACCGAAATATCCGGACTGAACGCCCGGTCCACGGCCGGGCGCGACCGCGACAACATCCGGCCCACCCGCGGATAACGCTGCGGGTCACCGGTCACGAACGGATGCACGTCCAGCAGCAACCCGCCCGCACCGGACAGCCGGGCCGTCACCATCTCCGACCACGTCTGGGTGTCGGACTTGGTCCACTCGGTGTGCGGCCAGTTCTCGATCTCCGGAGCCACCTCCACCCCGGCCGGGCGCAGCCCCCGCTGCAGCTCCAGCATCGCGATCGAGTACGACAGCCGCCGCCCCGGCGCGTCCCCGTAGGGCGCGAAGTGCGGCCGGTGCACCTCGACCCGGTCGAAGAACGCCGCCCAGTCCCGGCCCTCGACCGAGGCCACGCCCAGCCCGGAGCTCATCAGCCCGAGCTTGGCCCGGCCGGCCACGGCCTGCCGTACCAGATCGAGGACTTCGAGCTGCGCCTCGCACCAGGTGCGCTGCAGCAGCGCCCGCCAGGGGTGCGGCGGGCCGGTGGCGGTGATCGCGGCGACCAGCTCCTCGCGGGCCGGCTTGTCGCCCGCGAGCAGCGCGAACCGCTCCAGCATCTCGGGCTCGAAGCCGCCGCCCCAGGTCAGCGGGGCGTGGTTGTGGAAGCGGAAGTCGTCCTCCAGCCAGAGCACGCGGAAGCCCAGCCGGGAGAAACGCCCGTAGTGCCCGGCCAGCCAGTCGCGCCAGACCGGGCAGGCGAACGAGGCGGTCGCCGTCGCCGCCTCGCCCAGCGGGGAGACCATGGGCGCGAAGCCGAGGTCCTGCGTGCGGCCGCGGTCGGCGTGGCCGACGGTGACCCACGGGTTCAGGCTCGCGCCGATCCCGTGCGCGTCCAGCACGTCCTTCACCTCGGCCACGTGCTCGAACCACAGGTCCTCGCCGACGCCGACCGGGTGCCCGGCGTGCAGTTCCTCGGAACCGTAGATGAGCACGACCTCCTCGATCCCGTGCTCGGCGCAGTACGCCGCCAGCCTGGCCGGATCCCGGCCTGGCAGCACCTGGTAGCGGAGGTGGTAGGTCATGACTGCCCGCGGTCGAAGTAGGCCACCAGCTCGGGGTCGAGCGCCGGGATGTCGTACGGCATGCCGCCGTCGCGCAGCGACCTCGTGGCCATGTACCCCGCGGCGACGCTCATCCGGGCGGCCACCGGCGAGGTGTCGGTCACGCCGCCCTCACGGACGAATCTGCAGAACTCACCGATGATGCCCGGGTCGGCGCCGCCGTGCGAGCCCTTGGCCTCGGGGATCTTGTAGGTGATGTCGGCGTCGGCCCGGTACTCGCTCGGGCCGGTGTTCCACACCTTGACCTCGTCGCCGGGGCCGTCGCCGAAGTTCTCCAGGCGGCCCTCGGTGCCGATCACCGTGTAGTTGCGGAAGTAGTCCGGCGAGAAGTGGCACTGCTGGTAGGCGGCGATGACGCCGTTGTCCAGGCGCATGTTCATCACGGACACATCCTCCACGTCGACGACGTGGTTGAGATCGCGGCGCGTTGTAGGCGGCCAGTCGAACTCCTTCAGCCACCCCTCCGGCCTGGGCGTGTCCGGGGCGCGGCGGGGCAGGTCGCCGTAGACCATGAGGTCGCCGAAGGCGTTGACGCGGCTGGTGTAGCCGCCGGCCAGCCAGTGGATGACGTCCAGGTCGTGCGCGGCCTTCTGCAGCAGCAGGCCGGTGGTCTGACGGCGGTCGGCGTGCCAGTCCTTGAAGTAGTAGTCGCCGCCGTAGGAGACGAAGTGCCGCACCCAGACGGCCTTCGGCTCGCCGATCACGCCCTTCTGGATGATCTCCCGCATCAGCCGGACCACGCCCATGTGGCGCATGTTGTGCCCGACGTACAGCCGCGTACCGGTCCTGCGGGCGGTCTCCAGGATGTTGTCGCAGCCCTCGACCGTGATGTGCATCGGCTTCTCAAGGTAGACGGCCTTGCCCGCCTCCAGGCAGTCGACGGCCAGCCGCTCGTGGGTGTCGTCCGGGGTCGCCAGGATGATCGCGTCGATGTCGTCGCGTTCCAGCAGGTCGCGGTAGTCCTCGGCGAGGAAGTCGGCCTCGAACCGCTTCGACTGGCGCTTGAGGACGGCCGGGTCGATGTCGCACAGCGCGCTCACCACCGACCCCTTGCCCGGCCGGTGCGCGGCCAGGTGCAGACTCGTCCGGAGACCGAGACCAACGGCTCCGATGCGCAGGTCTTCCACTTAGATCCCTTCTCGCGGGTACGGCGAGCCGTTCCACATCTTGCTGGCGAGGATGGCGAACGTGGGCCGGATCAGCCGGTCCACGTCCTGCTCGGTGTAGTCGAGTTCGGTCATGTCGTTCCACACCGCCGACATGGCGCCGCGCAGCAGCGGATGCCGGGGTTCGACGGACTTGCCGCCCGGGAAGACGTGCGGCTGCCACTCGCGGGCCAGGAACTCCGCGTCCAGCCCGTCCGGGTGGTAGTAGCCGGCCTTCGGGACGACGTAGAGCGTCTCGTCGTTGGTGTTGATGAACGGGTAGCCGTCCCTGATCGCCTCGACCGGGTCGTACCAGGAGTTGGCCCAGGTGTTGATCGTCACGTCCCGGTCGTAGCCCTCGGCGTCGCCGGTCATCCGGGTGAAGCTGCCCCAGGCGCGGGCCTGCTTGCCGTGTGACCTGACGTGGGCGGCCATGGCGTTGAAGTAGTCGCGGAACAGCCCGGGGTCGGCGAAGTACTCGTCGGCGCCGAAGTGCACCGCCGGACCGCGGAACCACGGGACGAACTCGTCGAACAGCTCCATCATGAACGCGGTCGTCTCCGGCCTGGACAGGTCCAGGTGGTCGCCTTCGCCCAGTCCGGGGCGGAAGCGGGTGAAGGCCAGCGAGTGCGCGGGGCCGTCGATCTCCGGGATCAGCCGGACGCCGTTGGCCGCGGCGACGTCCTCGAAGGAGTCCCAGTCGGCCCGCGTGTACACGCCGTCGGCCGCCGACAGGCCGGGGAAGCGGGCGCTGGCCAGGCGGAACGCGGCCTGGACGCCGTCCCAGCCGCCGCCTTCCCTCTTGAAGCCGTTGTCGTTGAGGTGGAGCTGCAGCTCGTTGAGCCTGAGCTCGCCCATGTGCCCGATCAGGTCGCGGATGTAGCCGGGGGTGAAGAAGCGGCGGCCGACGTCGAGCATGAAGCCGCGTACCTCGTAGTCGGGCCAGTCCACGGCCACGCCCACCGGCAGCTCGCCGTCCCGGGCCAGTGCTTGTTCGGCGGTGCGGGAGCCGTACAGGAGACCGGTCTTCGACGGCGCCTCCACGACGGCGGCGGCGCGCGTGATCGTGAGGCGGTAACCCTCCTCGGCGAAGCGCGGGCCGCCCTCGTCGTCGCTCAGGCCGGGGACGAGCACCGTGCGGATCTCCGCGGGCCGGCAGACGCCCTCGCCCGCCAGCCAGCGCCGGACGTTCACCGCTCCACCTGGCCGCGGTCGAAGTAGGCCACCAGCTCGGGGTCCAGGGCCGGGATGTCGTACGGCACGCCGCCGTCACGCAGCGACATCGTGGCCATGTACCCCGCTGCCACGCTCATCCGCGCGGCCACCGGCGAGGTGTCGGTCACCCCGCCCTCACGCACGAACCCGCGGAACTCGCTAACGATCCGCTCGTCGGAACCACCGTGTGAGCCCTTGGTCTCGGGCACCTTGTACGTGATGTCACCTTCAGCGCGATACCCGGTGGGACCGTGGTTCCACACCTTGACGTGACCACCGTCGTTCTCCAGACGGCCTTCTGTGCCGATGACCGTGTAGCTGCGGTTGTAGTCGGGCGTGAAGTGGCACTGCTGGTAGGCGGCGATGACGCCGTTGTCCAGGCGCATGTTCATGACCGAGAGGTCCTCGACGTCCACGACCGGGTTGAGGTCCTTGCGCGCGGCCGGCGGCCAGTCGAACTCCTTCAGCCACCCCTCCGGCCTGGGCGTGTCCGGGGCGCGGCGGGGCAGGTCGCCGTAGACCATGAGGTCGCCGAAGGCGTTGACCCTGGTCGTGTAGCCGCCGGCCAGCCAGTGGATGACGTCCAGGTCGTGCGCGGCCTTCTGCAGCAGCAGGCCGGTCGTCCTGGACCGCTCGGCGTGCCAGTCCTTGAAGAAGTAGTCGCCGCCGTAGGAGACGAAGTGCCGCACCCAGACGGTCTTGGGGGCGCCGATGTCACCCCTCTGGATGATCTCCCGCATCAGCCGCACGACGCCCATGTGCCGCATGTTGTGGCCCATGTAGAGGCGCGTACCGGTCCTGCGCGCGGTCTCCAGGATGTTGTCGCAGCCCTCGACCGTGATGTGCATCGGCTTCTCGAGGTAGACGGCCTTGCCCGCCTCCAGGCAGTCGACGGCCAGCCGCTCGTGGGTGTCGTCCGGGGTCACGACGAGGACGGCGTCGATGTCGTCGCGTTCCAGCAGGTCGCGGTGGTCCTCGGTGAGGTACGGCGAGCCGAACCGCTCCTCGGCCTTCTTCAGCGCGGCAGGGTCGGAGTCACAGAGGGCGGCGACCACCGAACCACGGCCCGGCCGGTGCGCGGCCACCGCGAGGCTGAGCCGCAGCCCGAGGCCGATGACCCCGATGCGTAGATCTTCCACGTGCCGTCCCTTCAGGCTCCTTGACCAGTCCTGAAGGTTAGCGAGGATTTATGAAAGAATCTATAGAAAATCAGGCAGAAATTCCGGCGTAAGCGACACCAGGGCCGTGAACGACCCTGGAGATAAGCAACTCGACAGCGTTAAAGCCCTACGGAGAAGAGGGTTCTGTCGGCGTGGTTGAGCGCCAGCCGTACCGCGCCCACCACGATCGACTCGCGGCCCAGCTCGGAGGCGACCACCTTGGGCGGGTAGAGGCAGACCCGGTCGAGATAGGCCTGGATCGGGCCGACCAGCAGCTCACGGCCCCGCGCGAGCGCGCCGCCGATCACCACCATCTCGGGGTCGAGCGGGTTGACGATCGTGACCAGCCCCTCGCCCAGCTTCAGCGCGAACTGCTCCACCGCCTCCACCGCCGCGGGCTCCCCCGACCTGGCGCGCTCGAACGCGAACTCCGCCATGTCGCTCGGCGCCCTCAGCTCGCCCGGCTCGGCGGCCATCGCGTAGGCGATCACGCTCCCGAACGCCGACCAGTTGCCGTTCGGCTGCTCGCCCAGCTCGCCCGACGCCGCATGGGCGCCCCGGTACGGCACGCCGTCGATGAGCAGCCCGAGCGCCAGCCTGTTGCCGGTGAACAGGTAGACCACGTCCCGGCACTCCTGCGCCACACCCCGCCAGTGCTCGGCCAGGACGGCCAGGCGCATGTCGTTCTCCACCAGAAGCGGCGCGGACAGGGCCTTGCGCAGCTCCGCCTGCAGTTCGAGACCGGTCCAGTCGCGCAGCCTGACGCTCTTGACCACGCGCCCCTCACCGTCGACCACACCCGTGGTCCCGACCCCGACCGCCGCCAGATCCCCGGCCGTCAGCCCGAGATCGGCCGCGCTCTCCTCCACCAGCTTGACGACGGCGGCCATGCGCTCGCCCGCGTCCACCTCGCGCGGCACCCCGGCCGAGCGCGAACCGACCACGTTCCCCTTGAGGTCTGCGGTCATGGCCCGGATCGTGGAGCCGCCGATCCCGATCCCCACCACATGCCTGGCCGCCGCCCGGAACCGATAGCGCCGCGCCGGTCGCCCTCGCTGCCGGTCGCCCAGCTCTTCCTCGCACTCCTCCGCCCAGCCTTCGGCCAGGAGTTCCTCCACGATCGCCTCGGCCGTCGGCCTGGACACCTTCGCCGCCTTGGCCAGCTCGGTGAGCGTGACGTCGTCGCCGGCCCGCAGGATCCGCAGGATCGCCGCCGAGTTGAGCCTGCGCAGAAGGGAGGCGTCGCCGCTCTGCTGTACCACCTGACCTCCACCCTTCTGGTTGAACGAACAGTCTACTTAGCCAACCTTGTTACGTAATCACAACCCGGCACCACCACCCCAACCGTTTGTTGTCAACCCCACTCACCTCCGCTCCCCTGGCCACCCCGCACCCTCGACCCACCGACTCCGGCACTGCCAGCACCCGGAAGACCACCGGGCGACCGGCACCGCTTGCCCCGGCGCGGGAAGACCACGGTGTGGCCCACCCGTGAGGGAAGACCGCGGAGCGTCCGGCACCGGAGACCCGCCACCGCCTTGCCCGGCAGCGGCGTCGCCGGGCGGGTGAACACGTGGCGACACCCCCGGAGCCCCCTTGGGCCGGCGGCGAGCCTGTGGGGCGGTCTGCCCAGGGGCCGCGGCTTCCGGGGGCTCCCCGCTGAGGGCCTTGGGGTGGTGGGTGAGGGGCGACACGCCAGGGATCGCTGAGGGGGTGGGGTGGGGGAATGGGGGGTCTGGCAGGGGCGTGAAGGTTCTCTGTTGGGGGAGTTAAGGAAACCTCGATGGACATGCCCGAAGCCCGCCGGGCACAGTGCGTAAGGTTCAGACGAGGGGGTTGGTTGCCATGAAGGCGCTGGTCAAGGAGCGGCCCGAAGAGGGGCTGTGGCTTAGGGACGTGCCGGAGCCGACGGTGGGGCCGGGTGAGGTGCTGATCAAGGTGCTGCGTACCGGCATCTGCGGCACCGACCTGCATATCCGGAAATATGATGACTGGGCCAGGCACACCCTTGATCTGCCGCTCATCGTGGGGCACGAGTTCAGCGGGACCGTGGTCGAGGTCGCGGCCGGGGTCGAGGACATCAAGGTCGGGGATCTGGTCAGCGGCGAGGGACACCTCGTGTGCGGGAAGTGCCGCAACTGCATGGCCGGGCGCCGCCACCTGTGCCGCAACACGATCGGGCTGGGGGTCAACCGCGACGGCGCCTTCGCCGAGTACGTGTCGATCCCGGCCTCCAACGTCTGGGTGCACCGGGTGCCGGTCGATCCCGACATCGCGGCCATCTTCGATCCGTTCGGCAACGCCGTACACACGGCGCTGTCCTTTCCGCTCGTCGGCGAGGATGTGCTGATCACCGGCGCCGGGCCCATCGGGCTCATGGCCGCCGCGGTCGCCACGCACGTCGGCGCGCGCAACGTCGTGATCACCGACGTCAGCCCGGAACGGCTTGATCTGGCGGGGAAGCTCGGGGTGACGCTCGCGCTCGACGTCGCGCGGACGCCCATCGCCGACGGGATGAAGCAGTTGGGGATGCGGGAAGGGTTCGACGTCGGGCTGGAGATGTCCGGCAACCCGCGGGCCATGCGGGAGATGATCGCCACGATGACCCACGGCGGGAAGATCGCGATGCTGGGGCTTCCGGCGGAGGAGTTCGCGATCGACTGGTCCACGGTGGTGACGTCGATGCTCACCATCAAGGGCATCTACGGCCGCGAGATGTTCGAGACCTGGTACAACATGTCGGTCCTGCTGGAGAAGGGCCTCGACCTCTCCCCCGTGATCACCGACCGCTTCGGCTACCGCGACTTCGACGCCGCCTTCGACACCGCCGCCAGTGGCCGTACCGGCAAGGTCATTCTCGACTGGGAGTGAACGCCGCCCGCCGTACCAGATCTTGGAGGTTTGATGTTTTCCACCGTCCGCGACCAGCTCCGTGAGACGCTCGACGAGATCACCGAGACCGGGCTGCACAAGCCCGAGCGGGTGATCAGCACCCCGCAGAACTCCCACGTACGCGTGGGCGAGGCCGAGGTCCTGAACTTCTGTGCCAACAACTACCTCGGCCTGGCCGACAATCCCGAGGTCGTCGCGGCGGCGCGGGAGGCGCTGGAGCGGTGGGGGTTCGGGATGGCGTCGGTGCGGTTCATCTGCGGGACGCAGGAGGTGCACAAGGAGCTGGAATCCCGCCTGTCGGACTTCCTGGGCATGGAGGACACGGTCCTCTACAGCTCGTGTTTCGACGCCAACGGCGGTGTGTTCGAGACGCTGCTCGACGCGCAGGACGCGGTGATCTCCGACGCGCTGAACCACGCGAGCATCATCGACGGCATCCGGCTGTCGAAGGCCAGGCGCCTGCGCTACGCCAACCGGGACATGGGCGAGCTGGAGTCGCGGCTCAAGGAGGCCTCGGACGCGCGGCGGCGGCTGATCGTCACCGACGGCGTGTTCTCCATGGACGGATATCTCGCGCCGTTGCAGGAGATCTGTGATCTGGCGGACCGGTATGACGCGATGGTCATGGTCGACGACTCGCACGCCGTCGGCTTCGTCGGCCCCACCGGCCGCGGTACGCCGGAGCTGCACGGCGTCACCGACCGGGTCGACATCATCACCGGCACGCTGGGCAAGGCGCTCGGCGGCGCCAGCGGCGGCTACGTCGCGGCCCGCAAGGAGATCTGCGAGCTGCTGCGGCAGCGGTCGCGGCCGTACCTGTTCTCCAACTCGCTGGCGCCGGTCATCGCCGCCGCGTCCCTGCGCATCCTCGACCTGCTGGAGACCTCCAACGACGCCCGCGACCAGCTACGCGCCAACACCGCGCGCTTCCGTGAGCGGATGACCGAGGCCGGGTTCGACATCCTGCCCGGCGACCACCCCATCGCGCCGGTCATGATCGGCGACGCGGCCGAGGCGGGAGCCATGGCCGAGCGGCTGCTGGAGCTGGGCATCTACGTGATCGGCTTCTCCTACCCTGTGGTGCCGCACGGGCAGGCGCGCATCCGCGTCCAGCTCTCGGCGGCCCATTCCACCGAGGACGTCGACCGCGCCGTCGACGCGTTCATCACGGCACGCAACGGATAGACCCTATGCTCGGCCGCGTGATAGAGACGCGGCGCCTGCGCACGCTCCGCGCGGTGGCCGACCACGGTACGGTCACCGCCGCGGCGGCGGCGCTCCACCTCACGCCGTCGGCGGTGTCCCAGCAGCTCGGCGCGCTGGAGCACGAGGTCGGGCACCGGCTGTTCATCCGCGACGGCCGCGGCGTACGGCTCACCGCGGTCGGCCGCATCATGCTGGCCCACGCCAACGAGGTCCTGGCCCAGCTCGAACGCGCGGAAGCCGAGGTGGCCGCCTACACGACCGGCGCGGCCGGAGAGGTCACCGTGGCCTCGTTCGCCACCGCGATCGCCGCCCTCCTGGCCCCCGCCGTACGCACGCTGCGCGCGACCTCACCCGGCCTGGACGTGCGCGTACGCGACGCGGAAGGCGACCACAGCCTCACCATGCTCCTGGACGGCGAAGCGGACCTGGCCATCGCCGTCGAGTACCGGGGCGCACCGGCCGACCAGCGCCTGACCCGCGTCCCCCTGTACGCCGAGCCGTTCGACCTGGTCCTGCCCACGAGCCACCCCCTGGCGACGTCGGGCGGCGTCGCGCTGGCCGAGCTGGCGGCCGAGAGCTGGATCGGCCCTTACCCGGGCAACCCGGTGCACGACGTCATCGCCGTGGCCTGCGAGCAGGCCGGGTTCACCCCGGACTTCGCCCACTCCTCCGACGACTTCCGCGCGGTGGTGGCGCTGGTGGGGGCGGGTTCCGGGGTGGCGCTGGTGCCCCGGCTGGCGCTGCGGGACCTGGATCTCACCGGCGTGGTGGTGCGGGAGGCGCCGGGCCCGGAGCGCCGCGTGTTCGCCGCGGTCAGGAGGGGCGCGGAGCACCATCCGCTCCTGCGTCCCCTGCTGATCACCCTGGACGCCACCGCCACCGATCTCTTCCCGCACACCTGAAACAAGCCCACAAAGGCGGACATCTACCGATACGTAAGCTCCCCTATCGGAAGGACCCGCTCTGTGGGACCACCCGAGCCTCGCCGACGCTTCGAGGCCCTCTATCTCACCCATTACCCCGCCGTGGCCGCCTATGTGACCCGGCGTACCGCATCTCCCGACGACGCCGCCGACGTGATCTCCGAGACGTTCACGACGGCCTGGCGCCGCATCGACGACATCCCCTCCGGTGACGAGGCCCGATGGTGGCTGTACGGCACCGCCCGCCGCATCCTCGCCAACCACCACCGCGCCGAGTCCCGGCGCGAAGCCCTCGGCCTGCGCCTGCGCGCCGAGCTGGCCGTCTGGGCCGAGTCCCGCCCCGACCAGGCGCCCGACGTGGCCGCCGAGGCGTTCGCCCAGTTGTCGGAGCCGGACAGGGAACTGCTGTCCCTGGTCGGCTGGGAGGGCCTGACCAGCGCCGAGATCGCCAAGGTCGTCGGCGCCTCGCGCGGAGCCGTACGCCTGCGGCTGCATCGCGCCCGCAAGCGGCTGGCCGCCGCACTCGCGCAGGCCGACCTCGACCTCACCCGGTACGGCCCGCGCGCCGTAGCACTCGCGAAGGAGAGCCTGTGAGCACCGACATCGACCAGATCGTCACCCGGCTCGCCCCACCGGCAGGACCGGGCCTGACCGAGGGCGCGCACGACCTGATGAACGAGATCATGACCCTGTCCGCCGCCCCGGCGAAGTCCCGGGTGAGCAGGAAGCGGATCGTGCTGCCCGGGATCGCCACGGTGGCGGCCGGTGCGCTGGCCGCGGCCTGGTTCCTGGGCCCGGCGGCCCAGCCCGCCGCCGCCCTCGACATCCGGCGCGAAGGCGACCACTACGTGATCGAGGTCAAGGACCTGTACGCCGATCCGGGCAAGTACGAGGAGCAGTTGCGGGCGGCCGGGCTGAACATCTCGCTCCGGGTCATCCCGTCCTCCCCGGGAGGCGTGGGCCGGATCTTCCCCACCGCGAAGGACGGCCCCGAGCCGCGCTACCTGACCGAGTTCGAGCAGATCCAGGGCACCGGCGAGTGCCGCAAGGTCGACGGCTGCCCGATCGGCATCAAGATCCCGGTGAGCTACCGCGGCGCCGCCGACGTCACCCTGAGCCGCGAGGCCCGTCCCGGTGAGCCTGTCATGAGCAGCGGCAGCTTCGACGAACCCGACGAGCCGATGAACTGCGTGCCGTACCTGAACAAGACCGTGGCCGAGGTACGCGAACTGCTCGCCCAGCGCGGCTGGAGCGTCGGCGCCTACCAGGTCCCGACCGGCGAGGAGGAGCCGGATGAGCGCGCTTCGGTGCCCGACGGCTGGTACGTCACCGGCGGTTACGTGACCCATGGCGGCAGGGTGGACCTTTTCACGGACTCCGAGCCGATGCCGCAGGAAGAGGCGGACGCCAGGCTGGTCCGACAGGAATGCTGAGAGCTTGACTAGCCCGACAAGTCATGAAATATAGGGAAGGAGATATATATCGGAACCCCGATATACTGGAGGTGTCGGCGTGGCGACCCAGGATCAGCGGCGGGCCGAGACCCGTACCCGGCTGATCGACGCCGCCGCCGACCTCTTCGCCAGAAAGGGGTTCCACGCCGTCTCCGCCGAAGCGGTGGCCGAAGCCGCCGACCGGACCACCGGCGCCCTCTACAACCACTTCGGCGGCAAGGAAGGCCTCCTGCTCGCCCTGCTGGAGGTGTGGAAGAACCAGACCGCGGCCGACCTGCTCGCCGGATTCGAGGAGATCACCGAACTCGACGACCGGCTGGCCGCCCTCTTCGACGTCCTCACCCGTGACGAACCGGATCGCGGTGCGGCATGGCTCCTTCTCGAACTGGAGCTGTGGCTGCACGGCGCGCGCGATCCCCACATCGGCGAACCGCTGGCCAGGCGCTACGCCGACATCCGTGCCCGACTAGCCGAGGGGCTGTCCGACTGGGCGGCGGCCGCGGGCGTACCACTCAGGCGATCCCCTGAGCAGACCGCCGTGGCCGTGCTCGGGTTACTGATCGGTTGCGCGGTACAGCACCGCCTCGACCCGCCCGCCGTGGAGCGGGCGGCCGTGGTGCTCGCCCTGCGCGACCTGCTCGGCTTCTGACCCCCTCATCCGGTACGGCACCGCCGTACCGGAAACCAGGCCCCGAACCCGCGCCACAAGGGAGCCCGATGCGCATCGACCTGCTCGAGAACACCTGGGAACGCCACGTCCCCCACGACCAGTTCGCCTACCTGCGCCGCAACGCGCCCGTCTACTGGCACGACGTCCCCGGCGACACCGGCTTCTGGGCGGTCACCCGCTACCACGACGTGAAGGCCATCAGCCGCGACGCCAAGACGTGGTCCACCGAACTGGGCACCACGTTCATCAGGACGCAGACGCCCGAGTTCATCGAGATCGCCAAGCTGACCCTGCTCAACATGGACCCGCCGAAGCAGACCCGCTACCGGCGGCTGGTCAGCGCCGGGTTCACGCCGAAGATGATCGGCAAGCTGGCCGCGACCGTACAGGCGAGAGCCGAGCGGATCGCCGACGACGTGCTGGAACGCGGCGGCGAGGTCGAGTTCGTCACCGACGTCGCCGAGTATCTGCCGCTGCGGATGATCTGCGACCTCATCGGCGTCCCGGAGAGCGACCACCACCTGATCTTCGACTGGTCGAACCGCATGGTCGGCTTCCAGGACCCCGACTTCCGCACCAGCCCGGAGGACGGCGAGATCGCCGCGGCCGAGATCTTCGCCTACTGCGACGCCCTCGTGGACGAGCGCCGCACCAGGCCACGCGAGGACATCCTGACCGCGCTGGTCCAGGCCGAGGTGGACGGCGACCGGCTGACCAGGGAGGAGATCGACTCCTTCTTCGTCATCCTCTGTGTCGCGGGCAACGAGACCACCCGCAACCTCATCTCCCACGCCATGAAGGCCCTCATCGACCACCCCGCCGCCTACCGCGAACTCTCCGCCGGACTCGGCGACGAGGCGTTGTGGCGCAGCGCGACCGAGGAGTTCCTGCGCTGGGGCTCGTCCATCCACAACTTCCGCCGCACCGCCACCGCCGACACCGAGATCTCCGGCCGGCCGATCCGGGAAGGCGAAAAGGTCGTCACCTTCTACGCCTCCGCCAACCACGACGAGGCCGTCTTCCCCGACGCCCACCTCCTCGACCTGCGGCGCACACCCAACGACCACGTGACGTTCGGCGGCGGCGGCCCCCACTTCTGCCTCGGCGCCAACCTGGCCAGGCTGCAGATCACCTGCATGATCCGCGAACTCGTCCGCCGCTTCCCGGCCGCGGCCCACACGGGCCCGGTGCGTCGGATGCGCTCGGACTTCATCAACGGCATCAAACACATGCCCATCGCCTTCACCCCCCGCTAACCACCTCGACCCCCGGGGAAAGCCACCCCGCCACAATGCCCGGCCCAGTCACACAACCAGCCGGAGACCCCGAGACCCCTGTCACCGACCCTGGGCGGACTCGTGACGCGGGTCTCGGGGGGCCGAGGCGAGCCGCCCGCATAGCCCAGGCCGGGGCACCGCGATCCCGCCTCAGGCCACGCCGCGCCACAGCCCGTCACGTGAGCCGGGTAGGGCCCGGTCACGTGGTCCGGGTGGGTGTCGTGTGCCGGGTGGGTGGCTTACTGGCGGGCTTGGGTCAGGGCGGTGGTGAAGGCGGTGTAGCGGTCGAGTTCGGTGATTACCGGGTCGAGGACGGCGGTCCTGGCCACCTCTCCCACCGCCGCGCGCAACGCCTTGGCGGTTCTGCGGGCCCGCCGCCGCCCGCCGATCCACGCCGCCACCCGGGACAACAACGCCACCAGCACCCCGGCCAGCGCGCCCCCCAGCAGGAGCACCGTAGGCCACGGCACCTCCAGCGCCGTGGGCGTCGGCGGCTCGGGCAGCCGCAGGTAGCCGAGCCCGAAGAGAACGCCCAGCCACAACGCCCCGGCCACCATCGCCGCGAACACCACCCACTGCACAAGGCCAACCGCCCGCCACCACCGAGGCCGCCGGGCGGCACTCAGCGATGTGGTGGAGACCGCCTTGTCCAGAGCGTCGGCCAGTTCCTCCGCCCGTGACCGCGCCGCCCGCCGCACCGAGGTGGCCCAAACCCCGGGCAACCCCTCGGCCGCGGCCTCGCCGACGTCCCTGATCGCCGTCTCCATCTGCGCCTTCTGCACACCAGAAGCCTCAGGCAGCGAAGTCTTCCCCACGATCTCGGCAGCGGCGGAAGACCCCCCGATCCGCAACCGGCGCAACGGGTCCGGCCGGAACCGCCGGACCCACCGGGTAACCGGCCACCCGGTCGCCACCACCGCCCGATGCCGATGCGCCTTCCCCACGGCGTCGACCACCAGCGGCACCCCGGCCGCGGTACTCAGCGCGCCGGTGAGCGCCTTGGACAACCCACCGGAAAGCCGCCCGGAAACCTCCACGACACCGGAGCCGCCGGCCACGGCCAGCGCGTCGGCGGCGGTGGCGACGTCGGCGGACAGGCGGCCGGCCCAGGAGAGCCGGGCCGCCACCTTCTCACCGAGCAACCCGCGGAGCTCGGGCAGCCCGGCCCCGGTGCGGGCGGACACCCCCAGCACCGGCACCCCGTCCAGACCGTCGTCAGCAAGGAGCCGCCGCAGGTCGGCGAGGCAGCGCGAGACGGCCGCGGGCGGTAGCCGGTCGATCTGGTTCAGGACCACGACCATCACCTCCCGATGCCTGGCCAGCGGCCTGAGGTAGCGCTCGTGCACCGCCGCGTCCGCGTACTTCTGCGGGTCCAGCACCCACACCAGCAGGTCGACCACCTCGACCAGCCGGTCCACCTCCAGCCGGTGACCGAGCTCGATGGAGTCGTGGTCGGGCAGATCGAGAAGGACGAGCCCGGCCAGCCCGGTGTCGGCGGCGACGGCGTGGCGGCGGGGGATCTCCAGCCAGTCGAGCAGCGGCCCGGCCCCGTCGCCGTCCCACAACGCGGCCTGGGCGGTGGAGGTGGTGGGGCGGGTGACGCCGACGGTGGCGAGTTCGGCGCCGGTCAGCTCGTTGAACAGCGACGACTTGCCGCTGCCCGTGGCTCCGGCGAGGGCGGCGACGGTGTGGTCGACGGACAGGCTCCGCCGTACGCCGGCCCGATGCGCGACCTCCCGGGCGGCGGCGACGACGTCGGCGGGCAGCCGTCCCCCGGCCAGGTCGGCCGCTTCCAGCAGGGCGTTGAGCCGATCGTCCAGGGACGGTCCGCGGCGCAGCAGTTTCACCCCTCCTCACCTCCGGCGGCGGGCAGGTCGTGGCGGTGGGCGGTGATGTCGGCGGCGGCGGTTCTGAGGGCGCCGGCCGTGTCGGGAGGGGGTTCGGCGTCGGCCAGGAGGCCGGTGAAACGCGCGGACTCGGCGTCGAGCAGGGCCTGGACGCGGTCGCGGAGGTCCTCCCTGGCCTTGGTGGTCAGGGTACGGACCGCCTGGTCACCGAAGATGGCCTCCAGCAGTTTCTGCGACAGTACGCTCGTCCCTCCCGCGATCCCCACCTCGATCCCGGTCAACCCTCCGGTGGAGGCGAACACCGCCAGCATCAGCAGCACCCCCGCCCCGTTGACGCCGAAGGAGGCGACCCGCGCGGTGGTCCGCTTGGCGGCGCCTTCCTGCCGCACCAGGTCGAGGACGTAGTCCTGCCAGCCGCGCACCGCCTTCTCCGCGGCGGCGCCCAGCGCGGAGGAGGCCCGTCCCAGCCTGGCGGCCTCGACCGCCCCGACCCGGTCGAGCAGGCCGGGGCCGCCGGGCGCCGCCGACCAGCCTTCGAGCGCCCGTTCCGCCGACCCGTCTGCGGCGCCCCTGATGAGCGCCTCGACGCCGCTCTCCAGGGCGTCGCGCAGCTGGATCGTGTGCGCCTTGCCGGTGAAGAAGCCGGCGATCCGGTCGCGCAGCCGGCCGACCCGGCTCTCCAGGGAGCGCATCAGGTCGCCGGTCCCGATGAAGTCCTGCCAGCGGGCCATCACCTCGCCGCGCAGCAGCGACCCGTCCCGCATGCCGGCGTCGAAGTCGGCCATGCCGCCCGCGTAGGCGGCGGTGACGATGGAGCGCAGGGCCGTGAAGCCCTCCTGCTGGCGTTCGACGGCGTCGGCGAGGGCCGGCACGCGGGCGGCCAGGCTGTCGAGCGCGCCGGAGAGCGTCTGGCGCACGATGCGGGAACGCTCGGCGGCGTCGGCGGCCAGTTCGGTGAGCCAGAAGACGATCGGGCGCACCGACTCCTGCGGCAGCCGGGCCTTCTCGTCGGGCAGTACGGCTTCCGGCACGGTGAAGAGCTTGGCCCCGGCGAGCCCGTTGACGTCGAGCAGGCGGGTCAGGTCGGCGGAGACCGCGGCCATGGCCTCGGGCGGGACCCGGTCGAGGACGACGGCGAGAGCCGTACTCCGGTCGCGGGCCGAGCGCAGGAAACTCCAGGGCACCTCGTCGGCGTAGCGGGCGGCGGTCGTGACGAAGAGCCAGAGGTCGGCGGCGGCGAGAAGCTGGGCGGCGAGCTGCCGGTTGGCGGTGACCACGGAGTCGATGTCGGGCGCGTCGAGCAGCGCGAGGCCGGGGACCAGCGTGTCCACCGTCACCACGCGCAGCGCGCCGGGGCTGTCGCCGGTGGCGCGGGAGAGTCCGGGCAGCACGTTCTGGCCCATGAACCAGGCGTGGTCGGCGGGGCTGACCGCGAGCGTGGGCACGAGCGTGGTCGGCCGCAGCACGCCGGGCTCGGCGACGTCGGCGCCGGCCAGGGAGTTGACCAGCGTGGACTTGCCCGCGCCCGTGGAGCCGCCGACGACGGTCAGCAGCGGCGCGTCGATCGACCGCAGCCGCGGCAGCAGGTAGTCGTCGAGCTGGCCGGTCAGCTCCTTGAGCGCGACCCGGTCGGCCGCCGCCTGCCCGATGGCGAGCGGGAAGAGCTCGCGGTCGAGCCGGCGGCGCAGTGACTCTAACGCGCTCACCAGTTCCATGAGGACACGCTAACCGGCCGACGGCTCCCTCAGCACGTAACCGACGCTGCGCAGCGTGTGGATGAGCCGCGGCTCGGTGTCATCCATCTTCCGCCGCAGGTAGGACACGTAGGACTCGACGACGCCGGTGTCGCCGCCGAAGTCGTAGCTCCACACGTGGTCGAGGATCTGTGCCTTGGACACGACCCGCCCGGCGTTGGACATGAAGTAGTGCAGCAGCTTGAACTCCGTGGGCGACAGGTGCACGCTCTGCCCGCCCCGCCACACCTCGCGGGTCTCCTCGTCGAGTTCGAGGTCGCCGACCTGCAGCCGCTTGGGCGGCGTGATCTCTCCCCTGGTACGGCGCAGCACCGCCCGGATCCTGGCCTGGACCTCTTCCAGCGAGAACGGCTTGGTCACGTAGTCGTCGCCCACGGCCAGCCCGGTGATCTTGTCGTCGGTGGCATCCCTGGCGGTCAGGAACAGCACGGGCGCCTCGATCCGCCGCGCCACCTCGAACCCGTCGAGGTCGGGCAGCATCACGTCCAGCACGACGAGGTCGGGCGAGGAGCGCTCGGCGATCTCGACGGCTTCCCTGCCGTCGGCGGCGGTCAGCACCTCGAACCCGGCGTAGCGCAGGCTCTCGGAGAGCAGATCCCTGATGCTGGGCTCGTCGTCCACCACCATGATCAGGGCCTCTGGGGTACTCACAAGCCACAGGGTGCCCGAGCGACCTTAGGGAAAGCTGAAGGGTCACTCCAAGTCGAGTGGGAGTTCCACCCTGAAGACCGAGCCGGCGCCCGGCGTGCTGCTGACCAGCACGTTGCCGCCGTGCGCGTGCACGAGCGCGCGGACGATGGCCAGGCCGAGCCCGCTGCCCCGGTCCTCGCCGGAGCGGCGGGAACGGGCGGAGTCGGCTCGGTAGAAACGTTCGAAGACCCGCTCGACCTGCTCGGGCGTGAGCCCGGGGCCCTGGTCGGCCACCTCGACGAACGCCGTGCTCCGGCCCGCTCCCGCTCTGACGACGACCGGGGTGCCGGGTTCGGTGTGGTGCAGGGCGTTGGACATGAGGTTGGCGACGACCTGGCGCAGCCGTACCTCGTCGCCGGAGACGATCAGCGCGGCGTCGCCGACGACGTCGAGCTTGACGTTGCGGCCGGGCGCGAGGATGCGGGCGTCGTGCACGGCGTCGGCGGCCAGCGCGAGCATGTCCACGGGCCGCATCTGCAGCGGCCGCTGCTGGTCGACGCGGGCCAGCAGCAGCAGGTCGTCGACGAGCAGGCTCATGCGGCCGGCCGCCTTCTCCACGCGCCGCATCATCTCGGCCGGGTCGGCGCCGGGGTTCTGCCTGGAGTACTCGGCGTAGCCGAGGATGGAGGTCAGCGGCGTGCGCAGTTCGTGGGAGGCGTCGCCGACGAACTGCCGCATGCGGTCCTCCGAGCTCCGGGCGGCGGCCTCGGAGGCGGAGCGGGCGGTGAAGGCGGACTCGATCTGGGCCAGCATGCCGTTGATCGCGGTGGCGAGCCTGCCGACCTCGGTACGCGGGTCACCGTCGGGCACGCGGCGGCTCAGCTCGCCTGCCGCGATGGCGCCGGCCGTACGCTCGATGACGCTGAGCGGGCGCAGGCTGCGGCGCACGAGCGCGACGCCGACCACGGCGAGGATCAGCAGGATGCCGCCGCCGCCGAGCGACTCGATCAGCACCAGGCGGCGGGTGATGTCGCGGACCTCGGACAGGTCGACGGCGACGGTCGCCTCGCCGTAGGGGCTGTTGGTGCGCAGCACCCGCCACTCGCCGTCGCCGCTGGTCGCCCGCACGGTGACGGGCGCGCCCACGACCGCCGTCGGCCCCGGCTTGGACTTCAGGTCGACTTCCCTGACATTGGTGTACGGCGGCGCCAGCCGCCCATCAGGCCGCCGGACCATGACGATCGTGTCGGACTCGATGAGCAGGCCCTTGCGCGCCTTGTCCAGCTGGTCGTGCCGGAGCTTGTTCTGAACCCGCTGGCTGAGCAGGACGATCTGGCCGTCGACCCGGTCGATGAGGTAGCGGTGCAGCACCGAGACGCTGATCACGCCGATGAACGTCAGCCCGAGCCCGAGCAGCGCGAGCATCGCGGCGATCAGCTTTATCCTCAGTGGCAGCCCGCGCATCAGGGCCCCGGTGGCAGGCGCAGGACGTAGCCGACCCCGCGCAGGGTGTGGATGAGCCGCGGGTTGCCCTTGTCGATCTTGCGCCGGAGCACCGACACGTACGACTCCACGATGCCGACCTCGCCCCTGAAGTCGTAGTCCCAGACGTGGTCGAGGATCTGCGGCTTGGACAGCACCCGTCCGGCGTTGGTCATGAAGTAGTGCAGCAGCTTGAACTCCGTCGGCGACAGCGGCACCAGCCGCCCGCCGCGCCACACCTCGTGGCTCTCCTCGTCGAGTTCGATGTCGGCGAAGGTGAGCCGCGGCGGCGGCGACTGCGCGCTGGTACGGCGGAGCACCGCGTGGATGCGCGCGATCACCTCTTCGAGGCTGAACGGCTTGGTCACGTAGTCGTCGCCGCCGAGGGTCAGCCCGCGGATCTTGTCCTCGGTGCCGTCACGCGCCGTCAGGAAGACGACCGGAGTGGCCGCACCGCCGCTCCGCAGCCGTTTCACCACGTCGAAGCCATCCATGTCGGGCAGCATGACGTCGAGCACGATGAGGTCGGGGCGGTGCCGTTGCACGGCGGCGACCGCCTCGTGGCCGCCCTTGGCGGTCATGACGTCGAAGCCCGCGAACTTCAGGCTGGCGGCGAGGAGGTCGAGGATGTTGGGGTCGTCCTCGACGATCAGCAGGCGTGATTCCATCACCCCTAAGGATGCACTCAGCTGATGGGTGCTGGAACAACTCCCGCGATATGCCGCGCAATGGCCAGACTCGACGTGGCCGCAGGAGACGGTGCATTACGCACCAAAACCACTCTTCCATGGACATCGATCACGAAGTCATCGACCAGCGCGCCGTCCCGTGCGACGGCCTGGGCACGGACGCCGCCGTGCGCACGCTCCAGGTCGGCGGCGGTCAGCGCGGGGACGTACCGGCGGGCGGCGTCGAGGAACGCCTGCTTGACCAGCGAGCCGTAGACCTCCTTGACGCCGGTGCGCCAGTGTTTCCTGGCCATGCGCAGGGTGCCCGGCCAGGTGAGGATGCGCCGGGCGTCGCGGACCTCGCGCCACGTGTAGCCCTCGTAGGCCAGGGCCAGCACGGCGTTCGGGCCGACGAGGACCTCGCCGTCGATGTGCCGGGTCAGGTGGACGCCGAGGAACGGGTACCTGGGGTCGGGAACCGGGTAGATCAGGCCTCTGACCAGGTCCTTGGCCGATCCGGCCAGCGCGTAGTACTCGCCGCGGAAGGGGACGATGCGCACGTCGCCCCGCCGGCCGGCCATGGCGGCCACCGCGTCGGTGCCGAGCCCCGCGCACACCACCAGGCGGTCGAAGGCGAAGACGCGTTTGGCGGCCAGGACCTCGACCTTTCCGGCCCGTTCCCTGATGGCTTTGACGGGGTGCGCCAGCCGTACCGAACCTCCTTGTTCGGCCACGTCCTGGGCGAGGCGGCGGGCGACGGCGGGGAAGTCGGCGATCGCGGTGTGCGGCGAGTGGATCGCGGCCACCCCGACCGCGTGCGGCTCGATCTCGCGCAGCGCGAGCGCGTCGAGCTCGGTGATGCCGGGCACGCCGTTCTCCCTGGCGCGGGCCGCCAGCGCGGCCAGTCCCGGCCGCTCGTGCCGGCCCGCCGCCACGACAAGCTTCCCGACCTCCTCGTACGGCAGGCCGTGCTCGACGCAGTAGGCCCGGAGCATGGCCACGCCCTCGCGGCAGAGCCGGGCCTTGAGCGAACCCGGCGGGTAGTAGATGCCCGCGTGCACGACGCCGCTGTTGTGGCCGGTCTGGTGGACGCCCACCTGGTGCTCCTTGTCGAGCACGGTGACCTCGGCGCCCCTGACCAGGGCGAGCTCTCTGGCCACCGCCAGGCCCAGGATGCCGGCGCCGACGACCCCAATCTTCTCCGTCACGGGGCTAGTCTGCCGATTCTTCGGACGTTCAGGTGGCCTTCGGCCGACAGCCAGCGCAATGTATCCGAAACGGTGTCTTCCACCGGGCGGAGGGTGACGCCGAGTTCGTTCAGCGCGGGGCGGTCGTCGGTCGGGACCAGCGTGAGCATGAAGTCGGCGGCGTCGCGGGTGAGCGGGTAGGGCACGTGCCTGACGCGTTTGACGACGTCGAGGGCGGAGCCGGCGGTACGCAGGAGGGCGGCGGGGATCGGGAACCTGCGCGCCCTGCGGCCGGTGAGCCGATCGCAGAGGTCGGCCAGCTGGCGCCAGGTCCGGAAGTTTCCGCCGATCACGTAGCGCCGTGCGCCCTTTCCCGGCGTCATGCAGCGGGCGAGGAAGATCGCCAGATCGCGTACGTCCAGGACGGTGACCCCGCCGGGAATCATCGGCCAGCCCAACGCCACACCGGCGCGGAACCCCTCGTTGAGCGCGTCGACCGTCGGCTGGTGCGGGCCGGCGACGCCGCCCGGGTAGACGATCGTGACGCCGTCGAGGCCGCGGGCGTGGAGCTCGCCGCTCACCTTGGAACGGCCGTAGCCGTTGCGCGGGCCGGCCAGCGGGGTGTGCGCGGTGATGACGGGCTCGGCGGGCGGGACGAAGACGGCGATCGTGGAGACGTGGACGACCGGGTCCAGGCCCAGCTCCACGGCCTGGCCCAGGACGTTCTTCAGGCCG
This sequence comes from Nonomuraea sp. NPDC059007, assembly GCF_042740555.1. Lineage (NCBI taxonomy): Bacteria > Bacillati > Actinomycetota > Actinomycetes > Streptosporangiales > Streptosporangiaceae > Nonomuraea > Nonomuraea sp. NPDC059007. The sequence continues at coordinate 22,216 of NZ_JBHYJD010000067.1, read as the reverse complement.
ACGACGTTGGCGCCGTCGAGGTCGGCGGCGTGGCCGGTGACGCCTATGTCGGCGGCGGCGTGGAGGACGGCCTCGCAGGTGGACAGGGCGGCGCGGACGGCTCCGGCGTCACGGATGTCGCCGACGTGGACGGGGAGGTCGGGGGCGACGTGGAGGCGGCGGAGGACCCGAGCCGCCTTTTCCGGATTTCTCACGAAAATGTGGGGTTCGTGGCCTTCGCCGAGGAGCGCGGCGACCGCGTACGAGCCGACGAATCCCGAGGCGCCGGTCACCAAGACACGCATGCTTCGCAAGCTAGCGCTTACTTGGTTATTCGTATAGACCCGCTTCCACGAACGATCACTCGAACATGAGTACGATGGCGGTATGTATGTCCCGCCCGAGTGGCCGGCCGAGGTCCGACCACCCAGCGTGCCCGACTGGGAGACCTCGGCCGTGGCCTGGTTGCTCGACGCCGTCCCGCCCGACTACCGGGCGCACGAGGTGCTGCGCCGCCACCCGATCGCGCTGGCCAGGATGGCGACCTACCACGTCAACTCGGCCATCGAAGCGGCCCGCACCGGTTATCGCGGCGCCGCCGTCGATCTGAAGGGGCACCTGCCGCCGCACGCGGTGGAGGCCGTCCTGGACGTGTACCGCGAGGAGGGCCCCCGCCTGGTCCGCCTGTCGCGCGCGATCGACGCGGTGGAACGGGCGCTGCGCGGCGAAACCTTCACCGCCACCCTCCGCCGGTCCCGCTGAGCGCGGGTCAGGAGGCGAACGAGTTCAGGGCGGACACGACCTCCGTCTGCATGGTCGGGCTGCCGGTGTGACCGGAGTCCTCCACCACGACCACCCGGGCATCCGTCCACACCTGGGCCAGTTGCCAGGCGTTCTCCAGCGGCGACCCCAGGTCGAAGCGCCCGTGGATCAGCACGCCCGGGATTCCGGCCAGCTTGGGCGCGTCCCGGAGCAGGGCGCCCTCCTCCAGCCAGGCGCCGTTGGAGAAGTAATGGGCGCAGATCCGGGCGAAGGTCAGCAGCGCCTCGGACGGGCGGTTGGAGTAGGCGTTCGGCTTGCCGTTCGGCTCCAGGGAGATGACCGAGTCCTCCCATGTCGTCCAGTCGATCGCGGCCTTGTCCCGCACACCGGGATCGGGGTCGGCCATGAGCCGTCCGTAGGCGGCCAGCAGTTCGGGCACGGTGCCGGAGGCGCCTTCCGGCGCGCCCGCGCGGAAGAGGGCGCGCTGGGCGGGGAAGAAGCGGCCGACGCCGTCGTACAGCCAGTCGATCTCGTAGCGGCGGGTCATGGTGACGCTCACGATGACGATCGCCGACACCCGCTCGGGGTGCGCCTGCGCGTAGGCGAGGATCAGCGTGGATCCCCACGAACCGCCGTACAGCAGCCACTGGTCCACGCCGAGGTGCTCGCGCAGCCGTTCCATGTCCGCGATGAGGTTCTGGGTGGTGTTGGCGGTCAGGTCCGTCGCGGGGTCGGCGGCGAGAGGACGGCTGCGCCCGCAGTTGCGCTGGTCGAACAGGATGATGTTGTACCGTTCCGGGTCGAACCCGCGGCGCATGTTCGGTGAGCATCCGGAGCCGGGGCCGCCGTGGACGACGAGCGCGGGCTTGCCGCCGGGGTTCCCGCAGGCCTCCCAGTACACGAGGTTGCCGTCACCGGTGTCGAGGTGGCCATGGTCATAGGGCTCGATCTCAGGGAACATCACCCCAAGATACAACAGCACTGTTATATATCAGGACTCGGTGATCTTCTCGACCACCGCGGTGAGGCTGCGCTGGTCCTCGGCGGGGATCTGGGCGACGAGCTCGTTGAGCCGCCTGGTGACCTCGCAGTGGGTGCTCACCGCCACCCGGCGCCCCTCTTCGGTGAGCTCGACATAGGTCACGCGCCGGTCCTCGGGATCGCGCCTGCGCACGATCAGGCCCCGCTTCTCCGTACGGTCGACCAGCCCGCTCAGGTTGGACTTCTCCAAGTGCATGATCTTGCCCAGGTCGCTCATCCGCACCCGATCCCGGACGATCACGGCGCACACCAGCTCGGTCTGCTGCGCGGTGAGGTCATGACCCCGGCCGATGTCGTTGAACATGTGCAGCACATGGTGCGACAGACCCACCAGGGCCGTGGCCAGCTCCCTGGTCTCGGTCACGTCGATCTCGGTCATCTCGCCTCCAGGCCTCAGGCTAGCCCACTTGCCAACACCCCTATGGTTCATGATAGGAACTGTTCATAATCTGAACCATTCTGGAGGACACCATGACAGCGACCGTTACCGTGATCGGCGGCGGATACGCGGGCATCACCGTCGCGAAGGCCCTGGACGACGTGGCCGACGTCACCCTCGTCGAACCCCGCGACACCTTCGTCCACAACGTCGCGGCACTGCGAGCGGTGACCGACCCGGTGTGGACCGAGCGGCTTTTCATCCCGTACGACGGCCTGCTGACCCGGGGCCGGATCCGGCACGACCGGGCGGTCAGGATGTTCGGCTCGGCCGTGGAGCTCGGCTCGGGCGACCGGGTCACATCCGACTTCGTGGTGCTGGCGACCGGCTCGCGCCACACCTACCCGGCCAAGCTCGACGTGGACGACAGCGTGGACGCCCGCGCCAAGCTCTGGGCCACGCACGAGGCGCTCTCGCGGGCCCCGCGCGTGCTGCTGCTGGGCGCCGGGCCCGTGGGGCTGGAGTTCGCCGGGGAGATCAAGGCCGCCTGGCCGGACAAGCACGTCACCGTCGTGGATCCGGCCACGGAACTGATGCCCGGCGGGTTCCCCGCCGAGTTCCGCGCGGAACTGCACCGCCAGCTCGCCGCACTCGGCGTCGAACTGCTGCTCGGCACCGCACTGACCGAGCCGCCGCCGACCGCGCCCGGCCAGGCCGCCCCGTTCACCGCGACCACGCGGGCGGGCGCCGAACTGAGCGCCGACATCTGGTTCGCCTGCTACGGCGCCACGCCCAACACCGGCTACCTCGTCCCCGGCCGCCGGCTCGACGTCACCCCCGAGCTGCGCCTGCCCGGCAGCGACACGATCTTCGCGCTCGGCGACATCACCAGCGTGCCCGAGATGAAGATGGCCCGCCTCGCCCAGCGGCACGCCGAGGTGGCCGCCGCCAACATCCGCGCCCTGATCGACGGACAGACCAACCTCACCGCCTACGAGCCCGCCCATGACGCCATCGTGCTGCCCCTCGGCCCGCGCGGCGGCGTCTCCTACGCGCCGGAGGCGGGCGTGCTCGGCGCCGAGGCCACCGTGGGCATCAAGGGCGAAATGTTCCTCGACACCTACCTCGACCTGCTCGGAGCGGAGGCGGCACGATGAAGACCTTGTTCGGTTTCGGCCTGGACGACGGCCAACTGCTCAGCCAGGCCGTACAGGCCGATCGGGAGGGCCTCGACCTGGTCACCGTCTCCGACCACCCGTACCTCCACGACCGCCTGGACGCCTACGCCGCCATAGGCATGGTCCTCGGCCGCACGAACACGATCACCGCCGCCGTCAACGTCACCAACGTCCCGGCCCGACCCGCCCCCATGCTGGCCAGGACCGTCACCGGCCTGTCCGCGCTGTCCGGCGGGCGGGTCGCCCTGGGAGTGGGCGCCGGTGGACTGTGGCGGGAGATCGAGAAGCTGGGGGTCGAGCCGCTGTCTCCGGCGCAGGCCGTACGGGCGCTCGAAGAAGCCATCACGGTGGTACGCGCGCTGTCCGGCGGCGGCGGGCCGGTCACCTTCGACGGCGAGTTCTACCAGGTGAAGGACCTGATCCCGGCGGCCGTCCCGACCCCGCCCATCTGGACGGGCTCGGTGGGGCCCAAGTCGCTGGCCGTCACCGGCCGGGTGGCCGACGGCTGGATCCCCGGCCACGCCGCCGACTGGCGCAGCGACCGTGTGGCCACCTCCCGCCCGCTGATCGACGAGGCCGCCGAGAAGGCCGGACGCGACCCCCGCGACGTCGCCACCATCTACAACCTGCCCGGCCGCATCACCACGACGCCCCTGCCCGCCACCCGCGACGCGAGCGGCCGGTGGCGCGGCGGCTCGGTCGCGCAGTGGGTGGAGGAGCTCACGAGCGCGATCCTGGAGTACGGCGCGGCGGGCTTCACCTACTTCCCCATCGCCGACGGAACCCCGGCGACCACGGCCCTGAGCCGCTGGGCCACCGAAATCGTCCCCGCCGTCCGGGAGGCCACCCGTGCCTGAACCGTCTACTTGAGCTTGACGACGGCGTCCTTCAGCCGGACGAGGTCGCGTTTGCGCGCCTCGTACGTGGCGCCGACCACCAGCAACAGCATGCCGCCCACCGCGATGGGCACCCACCGGGGCAGCGCCGTGACCAGCCCGGCGACCCACGGCGCCAGCTCCCGGACGGCCACCGCGACCAGCGTCAGCGCGCCGAGCACGGCCGGGGCCTGCAGCCGGTGGCGGGCTCCGGCCACGGTGACCGCGAGCGCCGCCGCACCCAGCAGCAGCGACCGCAGGGCCGTCGGCTCGGCGAGCAGGCTCGGCCCGAACGTGAACACCAGCCCCGCCCCATAAGCCTTCCACGACGACCCCCGCCGCCCCCGCAACCAGCCGATCCCGAGCAGCACCAGCGAGAACGGCAGCGTGTAGGCCTCGACGACCGTCACCTCCTCCGCCCACAACCGCATCCAGGAGGACACCAGCAGGAACCCGGTCCCCAGATACCCGATGGCCGGCACGCGCTTCCACGCCGCCGCCGCCACCGCGACGACTCCCGCTCCGGCGCAGACGAGGCTGGCCGTACGCAGGCCGTGGGCGGCGGCGAACACGCCCACCTCGCCGACGGCCAGCACACTCGCCAGCGCCACCCCGGCACCCCCGCCACGCCCCCAAGCGCTCGTGCCCGCCGCCACCCCGGCCAGGATCGCCAGCGTCGTAATCGTCCCGGTCTGCGTGGCCGCCGCCCCCGCAACAGACAGCACGCCCAGCCAAACCGCCACACCGATCGCGAGGTCACCCGCAAGCGCCCACTCCCCGCCTGCCGTAACGCGCCGCGCGGCAAGCACCGCCGCCACCACCGTGGCCAGCAAGAGCAACCCCAAGCTCACCTGGTACGGCAGGCGAACCGTCACCGGCACCACCGCCACCACCACCCCGGCCACGACCACCGCGACCGCCGGCCGAGTCGCCACGACCAGCACAGCCCCGGCCATCACAACCGCGAGCAGCGCCCCCAACCGGCCATCCGGCAGCGAAGGCACCCCGCCCCAGGGATCGAGCAGCCCGGAGAAGTTCGCCACCCCCCGCACCACCACGTCCACCACCGGCAGCACCGCCACTGCGGCCAGCACCACGGCCAAGACGCGCCCGAACGCCCAGGCCAACCTCAACCCCCCGGCCCCCCGAGCACCAACACCCGCCGTCGCACCCCCACCCGGCCGCACACCCCCACCCGGCGTCGCACCCGCGCTTTGCCACGCGCCCGCAACCGGCTGCGCACCCCCGGCCTGCCGCACTCCCCCACCCGGCTCCGCGTCCACAACCGGCTGTGCTTCCGTCGCCGCCTTCGGGCCTGCGGCCTCCCTTGGGCCGTCGGTCTGCGGCGTGTCCGTGGCCGGCTTCGGTGTGTCACCGGCCTGCTGTGTGTTCGTGGCCGGCTGGGGCGTGCCGTACCAGCCGATGAGAGCGAGCACCGCACCGGAGGCGAACCCGAGCGCGGCCGCGTCGCGCACCGCCACCTCCAGCCCGTAGAGGACCGCCCACACCAGCCCCGAACCGCTCAGCGCGGCGCCGGCCAGCGCGGCCGGACGCCGGTACAGCACCGCCCAGGTCACCAGCAGCACGCCGAGCACCGTGTACGTCGCCGCCTCCGCCGCCAGCCCCTCGGTCAACGCGAGCACCGCCGCCGTCCCGGCACCCCAGACAGCGGCCGGATACCTGGTCGCGGCCACGCTGAGCGCCACCGCGACCAGCAACGGCACCCCGGCCGACGCCGCGTACCCGAGCCCGAAGGCCGCCGGCACCACCAGCAACGCCGACAGCGCGAGAACGAGCCCGCCCCCGGACACCAGCCCCGAGAGGTCAGAGGCCGAGACCCGCGACGTCAGCACACTCCACCGGCGAGCGGCCACCACACACACGACGGCCGCCACCGCCAGGAACACGACACCCGGCCGCGCGAGGGCGAGCTGGGCGACCTCCCACCGTGTACCCGCCCACACCGCCGACACGTTGCGGAACGGCATGAGCAGCGCGTTCAGCACGATCATCACCAGCGGCAGTCCACCCAGCACGACCATGACCGCGCCGGACACCACCCCGGCCCGCCGGATCACGACCGGCAGCCACAGCGCCGCGACCATGACGACCATCGCCGCCAGCGGGTACGGCAGCAGTTGCCACGAGGAGTTCAGCAACGGCCGCACCGGCGAGCCCAGCGCGAACATCAGGGCCAGCCCCGCCAGCCCCAGCGGCAGCCAGCGCATCAGCGGAACCACCCGCATCCCGACATATACCCCCGCCGCCGCCAGCACCACCAGCAGCCCGGCCGGAGCCCACACCAGGTCGCCCACCACCGACTCCACAGCGGCCACGAACACCGCCGCGAACGCGCTGATCCCCAGGCAGATCGCGGCCGTCACCCGGATCTCGACGCGCTTGGCGCGGCTCCAGACGGCGGCGTCGAGCAGGGTCGCGGCGGTGAACGCGGCGGCCGTCCCGGTCGCGGTCGAACCGAACCACATGATCATGGGCACCTGGGCGAGCAGGATCGCGATGATCGGCGCCACCCGGAGCGGCAGCACCCTGCCGTAGACGGCCGCCCCCGCCGCGACCACCGCGATCACGCCCGCGCCGTAGTCGACCCAGGACAGCCCGCCGAGCAGCCCGACCCGGTGCGCCGCGTACCCGTCCAGCGCCATCAGCGCCAGCGCCAGCACCCCGACGGTCTCGGCCGTGGCCGTCAGCCCCCGCTTGAGCAGCAGCGCCGGTACGGCCAGCGCCACCCCGGTCACCACGACCAGGATCGCGCCCCGCCCGGCGATGCCCAGGTAACCCCAGCTGACCACCGTGAACACCACGGCCGCGACGGTCAGCAGGAGCCCGCCGAGGATCAGCAGCAGATTCTGCGCAGTCCGCCGCGAAACCTCCGCCGACCCCGCCCGCCCCCCAGCCCCACCCGGCACCCCAGACGGCATGGGCGGCATGGGCGGCACAGGCGACCCCGGCGGCATGGGCGGCCGACCCGCCGAACCCGGCGCACCCACCGGCACACCCGGCGTGCCCGGAACGGTCACCCCGCCCGGCATACCCGGAACGCCCGCCGCACCCGGAACGCCCGGCACCCTGGGGGTGCCCGGCATTCCCGGGGTACCCGGCATCCCCGGAACGGCCGTGGATGCTCGCCGGGCCCGAGCCCGCTCTTCGCGGAGCAGGCCGAGGAGGTGGCCGCGGCGGCGGTGGAGTTCGGCCTCGCGCATCCTGAGGTCGGCGAGGGCGGAGTCGACCCGCCACAGCTCGGCCGCGGTCGGCCCGGCCAGGGGCAGGGCGCAGCGCGGGCAGGCGCTCGGGGTGCCGGGCAGCGGAGCCCCGCAGTCAGGGCACGCCATCACCCGAAATTTCCCACTATCAGGATGCATAGTGAGAATGATGCCGCTGCAGGGCAACCCCGCACCTGGGTGAACGTACTCAGACGTACCTGGGTGGTCCTGCTCAGATCACCGGCTACGGCGCGCGATCACCGCGATGACCGCCGTGGCCCCGACCGCGGCGGCCAGCCAGATCAGGATGTCCTGGCCGCTCAGCCCGCGTTCGTCCTGGGCGGTCTCGGCCGCCGCCACCGACGCCTTCTTCGACGGCGTCGGCGTGGAGCCGGAGGAGGCCAGCGCCCGCTGCGGCAGCGGCACCCGGTAGAGCGGGCTGCGCACCCCCTCGGACCCGGTCAGCAGCGCCTTGCCGTCCGCCGTGTACGCGATCGACTCGGCCTGATCCAGCGGCGGCATCGAGATCTTGGTGATGATGTCGCCGGAAGGCCGGAAGAGGGTGGCGGAGAAGTATGTCCGCACGACATAGGAGGACCCGTCTGGCGCGTAGGCCGCGTCGGTGGCCATCATGGGCGCGGCGGCGGCCTTGCGCAGGATGTTCACGCGCCCGGTCCGCAGTTTCAGCGGCGCCTCGTACACCGCCCCCGAGAACTCCTTGGACACCACCGACAACCGCCCGGTCCTGGGGTTCACCATGATCCCCTCGGCGTTGCGGGCCCCGTCGGCGTACCGGAACCGGTAGCGCACGGCGGGCACCGTGGCGTCCCTCATCGAGGCGGGTTCCATCACCTTGTAGATGGAGATGTCCGGCCAGGCGCCGTCCAGGTTGTCCCCGATGTCGGCGAACCACAACACGCCCCGCCCGGTCGCGGGGTCCTTGGAGGCCGCCATCGCCTCCCAGTCGCGTGCCTGCGCCCCCGACACCCTGAAGGCCGCCTTGGTACGGCCCGCCCCGTCGACCGCGAAGAACTCCGCCGCTGCCGAACTGTCGTTGTGCGTGTAGTAGATCCCGGTGTGCGTCGGCGAGAGGGCCAGCCCGCTCGACTCCGTGATCCGCGCGTCGCGGAAGCTGAACAACTTCTCTTCCGCCTCATCGGCCAGCGCCATCGCCGGCGCCGCAGGCAGCGCACAGGCCAGCACGGTCCCGGCAATCACCTTAATCCAGACATCCCCCACCCTAACATCATGCCCGCTCCGCGGCCTCGACCATCCCCACCTGGGCACTGTGCTTGCGGAACCCCCAGCTCTGCAACGCATATAGCAGGACGTTCACCGCCAACATGGCCACCCACAACCCGGTGATCCCCCACACCCGCGCCACCGGTATCGCCGCGGCGACGAGCAGGCCGTACCCGATCGCGAAGTAGACCAGCGAGGCGCCGGCCCGCTTGAGCGCCGACAGCCCGAAACCCCGCACGGCCTGGGCCGCGTCCGCCATCGACGACAGCAGCATCAACGGCACCAGCGCGAGCACCGCCGCCCGCACGCCGGGGTCGTCGCTGAACAGGCCGGCCAGCACCGGCCCGGAGACCAGCAGCGCCAGCCCGCCCACGGCCGAGGCGCCCACGGCCAGCACCGCCGCGCGCCGGTTGACCCGCCGCACCTCGGCGGAAGTGGTGGCCCGCGCCATCTCCGGCACCGCCGCCTGCGCCACCGCCAGCGACGCCAGGAACGTGAAGCCGGTGAGCGTCCCGAGCACCGCGTGCGCGGCGGCCCCGCGCACGGTCGTCAGCGTCGCGGCGAACGTCACCACCCCGAGCGCCCCGAACTTGACCAGCACCGTCCCCGCCAGCGGCAGGCTGACCCGCGCCAGCGCGAGGATCTCCGCCACCCGGGGACGCGCCTGCCCGACGGGGCGGCCGAGCGCGCGGCGCAGGCAGACGTTCGAGACGAGCACGCCGGCCAGCCCGGCCGCCAGCCACGCCACGCCCATCCCGTCGAGCCCCCAGCGCGGCACCAGGACCAGCGTCAGCACGATCACCGTCGCGGTGTTGGCCAGGCCGGACCAGAGCACCTGCCGCGCACGTCCGAGCGCGATGAGCACCGTGCCGGCGCCGCCGTTCGACGCCAGCACAAGCAGATCGAGCGCCAGCAGGTACGGCAGCGCCCCCAGCTCGGCCACGATCTCCCGCGGCACCCCGGCGACCCCGGCCAGCAGCGGCACCCCGAGCACCGCCAGCGCCCCGGCGAGGCCCACGGCCAGCGTCAGCCAGCGCGCGTCGCGCAGGATCGGCACCGCCCGTACCGGATCGTCCTTGTGCGGCGCGACGAACGGCATCAGCCCGCGCAGCGCCCCGGCCACGGCGGTGGCGGCGGGGTTGAGCACGGCGGTCATGACGGCGAAGGCGGCCAGCGTGACGGGCGCGTGCCGCCCGAGCGCGCCGGCGACGACGAGGGAACCCACCATCCCGGTCACCATGGACAGAAACAGGGGAACAGCGGACCGAAGCAGCACCATCACGACGGAAAGTCATCCTAGCCTGGAGTGCACTCCAGCTACCTAGGGTGATGTCCATGGAATACGTGAACCTGGGACGCTCCGGCCTCAAGGTCAGCCCGCTGTGCCTCGGCACCATGAACTTCGGCCCGTTCACCTCCGAGGAAGACTCCTTCGCGATCATGGACCGCGCCCTTGAGGCGGGCGTCAACTTCTTCGACTCCGCCAACGTGTACGGCCAGTCGGCCGGCCGGGGCGCGACCGAGACCATCGTCGGCAACTGGTTCGCCCAGGGCGGCGGCCGCCGGGAGAAGACCGTCATCGCGACCAAGCTCTACGGCGGCATGACCGACTGGCCCAACGACGGCCTGCTGTCGGCCCTGAACATCAGGAAGGCCTGCGACGCCTCGCTGAAGCGCCTGCGGACGGACTACATCGACATCTACCAGGCCCATCACGTCGACCGCGGGACTCCGTGGGAGGAGTTCTGGGAGGCGATGGACGTCCTGCGACAGCAGGGCAAGATCGTCTACGTCGGCTCGTCGAACTTCGCCGGCTGGCACCTGGCCAAGGCCCAGGAAGCCGCCCGGCGCAGAAACTCCGTGGGCCTGGTCAGCGAGCAGAGCCACTACAACCTGCTGAACCGGGCGGTCGAGCTGGAGGTGCTGCCCGCGGCCGAGGACTACGGCATCGGCGTGATCCCGTGGAGCCCGCTGGGCGGCGGCCTGCTCGGCGGCATCCTGCGCAAGATGGACAAGGGCCGCTCGTCCTCCGAGCGGATGCTCGTCGAGCTCGACAAGCACCGCGACAAGATCGAGGCCTACGAGAAGCTCTGCGACGACCTGGGTGCCGACCCCGCGCACGTGGCGCTGGCATGGCTGCTCAAGCAGCGCGCGGTGGCCGCGCCGATCATCGGCCCGCGCACGATGGAGCAGTTCGAGAGCAGCCTGCCCGCCCTGGAGGTCACGCTCGACGAGGCGGCGCTGGCCAGGCTGGACGAGATCTTCCCCGGGCACAGGACGGCGCCGGAGGACTACGCCTGGTAGGTCAGGTGACCAGCGCGCCGACGACGACGATCAGCAGCAGAAGGCCGAGCACGATGGGCAGGAGCCAGAAACGGGGACGGTCCACGTTTGAGGAGCCTAGTCGGGCTCCGGAGGTGCGAGCGCCCACTCGGCCAGTGACTCGTACCTCACCTGGGCGCCCAGCGTCGAGCTGACCAGCCGGACCGACTCGGCCCGCCACGGCGAGCCGGTGAATCCGGCCAGCGACTCGACCAGCGCGCTCAGGTCCTGCTCGTGCTTGGCGCGGGCGAGCGTGAGGTGCGGGTGGAAACGCTTCTCGTCGGTCTCCACCGCGCCCGCCCGGCGGGCTCCGGCCTTGACCGAGTCGGCCAGGCGGACCATCGAGCCGCCGGTCACCCCTGCCCAGAAGACCCTGGCCCGGCGTACCGACGAGAAGGCTCCGAAGCCGTCGAAGGCCAGGTCGATGGCGGAGTGGCGGGCTACGGCGCGGGCCAGCCGTACCTGGAGGTCGGGTAGGACGCGCTCGGGCACCTCGCCGAAGAACGCGAGGGTGATGTGCCAGGTGGCGCGGTCCGGCCAGCGCAGGCCCGGTACCCGCCCGGCGTGCGGAGCGATCGCCGTCTCGATCTCGTCGAGAACCTCGTCGGGCGGTACCAGAGCCGCGAACAACCTCATGCGGGCATCATGCCGTGGCGAGCGCCACCCTGCGGCGGGCGCCGATCATGCGTGTCATGAGCAGCGCCATGCCGGTGCCGGCCAGCACCAGCGCGCCCGAGAGCATGACTCCGGCTCTCGGGCCGCCGAACTCCGACAGCAGGCCGACCAGCGGCGCCCCCAGCGGCGCGCCACCGGTGAACACGAGCAGGTAGATGCCCATGACCCGGCCGCGCATCTCCGGCGAGGTGGCGAGCTGGACGCTGGCGTTGGCGGCGGTGTTGACGGTGATCAGCGCGATGCCGGCCGGGACCAGCAGCGCCAGGTAGACCGGGTAGACAGGCGCCACGCCGACCGCGACCAGGAACAACCCGAAACTGATCGCGCCGGTGAGCAGCACCTTCCTGCTGGGCTTGGCACGGCGCGCGGCCAGCAGTCCGCCGCCGAGCGCGCCGACCGCGAACATGCTGGAGGCCAGCCCGAACGACGAGGCGCCCGCGCTGAACACCTCGCGGGCCATCAGCGCGATCGACATCGAGAACGACTGCGAGAACATCGACACGAACCCGATCAGCAGGATCGGCATCAGCAGTTCCTGCTTGCCCAGCACGTAGCGCAGCCCCTCGCGCAGCTGGCCCTTGGCCCTGGGGACGGGCTCGGCGAGGTTCAGCTCCGCCTTCCGCATGAAGATCAGGCTGGAGATCACCCCGGCGAACGTCAGCGCGTTGAGCAGGAAGATCGGTCCGGTCCCGCCCAGCATGAAGATCAGCACACCGGCGACGGCCGGGCCGACCACGCGGGCCAGGTTGAAGATCGAGGCGTTGAGCGCGATGGCATTGGACAGGTCCTTGCGGCCGACCATCTCGACCACGAACGTCTGCCGGGTCGGCACCTCGACGCAGGAGACCAGGCCGAGCGCGAAGGCCATCACGTAGACGTGCCAGACCTGCGCGGTGCCGGTGACGGTCAGGATGCCGATGGCGAGCGCGAGCAGCGCCATGATCGACTGCGCGACGATCAGGATGGGCCGCTTCGGGTAGCGGTCGGCGAGCACGCCGCCGAAGAGGCCGAACAGCAACATCGGGAGGAACTGGAGCGCGGTCGCCGTACCGAGGGCCGCCGCGCTGCCGTGCGTGAGGTCGAGCACCAGCCAGTCCTGGGCGGTGCGCTGCATCCAACCGCCGAGGTTGGAGACGGCGCTGCCGGAGGCGAACAGCCGGTAGTTGTGATTCCTGAGCGACCGGAACATCCCGGTCCTGGGTTCCTCAGGTTCTAGATCTTGCTGAGCTTCTCCAGAATCGGGGCCGCCTGCCTGAGCACCGCCCGTTCCTCCGGCGTCAGTTCCTTCAACCGTTGCGTCAGCCAGGCCTCTTTCTGCCTGCGCTCCTCCTTCAGGAGTTTCAACGCGGCTTCGGTCACGCTCACGGTCACTTGCCGCCGGTCGGTCGGGTGCGGCGTACGCGCGAGCAATCCTCGCTCCACGAGCCCGGCGATCACGCGGGTCATCGAGGGCGGCTGCACCTTCTCGAGCTCGGCCAATTCGCCGGGGGTTATCGCGGAATGCCGTTCCACGGCGGCGAGCGTCGCGACCTGAGTGGGTGTCAGCGAGGACGCCGTCGCCTGTCGTCGTAGCCGCCTGGTCAGCCGCGCCAGTGACACGCGCAGAGCTGAAGCCAGGCCTGCGTCGCTCCGCAGGTCCATCTTTTGGGTGTTCGTTAGCATGAGTCATTACCTTTGCTAACTATATGGGTACCCAACACATTCCCTCCAGGCCGAAGATCTCACCCATTGATACAGCAGACCTGGCCGAGCATGAAAAAGGGGCGGTGACCCGGGGTGGCTCACCCCTCCAGAGGCCACTCCGGATCACCGCCCGCTGAGACATCCATGCTCCTGCGCGGAGCGGAGGTCACACTCCCACAGGGTGCCGGTACGGCCCGCGTCCCGGCTATCGGTACCCCCTACCGATTTCCCGGCGGCCTGCTCTCTCGGCATACGTACTCCACGGATTGCGCGGAATCCCATAACCGATCGTTACCCGATGAATACGATCCGAACATGACACTAGGCACGTTCCGCAGACGGCCAGGAGAGCTCCCCCGCGACGTCACCGCGTTCATCGGGCGCCGGACCGAGCAGTCCGAGCTCGCCGCCCTCCTCATCGGCGAGCGCCTGGTGACGGTTACCGGGCCGGGCGGCGTCGGCAAGACCCGCCTGTCCCTGCGGGTCGCCGACGCCGTCAAGGAGCGCTTCGCCGACGGAATCTGCCTCATCGAGCTGTCCGCATTGCGCGATCCCGAACTCCTCCCCCACACCGCGTGCACGGCGCTCGGGCTTCCGGAGAAAGCCGGGCAAACCCAGCTCGACACGCTCCTGGACCACCTCCAGGAGCGCGACATTCTGCTCATCCTGGACACCTGCGAGCACCTCATCGACGCCTGCGCGGGCCTGGCCGACATCCTCATGCGCGAGACGCCCCGGGTATGCGTACTGGCCACGAGCCGCCAGCCGCTCGACGTTCCCGGCGAGCATACGTATATGATCGCGCCGCTTCCCGTGCCCGACTCCGTCGCCCTCGCCGCCGGGAGCGGGAACGCCATCGAGCTGTTCGCCCTGCGCGCCGCCACCGTCGTGCCCGGCTTCCAGCTCACCGAGGCCAACGGCGACCAGGTGGTCGCGCTGTGCCGCCGCCTCGACGGGATGCCGCTGGCGATCGAGCTGGCCACCGTGCGGCTGCGGGCCGTACCGCTGGAGCAGCTCATCGAGCGTCTTGAGGACCGCTTCCGGTTACTGACGGGCGGCCGGCGTACGGCGCTGCCACGGCACCAGACGCTGCGCACCACCATCGACTGGAGCCACGACCTGTGCACCCCGGCGGAGCGGGTGCTCTGGGCCAGGCTGTCGGTGTTCGCCGGATCCTTCGACATGGAGGCCGTCGAGGAGGTCTGCGCCGACGACCGGCTGCCCGTCGAGACCGTCATGGAGACGCTGATCGGCCTGGTCGACAAGTCGCTCGTCCTGCTCGCCGACGAACCGGGCGCCCGCTACCGCCAGCTCGACACCATCCGCGAGTACGGCGCCGACCAGCTCGCCCGCAGCGGCGAGCAGGCCGCCGTGCGCGGCCGGCAGATCGCCCGCTTCCACCGCCTGGCCGCCTACTTCGACGAGCACTTCATCGACGACGACCAGGTGGAGCGCTACCGGGCGCTGCGGCGCGACCACGCCAACCTGCGCGCGGCCATGGAGCACGCCATGCTCCTGCCCGACCCGAACGTGGCCGCCGACCTGATCAACGCGCTCTGGGGCTACTGGCAGATCTCGTGCCTGTACACCGAGAGCCGCTACTGGCTGGGCCAGGTGCTGCACCGGTGCACCGCGCCCTCCCGGCAGCGGGCCAGGGCGCTCGGCGTGCGCGCGTACCTGATCGCCTTCCAGGGCGACCTCGACACCGCCCTGTCCGACTGCGACGAGGCCCTGCCCATGGCCGAGGAGCTCGGCGAGCGACTGCTGGCCGGGCGCATCCTGCTCTACCGGCACCTGGCGCTCTGCTTCGCCGGACGGCTCGCGGAGGCGGCCGAGGCCGCCGAGACGGCGCTGAAGATCATGGAGGAGGTCGACGACCGGATCGGGCTGGTCGCCCTCGACGCCCAGGACGGCTACCGCCACCACCTGGCCGGCGAGCCGGAGGAGGCGCGGCGGCTGTGCGAGCACGGACTGCTGCGGCTGGGGCACGGCACCGGCGAGCAGTGGCTGCGCGGATACCTGTACTACATCACCAGTGCCGCCCTGTTCGGCAAGGGCGACTACGTGGGGTGTGAAACGGCGGGCCGTACCGCGATCGGGATCAAGACGGAACTGGGCGACATGATCGGCACGGCCTACTGCCTGGAGACGCACGCCTGGCTGGCCGCCGTACGCGGTCGCGCGCAGCGGGCGGCCTGGCTGCTGGGCGCGGCCGACCGGCTCTGGCGGATGACCGGGCTGCGGCTGAGCGGCACGGTCGTGATGGAGGAGTTCCACCAGAGCGCCACGAGCGCCGCGCTGGCCGCGCTCGGCGAGAAGCGCTTCGCCGAGCAACGCGAGCACGGCGCCCACACGCCGCTGGAGAAGGTGGTCGGCGCCGCGCTCGCCGACGCCGACCGGCTGCCCGGCTGCGCCCCGGCGGCCGGCGGGCCGGCGATGGAGCTGCTGACCCGCAGGGAGCGGGAGGTGGCCGTGCTGCTGCATGAGGGCCTGTCCAACCGGGAGATCGCCGAGCGGCTGCACATCTCCAAGCGGACCGCCGACACCCACGTCGAGCACATCCTGGCCAAGCTCGGCCTGACCTCCCGGGCGAAGGTGGCCGAGCTGGTCGCGGGCGCTACAAACCGATGAGGTCCCTGATAGGCCCGAGCGCGAAGTACACGACGAACAGGAGGGAGACGCCCCACATCAGCGGGTGCACCTCGCGGCCCTTGCCCTTCAGCACCTTGATCAGCACGTAGCTGACGAACCCGGCGCCGATGCCGTTGGAGACCGAGTAGGTGAACGGCATGAGCACGATCGTGAGGAACGCCGGGATCGAGACCTCGTAGTCGCTGAAGTCGATCTCCTTGATCGCGCTCATCATCAGGAAGCCCACGATGACCAGCGCGGGCGCGGCCGCCTCGTACGGCACCACCTTCACCAGCGGCGCCAGGAAGATCGCGACCAGAAAGAGCACGCCGGTCACGACGCTGGCCAGACCCGTACGGGCGCCTTCCGCCACACCGGAGGCCGACTCGACATAGGTGGTGTTGGAGGACACCGAGCCCGCGCCGCCCGCCGCCGCGCCGATCGAGTCGACCAGCAGGATCTCCTTGGTCCTGGGCAGTTGCCCGTCCGGCCCGATGAGATCGGCCTGCCGGCCGACGCCGACGATAGTCCCCATCGTGTCGAAGAAGTCCGTCACGAGCAGCGTGAACACCAGCAGGACGGCCAGCAGTACCGACACCCGGGTGAACCCCCCGATGGGGTCGAACTCCGTGAACAACACCAGCGGATTCGTGATCCCGAACATGTCGGAGGTGATGTGCGGGACGTTCAGCATCCACCCGCCGGGGTTGTCCTTGGAGAACGCCCCCGGACGGAAGAGCAGCTCGACGACGGCGGCCAGCACGGTCGTGCCGACGATCCCGATCAGGATCGCGCCCTTGACCTTGCGCGCCACGAGCGCCGCGGTGGCCAGCAGGCCGACGATGAAGACCAGGACCGGCCAGGAGGTCAGCTCCCCGGCGATGCCCAGGGTCAGCGGCGGCACCGCGTTGCCGCGGACGAAGCCGGAGTCCACGAAGCCGATGAGCGCGATGAACAAGCCGATGCCCACGCTGATCGCCGTCTTCAACTGCGTGGGGATCGCGTTGAACACCGCCACGCGGAACCCGGTCAGCACCAGGATGCCGATGATCACGCCTTCGACGAAGACCAGGCCCATCGCCTCCTCCCAGCTCATCTGGGTGGCGATGCCGAAGGTGACGAAGGCGTTGAGGCCGAGCCCGGCGGCCATGGCGAACGGCACCCTGCCGACGACGCCCATGAGGATGGTCAGGACACCGGCCACGAACGCGGTTCCGGCCGCGACCAGTGCGATGTTGGGGCTGCTTCCGTCACCGATGAACTGTCCGTCGGCGTCCGGTTTGGTGGCGATGATGAAGGGATTGAGTACCACGATGTAGGCCATCGTGAAGAACGTGGCGAGGCCGCCGCGAACCTCACGGGAGAGCGTCGAACCTCGTGCGGTGATGCTGAAGAACCGGTCAAGAGTGCTGTTCACGCGCGAACAGTGACAGGCGTCGCATCGCATGAAAAGCGTAGGTGATCGTATCGAGATGGTATTGGAAGCTACCCTGGACAATGTGAAACGCGAATGGCGACCAGAACCGGAACCGATCAAGACCAATGATCCGGCCGCCATCGCCGTGGGCACCGCGCTCTGGGCGGTCGCGCTCGTCGTTCTGCTGATCTTCCGGCCCGCGCCCGAGAACACCTGGTGGATCTGGACCTGCCTGACCGGCGCCGGCTTCGGCCTGTTCGGAATCTGGTTTGTCAGGCGCAGGCGTTGACATAAGTCACCCGCAACTGCTGTCTTCTCCCACTACCTGGGCAAACCCGGTCTGACCATGCTTGAAGGCATGAAGAAGACCTTGACGACGACCCTTCTGCTCGCGACGGCGCTCACCGCATGCAGCACCGCGGCCAAGCCGGACCCGACCCCCGTCGCGAAGAAGAAGGAGACCGGGGCCGTCGTCTGGGCCCCCTGCACCGACCTGACCGGGCCCGACGGCAAGCCCCTGAAGGACGCCTCCCTGGAGTGCGGCAAGCTCCCCGTTCCCCTCGACTACGCGAAACCGGACGGCGAAAAGCTCGACCTGGCGCTCATCCGCATCAAGGCCACCGGTGACCGGCTCGGCTCCCTGGTCTTCAACTTCGGCGGACCGGGCGGCTCCGGCGTCGACACCCTCGCCCTGGCCGCGAAGGCGTTCGCCAGCCTCGGCACCCGCTACGACCTGGTCAGCTTCGACCCGCGCGGCGTCGACCGCAGCTCCGGCGTCAAGTGCGGCGACATCGACAAGTTCGCCGCCGTCTCCCCGCAGTCCGCCGACTTCGACCGCATGATGAAGGAGTTCGCCGCCACCTGCGCCGAGCAGTCCGGCAAGATCCTCCCCCACGTGGGCACCGCCAACGCCGCCGAAGACCTCGACCGCATCCGCCTCGCCGTGGGCGACGACAAGCTCAACTACTTCGGCCTCTCGTACGGCACGCAGCTCGGCGCCGTCTACGCCACCAAGCACCCCAAGAACGTCGGCCGCTTCGTGCTCGACGCCGCCCTCGACCCCTCCGTCAGCTTCAAGGAGCGGGCCGTCACCCAGGCCAAGGGCTTCAAGCAGGCCTTCGAGGCCTTCGCCAAGGACTGCGTCGCCCAGACCTGCGACCTCGGCGCCACACCCGCCGCCGTCCAGAAGGACCTCCAGACCTTCCTGAAGTCCCTGGACGACAAGCCCGTCAAGGTGGGCGACCGCGAGCTGACCGGCGGCCTGGCCCAGACCGGCGTCATCGCCGCCCTCTACTCCAAGATGAGCTGGCCCGTGCTTGAGCAGGCCGTCGCGGCGGCCAAGAAGGGCAACGGCCAGGCGCTCCTGAGCATGGCCGACCTCTACACCGGCCGCAGGCCCGACGGCACGTACAACACCATGATGACCAGCCTCCAGGCCATCAACTGCGTCGACAGCCCCGAACGCGCCACCGACGCCGACATCGAGGACGTGAAGAAGGCGACGCTCGCGGTGAACCCGATGATGGAGAACGGCGGGCTCGCCTCCATCTGCCGCTACTGGCCGGTGCGCGGCACCAACGACGACGCCAAGCGCGTCGACGCCACCGGTTCGGCCCCGATCGTCGTGGTGGGCGGCAAGGGCGACCCGGCCACGCCGTACGAGTGGGCGCCCCGCCTGGCCGCCAGCCTCAAGACCGGCGTCATGCTCACGTACGAGGGTGAGGGGCACGGCGCGTACCTGAGCGGCAGCAGCTGCGTGACCCGCACCATCGACACCTACCTCCTCAACGGCACCCTTCCCCAGAAGGACGCCACCTGCCCCGCCGCCTGACCCGGCCGGCGGCCTGACGGGGGCGGCCACCGGGCCCAGATGCCCCTCCCATTCCGGGGAGGGGCATCTGCTCATGTGCTCGTTTCTGGGCGGTTCGCGGTCTCCGGTGTGGCGGGCAGGAGGCGTGGTACGGCCCGCATGTAGACGAGCATGCCGATGACTTCGACGAGGGTCTGGGTGACCACGACGGCGGCGGCCAGGGCGAGGTGGGCGGGCAGGGCCAAGGCCAGTGGGAGCACGACCAGGGAGTTGCGGGTGGCGCCGGTGAAGACGACCGCGCGCCCGTCGCGCGTGCCGAGCCGGAACAGGCGGGCGACGCCGAGCCCGGCGAAGGCCATGACGACCAGGAAGGCGACGTAGAAGGGCACCACGCCGGCCAGGTCGGCCAGCGCGGCCGGGTCGGCGGTGAGGGCGGGCACCTGGGAGGCGACCACGACCAGCAGGGTGGCGGCCATCAACAGCACCATCGTGGTACCCGCCGCCGCGGCGAGCACGCGGCCGGGCCGGGCGCGCGCGGCCCAGGCCTGGGTGGCCCAGGCCAGCGCGAGCGGGATGACGATGAGCACGACGAACGCCTCGACGAACGGGCCGGGCCGCACCGTCGCGGCCAGACCGGCGCCGAGGAAGAGCCACAGCAGTGCCGGCAGGGCGAACATCTGGGCCAGCAGCAGGATCGGGGTGGTGGCCAGCAGCCGGTCACTGGCGGCGCCGGCCAGGCCGCTGAAGACGATCACGTAGTCCACGCACGGGGTGAGCAGCACCAGCAGCACGCCGATGCGGATGGCCTGGTCGGCGGGCAGCAACGCCAGCATCACCGCGACCACCAGCGGCACCACGGCGAAGTTGATCACCAGTACGGCGGCCAGGAACCGGCCCTGACGCAGCGCCCGTACCAGGCTGGCGGCCGGGACCTGCAGAAAGGTCACATACAGCAGCGCGCCCAGCACCGGGTTGATCGCCCCGGCCAGGCCCGCCCCCTGGCCGGGCAGCGCCCATCCAAGCAGCGCCCCGGCGGCGATCGCGGCCAGGTAGACGGCGATCTGGTGATCTTCCATGCGGGTGGTCAGGCTCATCGCGGGCGTGGGTCCTGTTCGCGTGGTGTCGGCTGGTGTGCGGCCTTGATCACCCTTGGCGGAGCGAGCGCCTTCCCGTTCCCTTCTTGCGGCTCGTTCACGCCGTGGTGGCCGCCGTCGCGCGGGCCTGGAGCGCGTCCAGCACCTCGGCGTGTACGGCCGGCACCGCCACCTCCAGCGTCAGGCGGCCGTCGGCGATGGTCAGGGTGAAGGTGAAGAAGGAGCAGCAGCCGTTCTCCCGAGCGGTCAGCTCGGCGGCCCGGGCGGCGTGCTCCGGGCTGAAGACGAGCTCCAGCCGGAGCAGCTCACGCCCCGGCCGCAGTACCGTCTGGACCGCCTCGGCGAACAAAGCGTCGAACTCGGCCGCCCGCAACGGCTGCTCGGTCGTGGGCAGCGTGCACGTCGAAGGAGCCCATCCCTGGTCAAGGGCGATGTCCTGTGCCATATCCCGACGGTAAGCCTGTACCTGGGCATCAGATGCAAGCCCCCGTCCCCTTTCCCTTGCCAATATATCGCGAAGCCAGGCTATCATCGCCATATGACGATTAATGGCGATGCCGGTCGATGCGTGAACGCCGATATCGCCGCCGGCATCCCCCCGGCGGCGGCGCTGTTCCACTCGCTGGCCGATGAGACCCGGCTGAAGATCGTGCAGCGCCTGGCCCAGGGCGAGGCCCGCGTCGTGGACCTGACCGGCCAGCTCGGGCTGGCGCAGTCGACGGTCTCCAAGCACCTGGCGTGCCTGCGCGACTGCGGCCTGGTCGACTACCGCGCCGAAGGCCGCCAGTCCTTCTACGCCTTGACCCGGCCCGAGCTGATGGACCTGCTCGGCGCCGCCGAACAACTCCTGGCCGCCACCGGCCACGCCGTCACCCTCTGCCCCACCTCCACCCCCGGCACCCCCACCTCCACCCCCGGCACCCACACCTCTACCCCCGGCAGCGCCCCCGCCTCCTCCCCCGGCAGCGCCCCCATCTCCACCTCCGGCAGCGCCCCCGCCTTCGCCTCCGCCTCCTCCCCCGGCAGCGCCGAGGCCGCCGAGACCGCCAGAGAAGGGGTGGGCGCGTGACCGCGCTGAACCTGCCCAGCCTCGGGCCGGCGCCGGCGCGGCGGGCCGTACTGCGCCGCCGTATCCGCCTGCTGGTCGCCGCGACCATCACCTACAACGTGATCGAAGCCGTCGTGGCCATCACCGCCGGCACCATCGCCTCCTCAGCGGCGCTGATCGGCTTCGGTCTCGACTCCGTGGTCGAGGTCGCCTCGGCTGCCGCGGTCGCCTGGCAGTTCTCGGCCACCGACCACGAGAAGCGGGAGAAGACAGCGCTGCGCGTCATCGCGATCTCGTTCTTCGCGCTCGCCGCCTACGTCACCTTCGACGCCGTACGCGCCCTGCTCGGCGTGGGCGAGGCCGAGCACTCCACACCCGGCCTGATCCTGGCCGCCCTGTCGCTGGCCGTCATGCCGTTCCTGTCGGCCGCCCAGCGCCGCACCGGTCGCGAACTCGGCTCCGCCTCCGCCGTGGCCGACTCCAAGCAGACGTTGCTGTGCACCTACCTGTCCGCGGTACTGCTGGTGGGCCTGGCGCTCAACAGCTTGTTCGGCTGGTCCTGG
Organism: Nonomuraea sp. NPDC059007; assembly: GCF_042740555.1. Taxonomy (NCBI): domain Bacteria; kingdom Bacillati; phylum Actinomycetota; class Actinomycetes; order Streptosporangiales; family Streptosporangiaceae; genus Nonomuraea; species Nonomuraea sp. NPDC059007. The sequence continues at coordinate 296 of NZ_JBHYJD010000067.1, read as the reverse complement.
GCCGACCCGATCGCCGCTCTGGTCATCGCGGGCGTCGCCGTAAAGGAAGGCCGCGAGGCTTGGCGCGGCGACGCCTGCTGCGCCCTCCCCAGCCACCCCGACACCGGCACCCACACCGCCGCCAGCGCCTGCGGCGGCGCGGGTGCTGGCACCGAGGCTCGCGCGGGCGCCGGGAGTGGCGCGGGCGCTGGTTCCAAAGCTGGCGACGGCGGGGGCGAGCCGACCGGCGCGACCGCGTGCGCCGACGGCTGCTGCGCCACCGACAAGGTTAAAGAGAACGACCGATGATCGGCCGC